>JAISZT010000087.1 GCA_031284485.1 Desulfovibrio sp.
ATCCGCGCCGAGCTTGTGCCCGGGCTGGCCGGACAGCTCGCTCATCATGGTCTGGTAGCTACCGTACCCGACCAGCTCGGCGATGGTTCGCGCATCCAGCCCGGAGGGGGCGCGCAGAACCGTCTGGTGGCAGACGGCGGTCAGGGATGGGTAGGATTTGATGCTATACGTGGGCATGCTTTTGCGCCTCCTGAAATTGCGTAGACGGTGCCGCAAAAAAAGGTACGATCCGGATAAACTGCCGCATCACTGAGCCTGCGCCAGAGCCGTCATGGGCATCGCGTTGCGCGGTTTCGGCCCTCGCGGCCGATCCAGGGGATCGGGCAGAGTATCCGCGGGCATGCCGTACTCCACCAGTTTCTGATGGTGCGCGGTCGGCATGGTATCATTGCGGAAATGTCTGGACAGAGCGGATATGCCGCACCCGCAGACAACGGCCAGGTTTTCCAGAGTTTCGCCCTGGCGCTTTATCCAAATTTCCCGCTTTTCATCGCGGGTCAGATCTGATAGATTCATACCGCTTTTTGCATCAATGGCTTGCATGTGTTTTTACTCCAGTGGGGTCTTATGGAAATCAGGAGGAAACTTGAAGCCAAGAGCGGTGACGGCTTCCTCCAAAGTCGTCACCTTGTCTCGGCGGCGCTGGTAGCAGATGTCTTCGTTCGTGGCTGTAATGAAAACATGAATACCCTGGAGCACGTCAATCTTGTCACGAGGCGTGTACCGGGTGATAAAAGATTTGCATCGAATGGTGAGGGGGCCGACATCTTCCAATTCATAGCGCATGAACTCCGGCGCATAGCCTTGGGTGACAGCACCGTCGAAGCCCGCCTCTTTCAGGGTGGCAATCTCGTCAGGAGTAAATCCGGTCATCCGCATGGCTTTCCTCGCTAAAAGTTGAATCAAATTGTTGATGAGAAATATATGCTCAATTTTGAATACTTTGTCAATCAAAATTTATCCAAAAAGTAGTCAATAATTATGGATTATATATATCGCTTCGGAATTATTAAAGAAAAAATCAGGAAAAAACTTGCTGACGAAGGAAAGCGCGACACAGATGAAGCCGTCGCCGAATTTCTCCAAACGAGTAAAGCCACCTATCGACGCTGGAAACCGGGCCAACAGTTCCCTGATACGCAGAGCTTAATACTCATGGCGGATAAGCTTGGCATCTCTCTTGATTGGCTTCTCATGGGCAAAGGCGAGGGAGATCCGGAAGGATTGGACGCGCCGGTATCGACAATTGACGAACCAGGCACAAACGATGAAACGGCGCTCTTGTGCGAATTATTGGCGGAAAAAGACAAACGGCTTGCCGACAAAGAAAAAATCATTGCCCTACAGGAAGAAAAACTGCTACAGCAGATACCAGTCCCTACGGCGGAAGAAGCGCAGGGATCTGCCCCAATTTCTCAACCTGCTGTCCGTTTGTCGCCAAGCGACAGTGAATAGGAGTACTGACATCATGAAACGCATAGCGCTATGCCTGCTTTTACTCTGCCTCGCGGCCTGCGGCCCGACCAACCTCGAAAAGCTGAACGGCAAATGGAATTGCGACGTAAAGGCCAGTATAGCCCTGATGGATGAGGCTGATCGCAAGAAAATGGAAATGATGCCCGAATTGGCCGCGATGATTATAGGCGCCGTGAGCATAACCGTCGATTCGCCGGCAAAAAAGCTGACCGTGGGCATGGGCGAGTTCTCTGACACCTCTGATTTCAGCGTTGTCTCGGACAGCGGCAGTGTCCTGACGCTCAAAACAGGCAAGGATACCATGCGCATCGCCTTTAAGAGCAACGACACTCTTGAAATCACCAACGAAGGTGATAAAAAGAAGGTAATATTTACGCGGGCAAAGTGAACCGTATTACGATAGTCACACCCAACCTATTGGAGATGCTATGTTTTGCGCCAATTGCGGTAAAGAAATTTCAGATCAGGCTGCTACATGCCCCTCGTGCGGACACCCGAACACATCCGCCGCCGAACAAAACACCAGTCCCAAAAGTAAAGTCGCCGGAATCCTCCTGTGCTTATTTTTAGGCGCTCTTGGCGTGCACAGGTTTTATGTCGGCAAGGTGGGCACGGGAATTCTTCAGCTCTTTACTCTCGGCGGCCTCGGCATATGGGCACTCATAGATTTAATCATGCTTATCTGCGGAAAATTCACCGATAAAGAGGGGAGAATCCTGTCAAAGTAATCGCACTGCGAAAGCATGATCATGCCGCGCCGCCTTGCCTGTCTCTGCGCAATTTACTTGCTCCTGCTCCACTCCATATCCCAGGCGCAAGAAGCAGGTCTTTCCGGCGCGGTGCTGCGCGTGTCTGACGGCGACACCATCAGCGTCAAAGTTGAAGGAAAACAGTGAACGGGAGGACATATGAGAACCATGCATCTTGGATTTTTATCCCTTAAAACAATAATATGAAAATTTCTGCAATTTTAATTGGCCTGATTACTCTCTTGTTACCCGCCATCGTCCTTGCCCACGGCGGCGGGCTTGACTCCTACGGCTGCCACAATGACCGCAAACGCGGCGGCTACCACTGCCACCGAGGCCCGCTGGCCGGGCAGAGCTTTGACAGCCAGGCGGACATGCTGGCCGCGTTGAACGCGCAAAACGCGCGACAGGAACAAAGCAGTCCACCGCGCCAGCAGACGCAGAAAAAACAGCCTGCACAAGCCCAAAAAAGCATATCCGGCGCGGTGCTGCGCGTGTCTGACGGCGACACCATCAGCGTCAGAGTTGAGGGGAGAGAAATCACGGTTCGTCTGTACGGGGTGGATTGCCCGGAGAAAAAGCAGGAATACGGCCCGGAGGCACAAGAATTTGTCGAGGACTTGCTCCTGACGGATACCGTGGAGCTTATCCCGGTGGACCAAGACAGATATGGCCGTGTGGTTGCCATCGTCAAAACAAAAGACGGTGTTGCCCTGGAAGAAAAGCTGCTCACGGCCGGACTGGCTTGGCTATATCCCCAATATTGCAAACGCGCCGAGTGCGCCGGATGGAAAAAGCTGGAGATGCAAGCCAGGGAAAGCAGACAGGGGCTTTGGCAGGGCAAGGCGATGCCGCCGTGGGAGTGGAGAAAGCGCAAATGATCTGGGCAGCTGAAACAACATCTCAACAACAGTCAGATAAGGATGGGAACAATGATTAACAATGCTGTTTATGACTCATTAGTATTGATGATTTTTGCCGATGGCGATGTTGAAAAAGAAGAGCTTAACCAACTATATTCTTCAATAAAATATCTGAGAGATAGCAATGTAACTTTTAAAAATAAAATAAATGAAAATATATCACAGGAAGTTGATGAATCATTTAAAAGACTCAAGAACAAAATACAAGATCAACATTCTATTGTTTCTGCTATGTGTGAAAATGGACAATTACTGTCTAAATTAAAAATTAATGAAAAAAAAGCGATAGTACTTGCAATAGAATCTGTTATGAAATCTGATGACGAAATAGACGAACGAGAACGTGAAACGTACGCAGCATTCAAAAAATCAATTAATCTCGATAGTGGATTTTGGGGGATATTCAAAAAACTGGGGAGAGCTCTTTCTTCAAGTTGTGAAATATGTATGTCTACAAATGTTGTTAATTATAAAATTAAAGAAATTGATAGATGGAGAGGCAGAAAGGAAGTAACAGAGAGGTTAGCTAGTGGAAAAACAAGAACAAAAAATGTTTCGACAACATATGTTAAGAATTGCTACTTTTGGCGCTGCAATGAATGCGGCGCTGAATGGGAAATTATAAGAAAAGAAGAAAAATAATATAATTTATATATTATTTTCAAACTATTGCCAAAGGATGATCGCAAAATATGAAAATCTCGAATAACATGAGAGAAAGCAGGCAGGGGCTTTGGCAGGGCAAGGCGACACCGCCGTCCTGCGGTATTCAAATCTTTTTGCAAAGCAGCTAAAACGGCACAGGAACAACGCCTCGCCGGAAATCAGCATCACACTGCCCGAACCGGAAAACGAGGTTGAGCGAATCGCC
>JAISZT010000107.1 GCA_031284485.1 Desulfovibrio sp.
ACGCATGATTTCCGCGCCAGCCAATATCCCGCCCAGCCGTTCCCTGTCTTCCCGTCCGCCGAGGTGTCGATAAGGAATTTGAGAGTGTTGACTTAAATATATATTTCCGGCAGAATACCCCCATCTGAAAAGAAGGAGAGGGGAAAATGCCGACATGCAAAAAATGCGGTTCCGGGCGGATAGTGAAAAGTGGTGTTGCGGCAGGCAAGCAGCGGTTCTCTGCAAAGAATGTGGATGCAATTTGCGGAAAGAATTCATGGTTGACCTGACATTACGTATTTGGCATGCCGTCACCACTACTGACTTGTTTTTTTTCACTCCGAGAAACTGTATTATCTATATTTAAGTAAATACTCTCGCATTTTTAAAGTCAAACCGCTCTGACGGCATCGCTGTTATCAAAATGAGATTCAGCGTCCGGCCTGTTTATCAAAACGATAATTATCATTTTGATAAACAATCCATCGACCTCTCCTTCACGACAACAGACTGCATATCCTGCTGATATTACAATGCTGTTTTTACGACAATGCCCTGGCCCCATTCTTGCTTATGGCAGGTCGAACATGATGACAGAAGGGAGAAACGCCATGAGCAGCACAGATTTTTTCCATAACCCGATGAGGCGGGAGCCGGGCAGGGGCACAAGCCTTGATGATTTCAACGCCGCTGAAGCCGAACGGGTTCAGAATTTTCACAAAAGTTTTCGCGAATACGCGCCTACCCCTCTTGTTCCCCTGCCGAATCTGGCAAAACATCTGGGGGTGGAACAAATTCTGGTCAAGGACGAGTCCTGGCGATTCGGCCTTAACGCTTTCAAGGTTCTGGGCGGCTCTTACGCCATTGGCCGTCTTCTCGCAAAGCGCCTGGATCGTCCCATCGAATCATTGAGCCGTGACGAGCTTTGCGCCGCGGCCATACGCCGACAGATCGGGGACATTACCTTTGTAACGGCCACCGACGGCAACCACGGACGCGGCGTCGCCTGGACGGCGCAGCAACTCGGGCAAAAAGCGATTGTCTTCATGCCCAAGGGCTCCGCTGAAACACGGGCCGCCAACATACGCGCCACAGGCGCGGAATGCGTCATAACCGAATACAATTATGACGATGCCGTGCGGCTGGCCAACAAGTATGCGGAGGATCACGGGGGCATCATGGTGCAGGACACGGCGTGGGAGGGATATGAGGATATCCCCCGCTGGATCATGCAGGGGTACATGACGCTGGCCAAAGAAATTCTTGACCAGATACGCGATGCGGGCGCGGATTTGCCCACGCATCTTTTTTTGCAGGCCGGCGTCGGCTCCTTTGCCGGCGCGACGCTGGGGTTTTTTGTCGCCGCTCTCGGCGACAAAACGCCCGTCACCGCGATAGTTGAGCCGCACAACGCAAACTGCATCTACCGATCCGTCAAAGCCGCCGACGGCGCACCCCACACCGTGGACGGCGACATGCGGACCATCATGGCCGGCCTTGCCTGCGGCGAACCCAGCACCATAAGCTGGGGGGTGCTGCGGGATTACGCGTCAGGCGTCTTCTCATGCCCCGATCACACGGCGGCTGACGGCATGCGTATTCTGGCGGCCCCGCTTCCGGGCGATCAGCCTGTGGTCTCGGGCGAATCCGGCGCCGTCGGCTGCGGCCTGCTTGCGTATCTCATGACAGATCAGGCAGGCCGGGCGGCGGCGGCCCTTGGGATCGACAAAAACGCCAGGGTGCTGCTCATCAGCACGGAGGGCGACACCTCTCCCGAAATGTACCGCGATATTGTCTGGCACGGAAAAAACCCTCACGAAGGCAGGTGATTTTATGCTTACGCAAGAGCAAAAAAAAGATGTTGTGGATCTCACGCGAGCCTTGCTCCGGGCGCCAAGCTGCTCCGGGCGGGAAGACAAGGTCGTGGCCGTGTTGCGCGCCTATATGGAGAAAAACGGATTTGACGACATTCATGTGGACAAGTACGGCAGCATTACCGGTTGCATCAAGGGCAAGCGCCCTGGCCGGAAAATTCTTTATGACGGCCATATTGACACCGTGCCCGTGCCCGATCCCTCTGTCTGGAAACACGATCCCTATGGGGCTGAAGTGGTGGACGGCAAAATTTACGGACGCGGCGCTTCGGACATGAAGGGCGCGGTGGCGGCCATGGCCGCGGCCGCCGTGAAAGTCGCCGGAGAGACCGGCGGCGACTTTGCCGGAGAAATTTATATCGCGGGCGTTGTGCACGAAGAATGCTTCGAGGGTGTCGCCGCGCGGGAAATCAGCGCGCGGGTGAATCCGGATATAGTCGTCATCGGTGAAGCTTCCGAACTTAATTTGAAAACAGGCCAACGGGGCAGAGCGGAAATCACGGTGGAAACCTTCGGCGTGCCGGCCCATTCGGCCAATCCGCAAAAAGGGATCAACGCCGTTCTTTCCATGCTGCGTCTGGCGGCGGAAATAGAAAAAATCGCGCCGCCCGCCCATCCTGTTCTGGGGTCTGGCGTTTCCGTGTTGACCGATATTATCTCGACCCCCTATCCCGGTGCTTCCGTTGTGCCCAGCCACTGCCGGGCAACCTACGACCGCAGGCTGCTTGTGGGCGAAACGCAGGACTCGGTTCTCGCTCCCTACAAAGAGGCCATACAGAAACTGGAACAGGCTGATCCCACCTTCAAGGGCACAGTATCTTTCGCAAAAGGCCATGAAAACTGCTACACCGGCAATGCCATTGAAGGGGAACGCTTTTTCCCCGGCTGGGTCTTCGACCAGCAGGAAGATTTTATCCGGCGTGCCCTTGCCGGCTTGCGTTCCACCGGCATTTCCCCTGACGTCACCCACTACTCTTTCTGTACCAACGCCAGCCACTATGCTGGCGAAAAAGGCATAAAAACCCTGGGATTCGGGCCTTCCCTCGAAACCCTCGCGCATACAAACGACGAATATATCGAGATCAATCAACTGTTCGCGGCCATGGCAGGATACGCGGCCATCAGCCAGGCGCTGCTGAAGGAGTGACAAGCATGCACGCGACCTTTTACATCATCATTGCCTACATGGCGACCATGATCGCCATCGCCCTCTTTGTTTCTTTCAGGAAGGTAAAAAATTCCGAAGACTTCCATCTGGCCGGCCGTTCCCTTGGCCCCCTGATGATGGCCGGGACGCTGGCCGCTGCGGAAATAGGCGGCGGCAGCACCATTGGCGTGGCCGCGCGGGCCTACGGCGACTGGGGGCTTTCCGCCGGTTGGTATGTTGTCAGCGCGGGTATCGGCATCTTCCTGGTGTCCTTTGTAGCGCCCTTTCTGCGCCGCTCCATGGCCACCACAGTGCCGGAGATTCTGGCCCGCCGCTACGGCACCCCTTCTCACGTTATCACGACCGTACTCTCTCTGGCCACGCTCTTTGTGGCGACAGCGGCCCAGGTCAAGGCGACCAGTTCCATCATCCAGACTGTCTCCGGCGTTGATTTTGTGACGGTGACCATTGTTGTGGCTGTTGTCGTCACCCTGTACACCATGCTGGGCGGGCTGGTTTCCGTGGCCTTCACCGATATCGTGCACATCATTTTCATAACTGTGGGCATGGCCATAGCAATGCCCATCATCCTCAACGGCGCGGGCGGCTGGGAAACGATAAGCGCCAATATCGGCGCAAAAGCGCCGGAAAAACTGGGCTTGACCCTTGTTGGCTGGAAAACCATACTAGGCCTAATCCTCATGTATTTCATGACGTTTTCCACCGGACAAGAAGCCGTTCAACGCTATTTTGCCGCGCGGGACATCAAAACAGCCCGTCTCGGTTCCTTTCTCTGCTCCCTGCTCATGGCCTGCTACGGCTTCATACCGGCCATTATCGGTCTTTGCGCTCTGGCCCATTTTGACGGCATCAACCCCAACCAGGCCATGCCCATGGCCGCGATGAAGTTCGCGCCCATGCTCATAGCCGGTCTGGTAATGGCTTCTGTGGTGGCCGCCACCATGTCCAGCGCTTCCGGCAACCTCATCGGCTCCTGCACGCTGTTCACCAAGGATATCTACCAGCGCTACGTCAACCCCAAAGCCTCCGACCGCCGGATCGTGCTGGTAAGCAAGGGTGTCATTGTCGTCATGGGGCTTGCCAGCCTCTGGATCGCCCTGGACGAGAGCATCGGCATCATCCCCTTGCTGGTGTTCGGCTTCACCATGCGTTCCGCCGGGCCATTTGCCGCCTTCCTCTTCGGTTTTATCTATAAAAACGCCACCAGAAACGGCGGATTGGCGGCCATTGTGTTCGGTTCCGCAGCAGCCGGAGTATGGCAGTATCTGGGCCAACCCTACGGCGTCATGTCCCTTGTTTTCGGTTCCATCGTCAGCACCGCCGCCTTTTTCGCGGTGTCCAAATTTGAAATCAGCCGTGGAGTGCCCCCGGCGCCTCCGGCCATCGCCGGAGAGCATATTGAAGCCAACCGTCTGTCGGAACTGAGGTAACAGCCATGCGCACACTTATCAAAAACGGTCTTGTTATCGACGGCATCGGTGCCCCCGGATATCCGGGAGCCGTAGCCATGGAAAACGATGTCATTATCGATCCGGGCGGCATGTATGAAGCCGGATTTGACGAGATAATTGATGCGCAAGGCTGCGTTATCGCGCCCGGCTTCATTGACACGCACAGCCATTCTGATGTGGAAGTCTTCAAAAATCCCCATTTGACCCCGAAACTCATGCAGGGCGTCACCACGGAATTTCTGGGGCAGGACGGGATTGCCGCAGCGCCGCTGCCGCTCAAATATATCAGCCCCTGGCGTAAAAATCTGGCCGGGCTGGACGGCGACAATGACGACCTGGACTGGACGTTTCAAACAACTGACAATTATCTGAAGATGTTGGAAAAAAATGGTTCCGGCACAAACCTTTGTTATCTTGTGCCGCACGGCAATGTGCGTATGGAGGGCAGAGGTCTGGCCGGCGGCCTTGCCAGTGACGCCGAGTTGAAAAAAATGCGCGCGGTGCTGGAGCGTGAGCTTGCCTCCGGCGGGTTCGGTTTTTCCACCGGCCTCATTTATATGCCCTGCGCTTACGCCGACACCCATGAAGTAACCGAACTCTGCAAGGTCGCCGCCAGGGCCGACGTGCCCTTTGTCATCCATCAGAGAAGTGAAGCTGGCGGCATACTCGAATCCATGGAAGAGGTTCTTGCCATTGGCCGGGATTCCGGCGTCCGGGTGCATTTTTCCCACTTCAAGATATGCGGAAAAATCTACGCCCACCTGCTCGACAAGGTGCTCGGCCTTCTTGACAAAGCGCGTGACCAAGGCGTCAGGGTGTCCTTTGATCAGTATCCCTACGTCGCGGGCAGCACCATGCTGGGCGTTATTCTGCCCCCCTGGACGCACGACGGCGGCACGAACAATCTTTTGGAGCGTCTCGCTTCACCTGCGGAACGCAAAAAAATGACCAACGACATTCTGAACGGCATTGACGGATGGGATAATTTTGTGGCATTTGCCGGTCTTGACGGCATTTTTATCACGGACGTAAAGACAGACGCCAACAGGGACACGCTGGGAAAAAGCCTGATTGAACTGGGCAGGATGCGCGGCAAGGATCCGCTGGAAGCCGCCTATGACCTGTTGTATCAGGAAGAAAACGCCGTGGGCATGGTGGACTTTTACGGACTGGAAGAACACGTCCGGGCATTTATCGCAAGGCCGGAACAAAATGTTTGCACCGACGGCCTTCTGGGCGGCAAACCGCACCCGCGCGTGTACGGCGCATTCCCTCGCGTGCTGGGCAAGTATGTGCGCGAGGAAAAAGTCATTCCCCTGCACGAGGCGGTGCGCAAGATGACCGGCCGCCCCGCGGAAGTGTTCGGTCTCAAGGATCGCGGCCTGCTCAGAAAGGGCTTTGCCGCGGATGTGGTCGTTTTTGATCCGCGAACCGTCATTGACAAGGGAACGTATGAGTATCCCCGCCAATATCCGGAAGGAATACGGCACGTTTTTGTGAACGGCAGGGCCGCGGTGCGCGACGGCAAGCCCCTGAGCACGGTTCTGGCCGGAAAAGTCCTGCGCAAGTGAAACGCATCTAACCAACCATGAGGACAAAGACATGAAAACTCCCAAAGTTATCGCCACCGACAAGGCGCCGGGCGCTGTCGGCCCCTATTCCCAGGCCATGGCCACGGAAAACCTGATTTTCACCTCCGGTCAATTGCCCATTGACCCTGCCACGAAAACCATGCCCGAAGGGATCAGGGAACAGGCGGCGGCCGCATTGACCAATGTGAAAAATATTCTTGAATCCGCCGGCTCGGATCTTGGCAAAGTGGTCAAGACAACGATCTATCTTGCGGACATAAATGATTTTCCTGTCGTGAACGAAGTGTACGCAACCTTCTTTCAAAAGCCGTTTCCGGCGCGCAGTTGTTTTGCCGTGAAAGACCTGCCCCTTGCCGCCAAAATGGAAATAGAAGTTATTGCAACGGCATGAAAAAGCCTGCGCGGCGGCACCGGCCGTGTGGCCGGGTGCCGCCGCGCAGGCTTTTTTATGGACAAAATTATGAGCCAGTGGAGTAAAAGGCATTGACAAAGAAATCCTGCAAGCGTATCTGACCGCAGGTGTCCATTTACGTTTATTTTCATTTTTGCAACTGCTGAGGCCACAAATGTCTTTCCGCGCCCTGCGCCCCTTTATTCTGGCTGTTCTCATCACACTGCCGGGCGTTGTCTTTCGTTTCACGCATCCTGACTTCTCACCGTTGTGGGCGGCCCTGCTCGCGGGCATGGCCATCCTCGGGGCTTCCTTCCTGCTGACCTGGGCCTGCGAAACAGCGCAGATGGATATTCCCCAAGCCGTGGCCGTGGCTGTTGTGGCCCTTATCGCCGTGCTGCCGGAATACTCCGTGGACATGTATTTTACCTGGATGGCGGGCAAAGATCCGCAAAGCGCCTATGCGCACTACGCTATCGCAAATATGACCGGGGCCAACCGCCTGCTGGTCGGCGTCGGCTGGTCGGCCATAGTCCTTGTTTTCGCCGGACGATTCCACTCTGCCGTCATCCTTGACGAAGACAAGCGCACGGACGTGCTTTTTCTGGCCCTGGCCACGCTCTATGCCCTGACGATCCCGCTCAAGGGGTCGCTGACCTGGTTTGACGGCGTGATTTTCCTCTCCATTTATATCTGGTACATCTGCATCGTAAGCCGCCGTCCGGTTGAAGAAGAAAGCCCGGAAGGCCCTGCGGCCGTTCTGGCGCAAATTCCGGGCAGACGCAGGCTGTGGACCACTTTGGGCATTTTTTTTTATTCCGCCTTCGTCATTTTCTGCAATGCCGAACCCTTCAGCGAAAACCTGGTTGCCAGCGGCAAGCTGCTCGGAGTCAACGAGTTTTTGTTGGTGCAATGGCTGGCGCCCATCGCCTCGGAAGCCCCGGAGTTCATAATTTCCCTGATGTTCGCCTTTCGCGGCAACTCCGGACTGGCCCTGGCCAGCCTGCTTTCGTCCAAACTCAACCAATGGACACTGCTTGTCGGCACCATACCCGGCGTGTACGCGCTTTCTTCCGGCAGCTTTTCCCCGCCCATCCCCCTGGACAGCCACCAGTTGCAGGAAATACTGCTGACGGCTGGGCAGTCGCTTTTTGCCGTGGCTCTGCTTTCGGATTTACGGCTTTCAACGCGTGAGGCGTTCTGGCTGCTGCTGCTGTTTTCGGCCCAGCTTTTTTCGCCGCTGTACGAAACTTCCTTTGAGGCTCTTTTCGGGCTTCCCGCCGATCCCTTGCGCCTGCACGTTTTTTACGCCTGGACGTACCTTGCGCTCGCGACGGCGTTGTTGATCAAAAATTGGCGCCATGTTTCAAAACTGCGCCTGGGATTCAAAGTATAGCACGCCATGACACATTATTTTTTGCATTTGTCCGCTCTTGCGATTTTTTATGTCATCACCGCCGCCACATACGCATCCACGACGCAAATTCCGGTCAATGCGATGCTGCGGGAAGTTGCGGCGGCGGCGTCCGCCATTTCCGGATCACGCCAGCCGGACAAACCGGGCATTATTGATCACTTGCTCAAACGCTCAAACCGTCCGGGCAGGCCAGAGATAAACATAACCTACCCTTCCCTCGGACGCAGCGACATCGACGCGGACATCGCCCGGTGGGCGGCAAACATGGCCGATGCCTTTGACGACTGCTTTGTTGGCGAAAACAACGCGCCGGACAGCAAAGACCCCTACGAACTGAGCGGAACATACGCCGTGTCCTGCCCCTCCGCCGCGGCCGTAAGCCTTACCTTTGACATATGGACGTACACAGGCGGCGCGCATGGCAACCGGGACATCATTACCCTGAACTACAGCCTGATTACCGGACAGCGTCTGGACATTGTGGACATATTCGAAGATGTGGACGCGGCCCTTGAACTCATGTCCCAATGGTCGCGCAAGGAGCTTTTCACGCGCTTCGCGGGCAGCCGCATGGAGCGGATGATCAGGGAAGGCACGGAACCGGTCATAGAGAATTTTTCCAGCCTGACGCTCACGCCAATGGGCGTGTGCATACGCTTTCAACCGTACCAGGTTGCGCCGTGGGCGGCAGGAGCGCAGGATGTGGACATTCCGCTTGAGGAATTGGCCGCCGCAAGGCCTTTTTTGCCCCTCTGGCGTTATTCCGGTTCTCAATTAAATACGCGTTAATTCTATTTGAGAATTGGAATCCGAATCAGAGGGCCATCGCCTTGCGCGCAAGGTTCTGTACGCCCTTGCCCAACGCATCCACGGCCTCGTCGAACTCACGCTGCAATGAGTCCATAAGCTCGCGCACGGAAATAATTTCATTGACGCGAAAAACATTTGCCCCGCAAAAGGCAAAACCACGTTCCAGATTGCCCTTCATGGCATTGACCAAGGCCTGGGCGATGCAGTAGGGGGTTTTTTCCTGCTGGCAGGTGCTCACACAATGAAAAACGCACTTGAAGGGTTTTTTGTGGCCGCTGCGCGCCGAGGCGATAAATTCATTGTCAAGGGCGCGGCCGGGCATGCCCACAGGGCTGGTTATAATGGTCACGTCATCCTGTTTGGCGGAAATATAGGACTGTTTGAAGCGCACATCCGCGTCACATTCATGCGTTGCCACAAAGCGCGTGCCCATCTGCACCCCGGAGGCCCCCAGATCCAGAAATTTCTTGATGTCCGCGCCCGTGTACACGCCGCCGGCCGCGATAACAGGCACGGCGCGTCCGGTTTTGTCTTCAAAGGGCCTTACCGCCTCAACCACCTCCGGCACCAGTTTTTCCAGGGCGTAGGAGGGGTCCTGGAGTTCTTCGGGTTTGAACCCCAGATGCCCGCCGGCCTTCGGGCCTTCCACCACAAAGGCGTCAGGCAGATAGTTGAAATGGGACATCCATTTTTTGGCCAAAATTGTCGCGGCTCTGGCGGAGGAAACAATGGGCACCAGTTTTGTTTTGAATTCTTCTTTCTTTTCTTCACAAAGCTCGCGCAAATGGCGCGGCATGTCCGTGGGAAGCCCCGCGCCCGAAAATATGACGTCCACCTTGCTTTCAATGGCTGTGCGCACCATCTGGCTGAAGGTCGTCAGGGCGACCATGATATTGACGCCTATGATGCCGCTGGAAAGTTCCCGCGCCCGCGTGATCTCCTGGCGCAGAGCGCGCAGGTTGGCCTCCAGCGGATTTTTGGCGATATCCGGCTCTCTCATGCCTATCATGGCCCCGGCGATAACGCCTATGCCGCCCTGATTGGCAACGGCCGAGGCCAAACCGGAAAGAGATATGCCGACGCCCATGCCTCCCTGAACAATTGGCACTCTGGCGGTAATATCACTGATTTTCAGCGGGGGAAAAGTCATTGCGCAACCTCCGTTCCTGGTCGGCGCTACCAATTTTGGAGCATTACCATATCCTGAACTTTTGTAAAAGGCAACTGAAAGATATGAAATTTCTATTTTAGCCCAGTGAGGCAAGCTTGTTCAAAAGCGCCGTTGCCCTGTTCTTTCCTATGCCGGGGATGGAGCACAAATCCTCCAGAGCCGCCGCGCGAATGGCCTCAATACTTCCAAATTTTTCCCAAAGTTGACGCGATGTTGCAGGGCCGATGCCGGGCAGGCGCATGATCTCGCTCACAACCGCCGCCGCGCGGCTTGCCCGCCGGTGACGGCCGAGAACAAAACGGTGCGCGGCATCGCGCACGTTTTGCAGGAACAAAAGTTCCTCACTTCCCTCCCGCAGGGGCAAGGCGTTCACCCTGCCGGGCACAAAAATCCTGTCGCCCACATTGCCCGCCCGCCTGTCCGGTCGCCCCTGTTCGTCACGCGCCTTGGCAATGGCCGCCAAACTGAACAATTTTTCCTGACCGGCCAAGGCCATGGCGCGCCCGACAGCGGACAACTGCCCCCTGCCGCCGTCAATCAGCAGCAAATCCGGCCAGGGGGGGCCGCTCTCCAGACGCCGCTTCATCCACGCGCCCAGCGTCGCGTAGTCGTCGTTGCTGTCCGGCATGGAATAGGCCCTGTAGTCGGACGGACACGGCCGGCCATCTTCAAAAACCACCAGCCCCACCTTTGTCTGCCGCCCGCTTGTATGGGAAACGTCCACGCATTCAATGCGCCGGGGCGGTTCGGCCAGATACAGCGCCTTGCCGAGACGATTGGCCACTGGCTCCCCATGACGGCGGCGGGCTTCTTCCCGCGCGCTCGCCTGGGCAAGATCCACAAGACGGTTGTCTTCCGCGCGCTGCGGGGCGACAATGCGCACCTGCCCGCCGCGCCGGTCGCCAAGCACCTGTTCAAGCAATTCCCGCGACGTCTCACCGGCGTCTTCAGAAGCCGCCTCCGGCGGCAGCCAGGGCAGCAGCACCCGCCTGGGCGGCATGGCGTCCATGTAGTACTGGTTCACAAAGGTCCACAACAATTCCGTCGCGTCTTCAAAAGTCAATCCCGGCCAAAAAAAAGCGCGCCCGTCCGTCATAGCGCCGCCCCGCACAAAGATTATCCCCAGGGCAAGCCCGTCATCCGCCGCGTGCAGCCCCACGGCGTCCACATCGCCGCCGCCGGGCAAAACCGCTGCCTGACGCTCCAGCGTTTGCTCAACAGAGAATATCTGGTCGCGCAGCACGGCGGCTTCTTCAAATTTCAGAGCGTTGGAAGCGCGCGTCATTTCCCCGCGCAGCGTTTTCAGCAGGAATGCGGCGCGCCCCTGCAGCAAATCACACACCTTGCGCGCCGTTTCCTGGTAGGCTTCAAACGAAATCAGGCCCATGCAGGGGGCGGGGCACTGGCCTATATGGTGATACAGGCAGGGTCGCACCCTGTTCCTCATGCCCTGATCCGTACAGCGGCGCAGGGCAAAGGCCTTGTGGATCAGCTTCCAGGTTTCACGCGCGGACAGAGCCGAGGTGAAGGGGCCGAAGTACCGCGCGCCGTCCTTGCGGACGCGCCGCACGATTTCCAGCCGCGGGAACGCATGCTTTGTATTAAGGCGAAACAGCACATAGTGCTTGTCGTCACGCAGAATGATATTGTAGCGCGGGCGGTATTTCTTTATCAGGCTCGCTTCCAGCAGCAGGGCTTCTTTTTCCGTGGTTGTGGTCAGCCAGTCGAGCTTTTCGGCGCGGTTCACCATGGCCAGCGTCTTGGCGGCAAGCCCCTCCGCCCGAAAATAGGAAAGCACACGTCGCCTCAGCAGACGGGCCTTGCCCACATATATGACATTTCCCCGGCCGTCTCTGTAAAGATAGACGCCCGGGGCAAGCGGAATTGTGGAAGGTTCAGGTTTCTGCATATATAGGCAAAAACCGCAACTTACTTTTTACCGGTCTCTTCATCGGGAAGCCACGACCGCAGGGCCTCTATTATCTTGCGCGCCTGTTCGGCGCTTGAGATGGTGAATTTCGACTGCGGCCGATATTCGCCGCCCGACTTTTTATACCGGCGAATGACGTATTTGTCCGGGCCGTAATCATCGGATGCGGCCCGCCATTCCTGGTAGCGGAACAAAATTGTCGTCCACGCGCCCTTGCTCAGCACAACCTTGTCAAGCTCGTTGACGAGAATTTGCCCGTTTTCCTCATACTGCACCGTAATGTCATCAATGGACGCGCTCAAGATTTCCTCGCTTTGCTCATACGCTGGAATAATTTGCCAAAACTCCCTTTACATCTTCAGGCAGCGCGGGAGTCTTCAACTTCATGTTCGTCGGGGACGGCCCGTAGGCGTCCATTCTCTGTTTTGCCACCATGCTCATGGCCATCAGGGTTTCCGGCATGGTCAACTGCTGGCCGGATCCGATCTTCTGGCCAAGTATGCTCAAAATCTGTTCCGCGCTTGATATCGGGCCGACTGCGGCGATATCTGTATAGGTCACCATATGCACTCTCCTTCCCCGCAATAGATTAATTACAAGGCTTATCGGCAGAGCGCAAGCTTACCTTTAGTATTTTGGAAAAAAATATTAATTACAACTATTACTGGGAGTTGTATGCCATGAGGGGCGGCGCGGGCCTTCGGTTAAATTTGGTCTGCCCGCCAGGGGGGGCAGACCAAATTGCCGGATCTTTTACCTGTCCTCCACCATCAAGGCGATGGGAAGCATTCAGTCTTTTGTGATTTCCACCTTTCGTGTGTCCTTCTTGGCCTCTATCCTCGGGATGGTCACGCGGAGCACCCCCTTGCTGAAACCGGCCTTTATGCCGTCGATATCGGCATCATCCGGCAAGGCAAGCGCGCGTTGGAAGAAACCGTAGCTGCGCTCCACATGGCGTACGCCCTTTTCATCTTTGTCCTCAAATTCTTTTTTCTTCTCGCCGCTTATCGTAAGCGTGTTCTTGCTCACTTCAATGGAGACATCCTTTTCATCCACCCCGGGCAGTTCCGCAGCTACGACATATTCCTTGTCGGATGCGTCAAGGTCAAGGCGGGGCTTCAGTATCACGTCCCCGTCATAAGCGCTGCCGAATAGCGGCGACATGAGCGGCCCCCCAAAAGGAGCCAAAAAACTGTCGAAGAGACGATCAACTTCCGAACGGAAAACATCTCTGGGGTTGTCGCCACGGCGGCGGACAACGAGAGACTTGTCGCCATCTTCATTGCCGAACCAACGCGAAGGATTAAATTTAATGAGATTCATGGCGTCCTCCTTTCAGTATTTGAAATTTAGATTAATGCCGTTTTTCCGCTCGTCAAGATGCGCCGCCATAAAACGGAAGGTGAAACGAATGCAGTGTCTGAAGGAGAAGGCATTGCGTCAACACAGTATTTTTTAACACTATTTTTAGTTGTGTTAAAGACAGGTCAGCGTTTGTTCGCAAAAAAATCGCGC
Source organism: Desulfovibrio sp. (assembly GCA_031284485.1). Lineage (GTDB taxonomy): Bacteria > Desulfobacterota > Desulfovibrionia > Desulfovibrionales > Desulfovibrionaceae > Desulfovibrio. The sequence continues at coordinate 13,299 of JAISZT010000107.1, forward strand.
AAAAGGACGGCGCATTCTTCAGCCCGCACGCCCCCCATGTGCCAGACGCGGTGATTACAAAAAGGAACCTCCAGGTATTCCGCGCGGGAAATCACCGCTCCGGCCTGCGCGTCCGCCGCGCCGAAAACAAGCCCGGCAACGCGGGCGTGCGCCAGGGCCGCCGCGCACATGGGGCAGGGTTCCAGCGTGACGACGAGCACGCAACCGTTCAGCCGGTAATTGTCCAGCGCCCGCCCGGCAGCCCGCAGGGCCAGAATTTCCGCATGGGCCGTGGGGTCACGCAAGGCTATCGGCGCGTTGCGCGCCTGTGCCTGCACACGCCCGTCCGGCCCGACAACCACCGCCCCCACCGGCGTTTCCCCGGCGCGCCCCCCCTCACGCGCCAAAGCAAGGGCCATGCCCATAAGTTCTTCCCAAGTCCGCCCCGGCGGAGGGGTGGGTGTTGGCCCGGCAGGCGCGAACACTCGCGGGGCTACAAAATGATGCTGCTGCACAAATGGTTGACCACTTCTTCCGGCGTGTCGCGGACACTGACGAGTTTTTCAATTTCCGATTCCCTGATGTGCCCGCCTGCCGCCATATTTTTGCGCATCCATTCCAGAAAACCGCTCCAGTAGGAGGAATCGTAAAGAATGATGGGGAAGGCGCGGGCGCGGCCTTTCTGGGCCAGTACAAAGGCCTCGGAAAACTCATCAATGGTGCCCATGCCGCCGGGCATGACCACATAGGCCATGGAATATTTTACGAACATGAACTTGCGGACAAAAAAATAGCGGAAATCACAGCGCGTTTTCAGATAGGTGTTGCAACCCTGCTCATGCGGCAGGTGAATGTGCAGCCCGATGGATTCGCCGCCCGCCTCGTACGCGCCCTTGTTGGCCGCTTCCATGACGCCGGGGCCGCCGCCGGTGATGACGGCGAAATTCGCTTGCGCCAGCAGTCGGCCAAGTTTTTCCGCTTCACGGTATTCGCGTGTTTCCGGCAAGGCGCGAGCTGATCCGAAAACGGAGATGCAGTTGCCCTTTATGTCGTTGAGCGCGTCAAGCGCTTGGGCCATTTCCGCCATAATCCGGATGACGCGCCAGGATTCAGTGGTTACGTTGCGCAGGTCGTCCACACTGTTTTGTCGAAACTCCGGCATGCCTTCTCCTTCACTGCATGGGCGCGCGCCATTGCGCGCCTGTATGGTTAATGTATGTCGGGTAAGGGCAAAACACAATGTTTGCCCACGCCCCTGTGCAAGGAGAATACCCGCCGGTGTATCAGGGTAAGTTTGACTTGAAATTTCAATTTGATGGAAAAGCAGGGCTTCAAATTGATTCAAAGCAATCCGTTATTATCGACCCACGTTTTACACTGCAAGCCGGAGATTCGCTCAAATTCCTTTCCGTACCGGAGTTCGGCAACGGTAATGGAGGATATGGCAATATCCCCCGGAACAAACTGCTCAAAGTGCTTGCGTACTTCCGGCGGTTTGTTCTTGATCATGTAAATGCAGATATTGGTGTCCAGAAGCACTCGCATCAAAAGTCCTCCCGAACGTCCACAGGGGGCTGACTGCGTTCATCCATGAAGTCGGAAGAGAACAGGGAAAGTGAGTCCAGAAGAGTATCCCATGGCTCGTTGTATGGCAAAAGCACAACCGCCTTGCCCACGCGCTTGATGGCAACGCTTTCGCCCTCAAAGCGAAAATCTTTGGGCAGACGAACTGCTTGGCTCTGCCCGTTTTGGAATAGTTTGGCCTGTTGCATGGCGTCTTCCCATAAATATATATTTTAATATATATTGGGGGCGGGTTTCCGGTATATCAGCCAAATACGCAGTATCACAGCGGCAGCGTTCACTCGGGCGGACAATACGCGGGGAATTATTCAGGCATGACGACAGGGGGCACGTGGACGCAAACGCCGACCTACGATGTTCAAATGCAATGCGTCCTGCGAATGATTGTCGAACCGGACGGCAGCATTCGCACCTGGACATATCAGGGCAACGACTGTGACAGGCTTATTATGGACTCCACGGCTGTGACATCTGAGCTTTCAGAAAAATCAACCGCTAAAGCAGATTGATTTTTCCGGCTGCAGAAAAGCACTTTGGGAGAATGAAGTCCATTTTTTAACGCCCGTGAGGTGATTATGAAAAAACTTGTGGTGGCTCTATTCCTCGTTATGGTTATGTGCGGTAATGTAGAATAGCATTTCACCCAGGGCCGGGCTTGTCATCCGCGACCTGAATTGCTATCGTTGTTGCGGAGAAAGTATGTCAAACCAGAAAAAAGCTGTCGCCACGCTCATTGCGGGAACCCTTTCCAATTTGGCCGTGGTCGGTTTTGGCCTGGCGATTTTCGAGAACAAATTCAGTTCGCTGATCGCCGGACTTATTGCAATGACAGTGGCAGTCGTCATAACCTGGAGGATTGAAAAATGAACATGACCTTGGCCGTTATCGGCGTCATTCTGGCTCTTGGCGGCATTGGCCTCTATCTCACAAAAAAAGAGAAACATCAATAACGCGCCGCTCCACATCTCATTCCATTCCGGCCGGGGACATTCCAGCCCCCGGCCTTTTCTTTCCTTCCAACCCTATGCGATTGTCAAAATCAAGTCCGCCGCTCCAGTTGCTGGCGGGGAAAATTACCTCCTGCTTTTCTGTTTTTGAAGAATAAATCCCGCACTTCAAAATCAGGGTCTTCGCCGGTCAGATAATCCCAGAGATTGCCCACCGTGATGATCGGTTGTTTCATGGACAGACCGAAGATATAAGGTTCAGGGCGTCAAGCTCTTTAGCCGTGAGATCAAGAAGCTCATTCCGGGCGGCTGTGGCCGCAATCTCTCTTTCGGTGGAAAGCATCCGGTCAAACACGCCGCGCACTTCGTCCGTTAGTTGCACGTTAAGCCCAGTCGCGCTCTGATAGATTTTCAGCAGCCATTTCTTGAACCGGGCAAACGCGCCTTCCAGTTCCGCGCTCGGCGCCTTGCCTTCCAGCAGGTAGGCTTCAAAACCCCGCGCGGCCTGTTCTCGCTGTTCCTCGGTCAGCGGTACGCCCGGCGTCGCCCCAAGCCAGGCGCGCAGGGCTTCATAATCCCGGCTCATGGTTTCATCCGCCGCGCCGCTGGCGACCATGCGCTCCATTTCCTCAAAGAAAATGTGCCCGGTTTCGTGTAGCAGGGTGGAAAGGTCGGCGTCTTTAAACAGGTTTATCAGGTAGCTTTCCGGATAAATCTTGACGGAACCGCGCGGGCCGGAAGGTCGGCTATGCTCCAAGGGCCAGCCGTTTTTCTTTCCCGTCGAATTGGTATTT
>JAISZT010000130.1 GCA_031284485.1 Desulfovibrio sp.
TAGGCGTGTAGCCCGGCTTAGCCCCGCCGGGATTTCTCGCGCTTGCGCCGCCGCGAAGCAGGCGGCGGCTGATACGGTGGCTTTGGCGTGCCGCAATTGGGGAAAGCGCGTCCATTAAGCTGAACTTCCAGTGTATTTTCGACGTAACTACCCTATTTTACCCATGATATAAATTTGCAAAAGTTCTGTTCTTGGCTATGGTCGATCTAGTTTTCTGTGCATCTGAGCCCTGCTCAACCCGTTCCGGCAAACGCCCTGATTTGCTTGATAGCCTTTTCAAGCGTTGATTTCTCCAATGACGGCGGGCAAAGCAGCACGTGTTCACTATCCGCGCCGTCGAAAAAATACCCCGGCGCAAAGGTGTCAAAGCGTTTTCTCTCGAACAGCACACGCGTGTTCATCCCTTTGAGCCGAATCCAGAAGTGGAACAGGCAGTGCCGTGGCTCCCAGGTTGCGCAGTCATGCAAATAGTGTTCGCACATCTGCAGAGAGAGAATCCTGCGCTTACGCACAAAGTCCCGGATGGCCGCCATAACTTCATGATATTCCCCCCTGCGGAAAATTTCATCGGCAACCAGCTGCTGGAAAAGCCCCACCCGGAGATCCATCTGGATGTCCGCATCGGTCAGATGCTCGATCACCCGTTGTTCGGCCACCACCCAGGATACTCGCATATCCAAAGGATAACTGCGGATAAACGAACCGGTGTAGATGACGTTTTCTCCGCCTTGCCGTGACTTTAAGGACGGCGGATAGGGCTTCTCGTTCCAGACATCGCGCAAATGACCCACTTCGATAACCGGAATCCGGTATTTTTTCACAAGTTCCATGATTAAGCGCAGGCGCTCATCGCCGCTGGCGATCCCGGTGGGCACCTGATCGGCGGGATCTATGTGCAACACAGCGTACGGGTGCATTGCCAGCTGTTGGGCAAGGGCGTCCAGCTTTATGCCGTTTTCATCCATCGGCAGGCCGAACATGGTCTTCCTGAAAGAGTGGATGTTTGTGACCATTTTGACAAAGGCCGCCTTCTCGCACAAAAAATTGGCTCTGCTTCCCGTGAGCGCGTTGTGGATCAAGTCGGCGGACACAATCAGGCTCGGCACGATCAGCACATTGGCAGCATCCGACTGAATATTCTCATGTTCCGTCAGATGCCCGGCCACGGACTCACGCAATTGCTGCAGGCCGTATTTGGTAAGCTGAAGCGGATCAAAAGACTCCAGCCGCCGCATTGCGCCAAAAATAGCTGGCTTGATATATTTTGCCAAATTGAAATCGCTGCCCAGTCCGAAATCGAATACGCCCCCCGCTGGCTCCAGTACTTGTAGCCATCCACGCTGGGACGAAAACGCGCCTGTGAAAAATATAACTGCCATTCCGGGTTTGTATTGGGTTCGCCGATATTGGCAACCTTGATCGACGATTTGGGGTGGGTAATGAGCAGACCTTCACAGATGAGCGACTCAAGAGCTGCAATTATTGTTGTGCGGCTGACGGCAAAAATCTCCATCAACTGCCGTTGGCCGGGAATTTTACTGTTTGGCCGCAGTTTTCCGCTTTTGATCAGGAAGCGCAGGTAATCGCTTAGTTGTGCGCACAGAGAAACCTTAGATGTTCTGTCCGGTTGCCATTCTCGAAACATATGTCTTTCCCTATGGTTATGTGCATGAAGGATCTTTTGCCTCCCGGCCGCGCGGCAACGCCCCGCCTCCGATCGGATACCGCGGAGATATGTTCCTTCGGGGCAAGGCGTTGCTCCTGCGCCGGAGAGCAAACTTGTTTCTTGTGTGTACAGGCCCTTATTTCACTTATTTTGTTGTACGGCCTTTGGTTGCGCTTTTTTTCCGATCTTCCGGCAAACGGCATGTTTCTTGCGTTTCAAGACTTAGAAAGGGATGACAAAACCCAATGACAGCGTGTGGGAGGTAGTCTTTTGGCCGAGCATGGCGTCGTAGCCGCCGAACAGTACGCCATAGCCTGGGAAGACATAGCTCACGCCGGTTCCAAGGTCCGCCACCGTCCTGTCCATGTAAATATTGAATCCCACTTGGGAGGCCTCCGGGGCCATGGCCCTGAAGACAAAGCCGGGAATATCCTTATTGCTGACCCGGTGATTGACGCCAGCCCGTAATCCGGCGCCGAACGGGCCTTTCTGATAGTTCAGCTTCAATCCGCCGCTCGCCAGGTGCACCCAGGAGTTGTCCTTGCCCGGGTCAGACTCGCCACGGGGATTTTCGAGATGGGCGTACAGGCTTCTCCAGCCCAGATACGGAGTCAGGCGAAGGTATTCCGTCAAAGGCGCGTCAATTTCATACCAGCCGATAAAAGAGGTTACCCTGTCGGAAAAATTGTCCATGGAGTTTTTGCCGACATACTGGCCGTTCATATACTGCTTCTGCTCACCATTGAAGTCGTCAAATCCTTGGATAAAGCTGAACTGGAAACGTCCCGCCTTCTGAAAATCAAGATCGGCGAGAATTCCCACTCCATGGGAAAGAACATTACAGCATTTTAAGGTTGAATTTTCTCTAGAGATTGTTTAAAATCCTGGGGTGTTGAGTTGCGAGCGCCATTATCCCTTAGAATCGTTGCGGGACAATGGTTCTCTGAAACTGAA
>JAISZT010000104.1 GCA_031284485.1 Desulfovibrio sp.
CGAGGACATCTCTGAACTCAAGAAGGAAGCGGCGGCATGGGTGCAGCACCGTAATCAGCGAAAAAAACCAATAAACTGGCAATTTAAAACGGAAGAGGCCGGGATAAAACTCAAAAAAATTTATCCACAAATTTAAGCGTTACATGGTACTAGGCCGCGAACCTGGTAAATGCGCTCAGTAACCTTGAACAGTCCATTTACAAATTAATTTGTCCTTGGCGCCACAGACTCGGATTAACCGTTGCCGGAGCATCCATGTCTTTCAGAAATGCGAACGCTTCCAAATTCCAGATGGTTATTCCCGAGGCGTTTTTGATAACCTGAGGTTCAATGGTGGCGATAAAGCCGCGCGTGGCATCTTCAAAATCTTGTGTATCCGAGAACGGCAGGGCTTTCAGAACTTCTTCGTTAGCCGCTTTTGTAGCGGGGGTCGCATCTTTGGGCTGTTCCACGCCCAAGGCCTCCGGTACGCTGAAGAGCACCAATAATAGGGCAAAAGCAGCCAATGACGCGTATTTCATTGGGAGTCTCCAATCAGTCAACTAGCGAAAATTACAGAATAAACATAGTTGCATGTCCGTTTTGGGGGGACGGCAAATCCTGCCATTTTTCAGCAGCCGCACTGCATGCCGGCATTAGTCCTCAAAGCCGTATTCCCGCCAGTTGTTTTGAAGCTTGCTCCGCACCTCCGCTGGCCAGAGAGCCTCAAGGGTGGCGCGAACGGGAATATCCTCCTTGGCCAGCTTGGAACTCCAGGTGCAGTCATAGACGACGTTGGTTGTTTTGGCCGCTTTCTTTTCTTCCGGAGCCAGATAGGGAGAAAGCGGAACAATAGTTGTGTCCGGAAAAAAATGGAACCCGGCTCCAGGGTGGCAGCGCGTGGAAAAGCTCCACACCACCGCGTCCAGATCGGTAATATCAATGTCATCGTCCACAATCATGATCTTTGGCGTGAAGGTGCCAACCTTATCGGACCACACGGTTTTGGCGATGGCGTTAACAAGCTCCTCATCCGTGCCGGAGAAGCGATCCTTGCAAACGGAAATAACAAGCAGGTGTAAAGCCGATACGGCGGGAATGAATGCGCCCTTTACGGGGAGTCCGGCCTTGCGCAGGAGATTCAGCGCCCCCGCCGCCAGGGAGACGCTCATGGTCAGGTGGTCCTCGACGGGTTCGCCTGTGCAGACCACGGGCATAATGGGATTGTTTCTATACGTAATGGCGCTGACATTGAAGACCGGCCAGCTTTTTCGCGCTTTAAGCAGAAAGCCGGTATATTCCGTGAACGGCCCTTCCAGGCGGGAATCGTCCATGGACACCGTGCCCTCAATCACAATTTCCGAGGAGGCTGGAACAGACAGATCCACCGTCTCGCACTTGACGAGTTCAACGGGTTTTTCTCGGTAGCCTCCAACCACATCCACCTCGGAAACATAGGGAGGGATGGCCATGGAGGCGATTATCGGCGTCAGCGGGTCCGTGCCGAACGCAATGGCAAAGGGCATGGGCTCGTTGATTTCTTTCCAGGTGGCATAGTGCATGCCGATGTGTTGCGTCGGAATCAGCGGGGTTCCCAGCGTTTTTTTGTCGTGGACCATGACCCGGTACATTCCCCAGTTCACCCATTTGCCGTCAGCGCTTTTGGTGATCACAATAGGCCAGGTGCCCAGGTAATCCCCGCCGTCGCCGCTGTGGAGCAGGGGGGCGGGCAGTACTGACAGATCAACGTCTTCTCCGAGTAGTTTGTTTTCCTTGCAGGGAGATTCGCCGACAATGACGGGTTTGATCGGCGGGAGATCCGCGATGGCTGAAAGTTTATCGATGATTTCCAATACGCCTGTGTCGGGGGCCAACCCCATGGAAACGGCGAGGCGCGCGTACATCAGGCCGGGTTTGTAAAAGGCGCTCACGGGCGAGCCGAGCACTCTGAAGCCTTTGGGAAATCCCTTGAGCTTGTTGAACAGCAGAGCCGGGCCTTTCATGTCGTTGGATTTTTTCATGACGGCCCCGAGTTCCAGGTGACAATCGACCTCCGTATCTATTTCAAGGAGCAGCTTTTGTTTCTCCAGCGTCTGAATGTATTCACGCAAACTGTCGATGGTTTTCATGTGGTGTCTCCTTGGGAAGCGCCCCGGCTCCTTGGCGTACAATGACACGTCCGGGGGAATAACGATGTGATTTTACCCGACCACACAAGCGCCAGCGGCCATGGCGATAGCCAGCGCGCTCAGGATGTAGGGGATATTGCCTCGTACGATCTCTTTGACAGTGAGGGAAAAGCCGTCCCTGAGCGCGCCGACGTTCACCTGCACAGGGCAAAGGTGCGAACCGAGCGCTATGGCCATGGCGATAAAGCCCATGGGCACCGAATCGATGTTCAGAGAAGCCATGGTTGGAAGGGTCAGGGCCAGTACCCCTGTGCAAAAGGCGCCGGCGGGGATGGCGACCAGAAAGCCGATCAGCATGGCTGCCGGCAGGCAGAGAGAACGGGGAACGATGCTTGCAAGTTCCGCAAGGGCCGAGAAAGCGCCCATTTTGCCAATAATGTCTATAAATCCCCAAAAAATACCCACGCTGAAAAGCACCATCAGGACGAAGCGGGAGCTTTCAATAAGCGTTACACAGGTTTGCCGTATGCTGAACGGAGTACAGAACACCGTGAGTAAGGGGACCAGGATGAGCGTCAGGAGGGGCGTGAAAAAGGTGGTTCCCAAAAGAGTGTTGGCGGGATTTCCGGCGATTAACAGCAAAAGAAAAAAGACGGCCGGAGCGGAGTGCCTCAGGGCGGAAGGAAAATGCAAGGGCACCTGGTTCGCTGTTCCGGCAAGGCGGCTCTGCCGGGAGGTCTGGCACCTGACGCCATAAGCGGCCAGGGCCGCTGCCAACGCATAAAACAGGAGCGTATAGGGCAGCATGGCGGTCGCATGCTCCACCACCGGACGCTGCGCTATCTGGGCCGTGATGAGTGTTTCCGGCGAGGCCGGAGAGGTGCTGAAGCCAATGGCCGAGATAATGGCGAGCGAAGCTATTACCGGACGCGAGGCTCCTGTCAGCGAAGCCAGCACCGGAGCGATGAGATACGTGGTGCTCACGCCGAGGCCAATCATATATGTAATGAGCCCCTGTAAAAAAACCAGGGCGGCGGTGATGGGAACAAGATGGCCTTTGCTCCGGTAGTGGCGGCATATGTTCGCCATGGCCCTGAAGCATCCCGCCTCACTCAGAAGCCCCCCCAGAGCGGCATACATGATGGGCACCTCGACGCCGACAGTGCTGCGGATGGCTTCGAGAAAAACCGGCGTGGCCCGATCCAGCCCCAAGCCGCCAAGGAGCATGGCCAAAAGCCCGCCTGACAGCCCCACAAACAGCATGTGCTGCCGGGCCAGAAACATGGCCAGGCATAAAAGCAGAGGGGCGATTTGCAGCAAAAAGTCCATGGACTTGCCTTCTTCTGATCCCAGAGTAAAATTATAGCAATTTACTCTGAAATTGGAATTATCAGCGGGGGAACCATCCGCATCAAAAGGGGCACGACCGTCAAGCGGCCGTGCCCCTTTTACCTCAGTATTTCAAAATCCTCCCCAGAGAACTGATGGTCTGTCTTTTTATAAAGGTTCCGGCGCCGCCTTCGGCAAAGGTATTTGCGGACTCGTCGAAAACGACATTGCCGCGGACAATGCTTTTGGCAACCTTGCCTTTGAGCTTCATCCCGTGCAGGGCGGTAAATTTTGATTTGCACTGCATCAGCGCCTGGTCAATGGCCCATTCCCTGTTCAGGTCAATGATTGTGAAGTCGGCGTCGCTTCCGATTTCAATGGCTCCCTTTTTGGGGTACAGGCCGTAGTGAATGGCGGCGTTCCTGCTCAAAACTTCCACCAGCCTGGAAAGGGACAGCCTGCCTTTATTGTAGCCTTCGCTCACAATAACCGGGACCATGGTTTCCACGCCGGGCATGCCGGGGAAACAAGTCCAGATATCCGTTCCGGGAGCCAGTTTTTCCGTGGCGATTTCATAAGGCGCGTGGTCCGTGGCCACAAAGTCGATGGAACCGTCGGCAAGGCCGCCCCACATGATGGCATTGTCTTCCTTTGTCCTCAGGGGCGGGGCAATTTTGGCGAAGGGGCCGAATTCCGTCATGGCATCGCGTGCGTTGATGACCAGGTAATGCGGGCATACTTCGGAGGTAACCTTGAGGCCGCGCTCTTTTGCCTGGCGAATCAATTGGGAGCCGATGCCGGAACTCATGTGGACGATGTGCAGGCGCGCGCCGGTTTCTTCCGAAAAACTGATCCCGAGTTCAATGGCGACTTTTTCCGCCAGAGTTTTGCGCGCTTCAGCCCATGCCGGACCATCCGTGCGGCCTTCTTTCTGAAGTTTTTTCACATAGAAATCGCATATGGAAAAGTTTTCCGCATGGATGCCCACCGACAGCCCGGTTTCAGCCACCGCGTAGAAGCATTCCAGCATTTCCGCATCCGATACCCTGGGGTACGAGGGCACGGAAGGCGTCATATACACCTTGAAAGCCACAACCCCGGCGTCGGCCTGGGCTTTTACGATGTTGAGCTTGTTTTCACGCACATCCTCCCCGGTCACGCCACCCCACATGGCGTAATCCACGACGGCCTTGTCTTTGATCTGGGAAATTTTATACTCCAATTGCTCCACGGATCTGACCGAAGGAACACTGCAACAAGGCATGTCTATGACGGTAGTTATGCCGCCCGCGGCGGCGCCCCTGGTTCCTGTGAGAAAATCTTCCCGGTGCGTGAAGCCAGGATCATTGATATGGGTATGCGAATCAATGCACCCCGGCAATACGAGATGACCTTCGGCATCAATTATTGCCACTCCATCGGATAAAGGCGCTTCTTCCGCGTTTATGCCGACGATGACGCCGTCTTTAATCAGGATATTAGCCTTTACCGTGTGATCCCCCTGAGGAATACGCGCATTTTTGAGAACCTTGTCATAACCCATACTTTCCTCCAGTTAGATAATTGAGAGTGTTCATGCAACGCTGTGTTTGTTTCTGCCTTCTGTCAGAATTTGTTTTCAACGGAAGGGAAGAAATTATGCCGTTACCTTAAGGAAACTACGAGGTCCGCAAGAAGAAATTTCACCTCATCCATAATGTGGCACAAGGCGTCCCGGGATAAGGCGTGGTAGTGGATTCCGCAACTGACGGATACCGTGCAGCGAAATTCGGATGCCAAGCGCGCCGCGAACAGGTTACCCACCACATCGTCTTTATGCCCCGTGACGTTGAATGTTGAAACCGTCGCGCTGTCGCCGCCGTCCCCCGTCAGGCTCTTGCGGGGGATTCCCACGCTCACGGAACCAATATGCGGATTTTCTCCCCCTGAAACCAGAACCCAAAGGTCTCCGCCCGCGAAGGCGGCCCACGCCGTAAGCTTGCTTCCCAAGCACTCGCGTTCACAGATGGTCATCCTGATTACCTGGTTCCCAGCGGTTGAATCCGGGCAGATCAAGTTCGAACATGTCCAGGATCTTTCCGGCAATGTGCAGGGTCATGTCCTCAACGGAGCGAGGGTTATTATAGTATGTGAGCACGGGAGGAAGGATAACGGCCCCCATTTTCGACAGGGTGAGCATGTTTCGCAGATGGATGGCGCTGAGCGGGCATTCCCGCACGGCAAGCACAAGCCGCCGCCGTTCTTTCAGACAAACATCCGCGGCGCGCAGAAGCAGATTGTCGCTGTAACCGTGCGCTATGCCCGCCAGGGTTTTCATGCTGCACGGCGCTACGATCATGCCGGAGGTGTTAAAGGAGCCGCTGGCAATGGCCGCTCCGAGTTCATGATTGTCATAGGCTCTATCGGCGAGTGACAGGATGTCCTCCAATT
>JAISZT010000078.1 GCA_031284485.1 Desulfovibrio sp.
CCAACTCCATCCAGAAATGGGAACGGGGAGCCAAACGGCCTTCCGGGACGGCCTTGAAGCTCTTGAGCCTGCTGGATCGCAAGGGATTGGAAGTCGTACTGTAGAGCCTTCATGATTACATCCTCATGCGCGGTGCAGGCGCGGGTTCAGCGGGAGGGAGCATCTCAAAAAAGCGAACATGACAGCGGCCCGAAATAAAAGGCTGTAAAATACGCCGCGCAGGCTCTGGAGAAATTGGCTGCCGGCGGCGCGCCGGTTAGCCTGGCCCGAAAATGGGGATTGCCCCCGCAAGAATTTCCTCGTATAACGCGATATGCCTCTTGGCAATGACGGGCGCCGCGTAGGTCTGCTCCACTTTTTTTCTGCCCGCCTCCCCCATGCGCTGCCGCAGCTCCGCGTCATTCAGCAACAGAGAAATGCCTCTGGCAAGCTCAGCCGTGTCATACGCCTGGGCCAGCCAGCCGCTGACGCCATGCTCCACCATATCCGGAATGCCGCCAACAGGAAAGGCCACCACCGGCGTTCCGCAGGCCAGAGATTCAAGCACTGTGTTGGGCAGATTGTCCTGCCGTGACGGACAGACAAACATATCAACGGCGGAATAGGCAAGGGCCAGCGTTACCGCGTCGTGCAACCGCCCGAGAAAATGCGTGTGGCAGGATAAGGACGTTGTCGCCGTGTCCGCGCCGAAAACAACTGCGGCGACTTGCTGTTGCGCGCTCACAGGCAACTGACGCATCGCTTCCAGAAGCAGATCAAAACCTTTGTTGTGGTCGCTTGCGGCGTTCATGGCGCCAAATAAAAGCAACAGGGCATCTTGCGGCAACCCAAGGATATCCCGCGCCTGTTTTTGGGGAATCGGTCGAAAAATATGCGTATCAAGCGTATTGGGGATTACTTCAATGCGGCAGTCTTGCAGCATCCCGCTTTTCGCGGCCTTGCGGGCATATGCCGTGCTTGGGCTGATGATTATTGGCTGTATTCTCTGCACTGCCCTGCGCTTTGCCAGCCAGTGCAGACGGGAAATATCCCATTCGTGATGGCTGCGCAGTTCAGGGCATTGCCCACAACGGGCGACATATCGCTCACACCCCGTATTTGTATAGTGGCACCCGCCGGTGAACGCCCAGGTATCGTGCATTGTCCAGACAACTGGAGCACGCAATCGCGCCAGTGACCAAGGTGAAATAAAACCGTCCCCAACCCAGTGCAGGTGCAGAATATCCTTTGTTAACGCATTGAGCCGCCTGTGCTGAAACGAAGGCAAAAGATTAAACGAAGTATAGGAAGGAAACTGCGGTCTGGAATGCAAACCCAAGCACCTGTCATTTATGCGCTGCCCAAGGGGGTGCATAACACGCCGCGACAATGCGCCGCCAATACGATGCACATAGGGGCTGCTTGTCTGACGCGACAGAACTCCCATATGTGAATCCACGCCGGAGTTGCACAGGGCAGTGTGCAGGCGGTTGGCGGCAATTGCCGCGCCGCCGGATTTTTCTTCGGTACTCAGGTGCAGGATTTTCATACGTCGAAGAAATTTTTGCCAAAGGCTGTACGCCAAGCCTTATTGACCACACGCACCGGCAATGACGGCTTGTCGTATACTTTACGATAGGCCGCCGCAATGTCGGCATCCACAAACACATGCTCCGGGAGGCGTGGCGCAGCGACAACCCTTCCAAGATCATTGTCCAATCGTGTGTTATACCCAGTAGTGTGCGTACCCGACCCCATGCCGATATTTGTTGTATAGGAGTATACGGGATTCAGCCCCAAACAGCCATGCCGAAAACGCGCGTAGTCCATTTGTATGTCCCAAGTGTTTAATCTGCCCGCCATTTGTTCCCTGAGCATTGCCGCCATGTCGTTCCCTCCCTGATTAAAAGCGCGTTGCAGACAGGGGTTTTCAGCAAACACGGCATAATCGAACACGCTCCAGTCAACCTTGGCCCAGCGATCCCGCCAGGACGCCCAACCCCAGCAGTTAAAGCGCGGCACAAAATAAACGTCATACGGGTAGTCTTCAGGTACAGGCATTAGCCTCGGCGGCGGCGACCAGGCGGCTATGTTGAAGACAACAGGCTCGCCGGCGTATTTTTCAAGCCCGGTATTCAAAAAACGCAACGTGTGGGGAGAACAGAGGATATCGTCTTCCACCACCACAAGCCGTTCATGCCGGGTGAACATGTATTCCAGCCCGCTGATGACGGCATTTGCGCAGCCCATGTTCTGCTCACGGGCTACGATATTCACAGAGGCAAAGCCGCTTGCCGCAACGGCGACATCCCGCGCAGCATCGGTCAGATTTTTTTCCTGCCCGTTGCGCGGACCGTCACAAAAGATAGTGATATCGCTCGCGGCCGCCAAGTCGTTCGCGGCCAGGGCGGTCAACGTGCGGCGCAGATGGTCAGGGCGGTTGAAGGCAAAGACGGCTATAGGTGTTGGCATGTGTTATCTCTGGAAGCTTTTCATTTTTGTAAGACATGTTATTGTGCCACGCAGTAATGTGAACAATCTTCCCGCCTCCGACAGTACAGGCGTAACGGCGTCCAGAAAAATACGTTGCCAATGGAATTGCTGTCTATAGCCCCAATAGCATTGCTTAGGAAGCCCCCATGCCATTGCCTTAACCAGCAGCCGGCATGCCCCTGCCAGTGAACGCACGCAAAACGATTGCTCGAATACCAACGATGCGTCTCTTCCATTGGCAAAGGCCGAGAGACAACGCCAACGCAGGCTATACTTATAAGGGAGAACGCAGTGGTCAACAAGCATATCAGGCACCCAGCCCAAGCGAGCGCCCTGTTCCCGCATTCGTATGAACAGCAGGGTTTCCTCGCCATACGCGCATTTATTCCCGACCATCCCGATGTGTGTAGGAAACCGCCCCGCAATCAAAGACTTTTTAAAAACACAATTTCCCCCTGTTGGATAATTATTGACTGGCAGCAAACCGTAGTAGTTTTGTATGCTAATGGTAGTTTCCCATTCAGAAGAAAACCACTTCGGTGGCGGCCCAAAACGGTGCCATGCCAGATATGGTCCCCCGAAAAGGTCAAAGTCGTCTTTTTCGATTGTTGCCAATATGGTTTCCACCCAATTCGGATATGCCTTGGCATCGTCATCCAAAAACGCGATCCACTCCGTTTCTGCCTCGACCAGCGCTCGGTTGCGGGCATGGGAAAGCCCTTGCTCCGGTTCAAAAACAACATGCAAATTGGGAAAGTTGCCTCTGAAGCTTTCGGCAACTTCACGCGTGTCATCAGTGGAGTTGTTGTCAATAACTATGACCTCAAAACTGTCGTGCGATGCTGTCTGGTCGACTAGTGATTGCAGGCATTCACCGAGGATGTACGCCCTGTTATAGGTACAGATTATGACGGTAAGCCGTATTTTTTGCATGTATTATACCATTTCCTATTCCTAATGCAATATAACGAGTGGTTTATATCTTGTATTATAACGTGTTATTTTCGAAGTTTATGACAACAGCCAGAGGAAACGGTATAATAAAACAATTCTTCATCAAGACTGACAATTTTTGATGTGAAATGCTCCCTTACTTTCCGCCGAACCACCTTTTCTGCCGTGTCATATATGTCCACTGGCCCTTTTTTGCCGGTCGCCAAAGGCTTCAGCCTGTTGACGGTCTTTACAACAATGTCGCGGCCGGCAGTCCGCGTACAAGCGAGTGAACCGATTCGCGAAATCCTGTCGCTCGAATGCTTCCAGGAAGGCGGGAAAAGGCATAAGCTCCGGATTATTCGGATAATAATCGGCTTGACCCTTCACGGCCACCACCGATGCGGAAACCTTGCTTGTGAGCAGTTGGACATCGGCATGTATGTTTTTGACCTGATTCTTGACGTTGCGCACCTGACCGGGAATGAAAAGACATTTTTAAGATATGCCCAGATAACGCCAACGCCTTCTTCTGTTTTAGCCTTTTTGACCGGCGCATAGGCTGAAGAATGATGAATCGTCACCGCCTGGATGCGTTTGGCAAAATTGTCCGCATCGGCGTCAATAATACGTTTGATTGCCTCCGCCCCCAAGACATCGGCCGGGATTTCAGAAAGAATATTGGCATGGACATGCAGAAATTTTTCCGCATTTGCCCGCACTTTCTCAGCCGTCGGTTTATCGGCAAGAATTTTACGAATTTCTGAAGCCAGGGAATCAACTGAATGAGATATGGCAAAGGCCCCAAGAGGTTCTGTGAATTTTTCAAAGCGCTCACCGTGAGGATTATGATAAACGCACGGGCGACCCATTGCCAGGGCTTCCAGTATGACAGTTGAAAATCGGCTTATAAGCAAGGTTCCGTCCGCAAGACACGCGTATATAGAACGGGAATCAGCGCATATTTCGCCCAAATCTCCTTTGTCTGCCACATGCCGGGAAACAACGAAATCAATTCCCGCCGCCTTGCAGGCGGCGACAGCGGTTTTGAGAAATTCGTCACGTTTGTTTTCAAGCACGCTATAGGTGAAGTTGCAGTTGATAACCGCAACCGGATGTTCAGGCGCATCTTTGGCAGGCCGGCGGTACAGTTCCTGGATAAGGGGCAATCCGATCACTTCTGTGCGCTTGCTGCCGTATAATTCACGGTAATACCCGCCCGGGGCAAGCAGATGTTCAGCGTTTCTGTACGGCAAAAATCGTTTATGGGCTTCACGGTTGTTATCGTCGCATATTCCTTCGTACAGCGCGAAAGTAGGGATATGGTGCTGCTGCATGATGGATACATCATTCTGGAACGCGCCCCAGTCTATAGCGCAGACATAAGCTTTGGCAGTCAAATACGCCGAAGCGGTCACGTCGGTGTCAATTGTGGTGACAGGCACATCCGAATAATTTTCGATTTCGTCTTCCGGTAAAGGACGCGGGACTATAAGCAGAGGGGAATATGTCACATCCAGTACCAGTGTTTTTTCTCCGAGTTTTTGTAACTGCCTGGCAATTGCGGCCATTGCGCGAATATGGTAATCTGCTTCAGCTACAAAAATAATTGCGCCGTATGCAAGAGTATCTATTGCATGTTTTGTAATTTGATGGCGCAAAAAACTTTTTTTGGGAGGGTCAAAAGAAAATAAAGTATTATCGAATGAGCACAACTTAAATTCATCATATTGAGAAATACATTCTAATGCCTGCTGCAACAGTATTTGACGAAGAGCGCTACGACAGGGACGGATTTTCGATATAACCATGAAATTTATATAACATTTACACGATGTAATCCAGTACTCTATATTATTGTTGGTCAAGTGAAAATATTCATATAATGTGTGATAAACAAAAAAAGCGTCTTTAACTTTCTTTCGATTTAAGGATGAAGTTATAGAGTTCTTTGTATTTACTGTATAAAGATATATATACACATCAATATGTTTTGTGTTTTTTGCTTTCAGTACACAACTTGCCATAAAACAAATATCTTCATAAAATACTCCTTCCGTAAACAATATTTTATTTTCGATTAAAAATTTTTTATTATAGAATGATGCTTGTGAAAAATATGCATAATAGCCTGTAAAAAACTTTTCCTTGTTATTAAACATACCCTCGCGCGATCTTTCTCCCAATGTAAAATTGTCTGTGTCTATTTTTCTAATATTTCCATAGAGTACGTCATATTCTACAGTATCATTCATATGTCTATAAGCCAACTCAAGCGCTCTGGGCATCAGCCGGTCATCCGCATCCAAAAAGGTGATATATTCGCCCATGGCTTCATAAATGCCTATATTTCTTGTTTTCCCAAGGCCACAGTTTTCCGGATTTTTGAGAACACGCAAGTTTTCCATGCCCTGCTCAAGATTTACAAGAAGCTCATACGTGGAATCAGCAGATCCGTCATCAATGGCCAGTATTTCATACTGATCAGAATCAAGCGTCTGTAGAGCTGCGGACTTTATAGCCTGTTCCAGGGTTTCTTCACCGTTGTACACTGGAATGATAATTGAAAACAATGGGGGCATAATCACATCCTAGGTCATACGAGTAGCACACTGGACATATGCATCTTCAATAGATGCCAACAATCCTTGCCCCATATCTATATGCGGATTAAGCACCATTTTTTTCCCAAGTTTTGGGCTAAAATTATATGGCGTACTGATATAATGCGCATCTCTTGTTGAAGGAACAATACAAATTTCAACATCATTGTGCATCATTTCCTTTATTGTGTTCAACAATTCAAAATATGTCATTTTTTCATTACCGGTCAAAATTATATTTAGGGAAACGCTGAATAATGCACTCGTTCAGCGCCGGGTTACTCCATTGGTATCAATTTTTGAGAAAATATCCGTAGTTTGACCAAAATTTCACCATATTTCTCCCTTATTTTTACCCTTTTTCCGACTTTTTCCGGAAAAAGGGCGCAAGTATCCTCAGGCAGGCATCAACTGCCTGCCGGCTCTTGCGCACATCAACAGGTTTGTGCTGGTAAACAGAGAGTACAGGCGGTGAGTGTTTTTTGCCAATCCCCGGTATACCGTCTTGGCAAAGACAAAGTAGCGTTTAACTATCAGAAAGGGATACTCCACCTTGCTGCGTACTGATGATTTATGCCGCTCAATCTGTTTTTCCCAGTCTATACAGCCCTCGGGCATGCGCTGGACACTTTGATGGCGGCGATTGGTGCGATATTCTATCGTTGACAGGTGCGGAGAACTTTGTACCTCTTCGCCGTTTTTCCATACCAATATACCCACAACCTCGTCGTCTTCCCGAATCAACTGGTGCGCCACCGTGATGTCGTGGACATTGGCCGCCGTTGTTTCCAGGCTGTGGACATAGCCGCTGCCCGCATCAACTCCGATGTGGCATTTCATACCGAAATGCCATTCATTGCCCTTCTTGGTCTGGTGCATTTCAGGATCGCGCTCTTTCTTCTCGTTTTTGGTGGAACTCGGCGCGCTGATCAGCGTAGCGTCAACTATGGTGCCGCCGTGCATCATGTGCCCGCCTTTTTCAAGAGTACGGGCTATGGCGTCAAAAAGAACCTTGCCGATATTGTGTTTTTCCAGCAAATGCCGAAACTTGAGTAAGGTCGTCGCGTCCAGAACCTGCTCATGCAGAAAGCTGATCCCCATGAAGCTGCGCATGGCATAGCTGTCGTAAATGGCGTCTTCCAACCCCTCGTCAGAAAGACTGAACCAGCATTGCAAAAGATACATCCGCAACATCTTCTCAATGCCCATCGGAGGACGCCCGCGCTCACCCTTGGGATAGTAGGGAACGATATACGCGACCCATTCATCCCAAGGGATAATTTCATTCATAATACGCAGAAACTCTTCGC
>JAISZT010000023.1 GCA_031284485.1 Desulfovibrio sp.
CTTAATGGACGCGCTTTCCCCAATTGCGGCACGCCAAAGCCACCGTATCAGCCGCCGCCTGCTTCGCGGCGGCGCAAGCGCGAGAAATCCCGGCGGGGCTAAGCCGGGCTACACGCCTACGGGCGCTGTCGATTCAGGCCAAATGTTATTGCGCCCGCGTCAGGGGCGTCACCGCAAGACGCATACCCATCGCGCCGAGAATAGCCTGAAAGCTCCGCAACTCCGGATTTCCGGCGGGCGAAAGGGTTCGGTACAGCGTTTTGGGGTTAAGGTTGGCCGTTTCCGCAACGTCCTTCATGCCGAAGGCTTCGGCAATGCGGCGCAGAGCCAGCATAAGTTCTTCCTGTGTGCCGTCTTCAAGAACCGTGTTCAGGTACTCGGCGGCGAAGTCCGGGTCACGCCGGAAACTGGCTATGGTCGCTTCCTCATGGGAAATGTAGGGTCTGGTCATGTTCCTGCTCCCTTATCTGTCGCAGAAAATCAGCTTTATAGGCGACAGCCCGGCGGATGTCCGCATCCTGAGTTTTTTTTGTCGCCTCCGCAGAGGAGAACGACAATCGTCTGTCCGTGCTGAAAATAATACACGCGATAGCCCGACCCCTCGTTGATACGCATTTCAAGCACACCTTTCCGGCAGGGCTTGTGATCGCCAAAATTACCCGCAACGGCGCGGTCAACCCGCCGTAAAATCGCAACTCTGGCGCGGGCGTCGCGCAAAGCATCCACCCATTCCTGGTATACGTCCGTATTTTCTTCGGTTGTGTAATGGATGACTTGCATAAATGTATTGTAGCTTAAAAGCGAAACAAGTCAAGTCGAAAAATCTTACTGCACGCGCGAAAAGCCGTAGTCCCGCGCTTGCCATGCCACGCCTGCAGGGCTACGTTGTAGCCGCAACGCCCATATTTGGCCGATGGCAAAGAAGTACCAATGGACGCGCTTTCCCCAATTGCGGCGCGCCAAAGCCACCGTATCAGCCGCTCCACGAAATAAGGGCACACCCGTGAACGTCACGAGCAACGAATACAAAAATAGTCATGATCCCCACGTCAACATCACCATGCCGGTGTTCAACCGGCACGATCTGACCGTCGCCTCGATCTTGTCCGTCAACAACACACGCATGCGCCGTACACCTTGACCGTTGTTGACAACGGCAGCGACGCTGATTTGAGAAAAGAACTGTCCGCACTAAAAACAATATAATCCACAACCTGTATTTTCTGGACGACAACTACGGCGTTTCCTACGCCTGCGCCGCTGCCTGGAGGTGTTCAACAACGCGGATCCGGACAGGGAAGCGATGAAAAGCCGGATGGCGGAACTGCTGGCCGGCCCTGTCTGATTCCCCGCGCAGTGAGCGCATCAACGCACTTGTTATTTCGCCGAAAGCCGCAGCCTCGCGGCCATCGCCCGCGCCGCCCGGCGCGTGTAGGCCTCGTCGTCCAGCGTTGCGCGGTCTTCTTCGCAAAGCAGCGCTTCCGGTCGATTGGCCAGGGTTTTGTCCGGCGTGACGCCGTACTCCGGCCCAAAGCCGTCCGTAAAATACAGTTCCTGAAACCCGGCAAATTTCAGGCTGTGGGCCGTGGCGTCAAGCAGGGCGCGTTCATTGCGTCCTATAATGCCCAGGGCCAGGGCGTTCTGCAAACCGGCCAGACACTCCCCGCCCTGGGTACAGGCGATATGCCCGTGACGGTTTGCCAGAAGCATGGCGTCCATGATCTGCTGCTCTTTTACCTGTACCACCTGAAAGGCTTTTTCCCCGCCAAGGGAAATATAGCGCGCGGCCAGCGCGCGCACGCGCGGGAAGGACACGGGGTTGCCGATCATGGCGGCCTGGGCCACGCTTGGGCGAACGCGCACGGGCCGCCATTGCCGGGTTTCGGGCGAGGCGGCGTAGTAGCGGTACACCGGGTCGGCGTGCTCGGACTGCACGCCGAAAAGACGCGGCAAGCTCGTTATGACGCCAAGTTCGCGCAATTTCAGAAAACCGGACATGATGGCCGTGATGTTGCCCGCGTTGCCCACAGGCACAAAAAGGCAGAGATCCGCCACATCCCAGTTGTACCATTGCGCGGTTTCATACGCGTAGGATTCCTGTCCCAGAATGCGCCAACTGTTTTTGGAATTGAGCAGGGCCACCCGGTAGTTTTCCGCCAGGTGCTCCACCACCTTCATGCAGTCGTCAAACACGCCCGGCAGTTCCAGCACGGTCGCGCCGCTGCCCAGGGGCTGCGAAAGCTGCTGCGGCGTCACCTTGCCGCCGGGCAGCAGCACAACGGATTTGAGCGGCGCGCCCACATAGGCCGCATACAGCGCGGCCGAGGCGGAAGTGTCCCCGGTGGAGGCGCACACCGTCAGCACTTCGTCCCAGTTGTTGCGCCGGCAGAGCCATTTGAGATAGCTGAAGGCGCAGGCCATGCCGCGATCCTTGAAGGACGCGCTGGGGTTCTGCCCGTCGTTTTTGTAGGCAAAGGGCAGGCCCACGCCGGCGCGCAGGGCGGGCGCGGCCTCAATAACGGGGGTTGCGCCCTCGCCCAGATAGACAATGTCTTCTTCATCCAGAAGCGGCGCCATGAGTTCATAATAGCGAAAAACGCCTCTGAGCGCGGTTGCGCGGCTACCGGCGCGATTGTCGAAAAGCGCGCGCCACGAAGCGGCGGGGCGCTCTTTGAGGGCGGCGAAATCAAGGTTTTCCAGCAGAAAAACATCGCCGCACAAAGGGCAGGTGTAGAGCAGGCTGTCGGCGGGGTAGCGCGCGCCGCAGCCAAGGCACACGTATTCCATGCGGCAGCGCATGGCGGGGAAAGCGTCTGTGTTTGCCATGATATCAGTCCTGTTTGTGTTCTGTCTGTTTTTAGCCGCACACAGGGCGGCGGTCAACCATCAAAATGACATATGGCCGCCCCATCGGAAACAGGGCGGCCATACATTGTTGACAGGCATACCAGCTATGCGCCGATGCCGTCGTACAGCACGGACGACAGGTAGCGTTCCCCGGCGTCCGGCAGAATGGTCACAATAATTTTACCGGCAAATTCCGGAAGTTCCGCAAGGTGGGCCGCCGCCGCCGCCGCCGCGCCCGAGGATATGCCCGCCAGTATGCCTTCTTCCCTGGCCAGACGGCGGGCGTATTCAATGGCTTCTTCACTGCTTATGGGTTCCACTCTGTCCAGGAGCTTCGTATCCAGGGTATCCGGGATAAAGCCCGCCCCGATGCCCTGGATTTTGTGCGAGCCTGCCTGCAGGGGCTTTCCGGCGAGGAATTGCGTGATAATCGGACTTGTGCTGGGTTCCACGGCGACAGAGGTAATGGACTTGCCCTTCGTGTTCTTGATGTAGCGCGAAACGCCGGTGATGGTGCCGCCTGTGCCGACGCCGGAAACAAGAACGTCAATGCCGCCGTCGGTGTCTTCCCATATTTCCGGACCTGTGGTTTTTTCATGGATGGCGGGGTTGGCCTGATTTTTGAATTGCTGAGGAATGAAATATTCTCCGCTCGCGGCCAGCTCCTCGGCTTTTCTGATGGCCCCGGGCATGCCTTCCGCGCCCGTCGTCAAAATCAGTTTCGCCCCCAGCATGGCGACAACCCGGCGGCGTTCAAGGCTCATGGTTTCCGGCATGGTGAGGGTCAGTTCATAGCCTTTTGCCGCCGCCACAAAAGCGAGCGCGATGCCGGTATTGCCGCTGGTCGGTTCAATGATTTTTATGCCGGGCTTGAGCGCGCCGCGTTTTTCAGCGTCTTCTATCATGGCGGCCCCTATGCGGCATTTTACGGAATAGGCCGGGTTGCGTCCTTCAATTTTTGCCAGCACAGTGGCCTTGTTGCCGACAACGCGATTGAGTTTGATCAGCGGGGTCAGCCCGATGGATTTGGAATTGTCTGAGTAAATTCTGGACATGACGGGTCTCCTGTGAATTTGTTGATGTTGTTAATCGTCAAGCGCCTGCCGAATATTTTCCCAAAGGTCATCGGGGGACTCAAGGCCGACGGAAAGCCGGATCAGCGCGTCGCTTATGCCTCTTTCTTTCCGCACGTCGGGCGGCATGGCCGCATGGGACATGGTGGCCGGGTGGCTCAAGATGCTTTCCACGCCTCCCAGGCTCACAGCCACAAGAGGCAGCGTGCAGCGCTGCAAAAACCGGCGGGCAAGCTCCGTGGACGCAAGTTCAAAAGAAATGACCGCGCCCGGGCCGGAGGCCTGCCGCTCATGCACATCTCTGCCGGGATGTGCGGCAAGGCCGGGATAATACACCTGACGCATCTGCGGCAATGTTGAAAGTTTTTCAGCCAGATATGACGCGCCCGTCTGCGAAGCCTCCATCCGCACAGCCAGCGTTTTCAGGCCGCGCAGTACAAGCCAACTGTCCTGCACGCCGAGCACCGCGCCGAAAGCATTCTGGACAAAGCGGAGTTTTTTGCCAAGCTCCTTGTTCCGCGTTACGGCCAGTCCGGCGAGGACATCGCTGTGCCCGTTCAGAAACTTCGTGGCGCTGTGCACGACGATATCAAAGCCAAGCTCAAGAGGCCGTTGAAAATAGGGCGTTGCAAAGGTGTTGTCCACCATGCTGATGAGTTCGCGCTCCCCGGCAAGGGCGGCGACAGCGGCAAGGTCGGTGATTTTGAGCAGGGGATTTGAGGGGGTCTCCACAAAAATGCCCCGCGTGGAGGGTGTTATGGCCTTTTCCAGCGCCTGCGCGTCCGTGCTGTCCACAAAGGATGTTTGCAGGCCCCAACGGCGCAGCAGGGTCGTCATCACGCGGAATGTGCCGCCGTACACATCCTCGCTGACGACAAGATGGTCGCCGGGTTCAAACAGCATCAACACCGAAGACGTGGCGGCCATGCCCGAGGCAAAAGCCAGCCCCACGCTGCCCCCTTCAAGATCGGCGACGGCCGCTTCCAGCGCGTCCCGCGTGGGGTTGCCGCTGCGGGTATAGTCGTGTTTGCGGGATTGGGCGTTTCGCTGGTCAAAGGTGGAGGCCAGATACAGGGGCACTCCGGCCGCTCCGGTGAACGGGTCGCGGTCTGAACCTGCATGGATAAGGCGGCTTTTGAAATCCATAGTGCTGTTTTCTCAAGTTATGGTTGCTGAAATTTCAATCCAGAACGGCGGACAAATCGTTCAGCAGATCGTCCGCGTCTTCCAGCCCGATGGAAAGGCGAAGCAGACAGTCCGTCAGCCCGAGCCGCGCCAAGGTGTCCGCGTCAAAGGCCGCGTGCGTCTGCACAACGGGGAAGGTGACAAGGGATTCCGTTCCCCCAAGGCTTTCCGCGAACATAAACACTTTGACCGAAGCCAGAATATGCTCCACTCTGGCCCTGGAGTCCACCTCAAAGGCGATCATGCCGCCGAAGCTGCCGGATTGCCCGGACAGCACCGCGTGTCCGGGGTCCGAGACAAGGCCGGGGTAGTGGAGATTTTTTACCTTCGGGTGACGGTTCAGAAATTCCGCCACGATCAGGGCGTTTTCTTCATGTTTTTTGAGACGCAGGGGCAGCGTTTTCAAACTTCTGAGCAGCAGCCAGGATTCAAAAGGGCCGAGCACGGCGCCGGTGGCGTTTTGAAGGTAGGCAAGGCGTTCCCCCAGTTCGTCCGATTTTGCCGCCGCGATGCCGCCGAGCACGTCGTTATGGCCGCCCAGGTATTTTGTGGCGCTGTACACGGTGATGTCCGCGCCGTAGTCAAAAGGTCTGCACGCGGCCGCGGTCAAAAAGGTGTTGTCCACTATATAAAGAATGTTCCGCGCTTGCGCCAGCTTGCCCAAAGCGGCCAGATCAGCCACTTTCAGCAGGGGATTGGTGGGCAGTTCCACAAACAGGCCTTTCACGCCGGGGGAGCGCAGGGCGCGGTCAACAGCGCCCGTGTCCGAGGTGTCCACATAGAGAAAACGCAGGTTGAGCGGCCTGCCGAACTGCTCAAAAAGCCTGAAGGTGCCGCCGTAAATATCTTCGGTGACGACAATCGCGTCCCCGTGCGAAAAAAGGCGCATGACAGCGTCAATGGCGGCCAGGCCGGAAGAAAAGGCCAACGCCTTCGCGCCGCCTTCATATTCCGCCACGGTCTGTTCCAGAGCCTGCCGGGTGGGATTGCCTGTTCTGGAGTAGTCAAAACCCGTGCTTTGACCAAGGGCCGGGTGTTGAAAAGCCACCGAAAGATGCACAGGCATGGAGATAGCCCCAGTGTTGGCGTCCCTTCTGGAACCGGCCTGGGCAAGAATGGTGTCGGGTTTCATCTGCGTGCTCCGTGGGCTACCATAACTCCTATTAAACTAGTAGCAATTATCATAAAATAGGCCGAGAAAAATGGCAAGCAAATTTTTGAAAATTTCTTCCCGTAAGGATTTATATTGACATAAAAGCCGTTTGGGCGCAATAACAGATAGACGTAATATATTGACGTAACTGCCTTAAACGTGTATCTACCATATGCGTTAGCCCAAGAAGCACGTTGGGGAAGTGTCAGGCGCGGCAAAGGAAAGGGGTGTTTTGTCTGCGGCATGGCTCATTTCAATGGGATATGTTATGAACATTTTGATATTGCACGGCGTCAACCTGAACATGTTCGGGCGGCGTGATCCGTCCCGGTACGGCAAGGCAACCCTGCCGGAAATCAACAGCCGACTCGCCGATCTGGCGCGCGAGCTGGGCGTGACGGTCAGTTTTTTTCAGACAAACCACGAGGGCGAAATGGTGGAGCGCATACACGCCGTCACCGAAGAAAACATACAGGGCGTCGTCATCAACGCCGGCGCGTGGACGCATTACAGCTACGCCATCATGGACGCGCTCGCCATAGTGCGCGCCCCTGTTGTGGAAGTGCACATGTCAAACGTGCACGCCCGTGAGGCTTTTCGTCACAAGTCCGTGCTGGCGCCGGTGTGCGCGGGCAGTATCGCGGGTTTCAGGGTTGAAAGTTATCTGCTCGGGCTGCGTGCGGTTTGTGGTCTGATTGAAGGCATTTCCATGAACGTGTGATAGCGTCCGGGCAGAGAACATGATACGTGTGAATCACAATACTTTCAGGGGGGCAGGCAGGGCCATGGCACAGCAATCCTTCGCTACAGACCTCCACTATAAAAAACTTTTTTCGTTGTTTGACAAGGCCGGCGTTCCGCTGGATACGCGCTGGAGGTCGCTGCTTCTCTATTTTCGGGAGATCAAGGACTATCCCCACCTCAGCGATGTTCAAAAAATAGCTGTTCAGGGACTGCTGACTGATACCTTTACCCGGAAGGACTATTCGGAAGAAAATCTGCAAAAAGTCCTGAACTGTTATTATAACTGCATTGTTACGCCTTACAGGAAGAAGACGGAAACGCTTTTGCTGGAGGTGGCTTCCCTTATTCAGCAATTTCAAAAAACGCTCAGCACCCGATGCGGAGACCTTGATACCCTTGAGGCAACAACTGTCTCCATTGTTGAAAGCGACCTTGAGCCGGTTGAGCAGTTGGATCATTTGCACAGTTCCTTTGTTAAAATGAAAAACCTTTTCAAGAACGACATCAGTTCTCTGGAAACGCTGGCTACGCGCGATGCCCTGACCAATATCGCCAACCGCAGGGCCTTTGACGAATTTATGGGAAAGGCCGTCGACAAGTGGCTGACCGAAGGAACCCC
This sequence comes from Desulfovibrio sp., assembly GCA_031284485.1. Taxonomy (GTDB): domain Bacteria; phylum Desulfobacterota; class Desulfovibrionia; order Desulfovibrionales; family Desulfovibrionaceae; genus Desulfovibrio. The sequence goes on from JAISZT010000023.1 coordinate 7,622, forward strand.
GTTGTCCCTTGCCTTCTTTGATGTTGATTTTTTCAAGAAATTTAATGACGAACACGGGCATCGCATAGGGGATCAGGTGCTGGTCGTCGTGGCCAAGCAACTGACTAAAGCCTATGACTGTTTTTCTTCCTCTGACGTTCTGGTCGCGCGTTACGGCGGAGAGGAGTTTGTCCTGGCAGTCTCCGGGCCGGAAGCTTCCGCCTTGCCCCAGGTTGCCGAAACAATACGCGCCGACATTAAAAACTTTAATCTTCTCATCCGCGATGCCGACGGCAACGTGGTGGAAAACGGATTGCATATTACCGCCAGCGCGGGCGTCGCCGCGATGTGGTCGGGCTGGGCGGGGTCATATCTGAACAATATTGTGGACTGCGCGGACAAGGCCTTGTATCACGCCAAACACAAAGGCCGCGACAAGGCCGTCGAATTTCGCCATGACGCCAGGGAAAATTTTTCCATCATTTCCCTGTCTCATCCGATTTCCAGATAAAATTGCGCCCTGCGGTTTTTACCTCTCAGCGGCTGTCCAGCACCCGTTTTGACTTGCTGAACGTGCGCGGCAGGCTGGCGTAATCCGTCAGGTTCACTGTTATGCGCGCCTGTATGGCCTTGTGCAGGCTCCGCTCCAGCTTTTGTCCGACGTCGTTGCCGGATGCCGCATTCTGCGCGCGCTCCACAGTCAGCGTGAGATGATCCATCAGATGTTCGTCTCTGGTCAGTTCCATCTGGTACTCGCCGCCCAGTTCGGCAAACGTCCCGATCACTTCCATAATTTGACCGGGGTAGATGTTCACCCCGCGGTAGACGATCATATCGTCGGAGCGCCCCAGTATGCTGTCGTGCCTGGGCATGTTCAGTCCGCAGGGGCAACGCCCCGGCAGAAGGCGGGTCAGGTCGTGCGTGCGGTAGCGCAGCAGCGGCACAGCCTCCTTGCAAAGGCTGGTGACCACCATTTCACCCGTTTCACCCTCCGGCACAGGTTCAAGCGTCGCCGGGTCGAGCACTTCGATAATAAACAGATCCGCCCAGTAATGCAGCCCCGTATGGGCATCGCAGTCTATGGCCGTGCCCGGACCGTACATTTCGGTCATGCCGCCGATGTCGTGGCTGCCTTCAAGACCCAGCTTGTTCTCAATTGTCAGGCGCATTTTTTCACTGCGCGGCTCGGCGCCGCAGATCACCTTGCGCAGGCGCAAATCCTTTCGCAGCCCGGCGCGTTCCACTTCTTCGGCCAGAAGAAGCGACATGGACGCCGTGGCGCCAAAGCAGGTGCTCCCCATGTCCTTCAGCAGTTGCAGGTGCATTTCCAGATTGCCCGGCCCCACGGGAACGGTCAGCATGCCGAGACGTTCGCTGCCGAGCTGAAAGCCGATCCCGGCCGTCCAAAGTCCGTAGCCCACGGCTATCTGCATGCGGTCGTCGCGGGTAAGGCCGGACAGTTCAAAGCAGCGCGCCATCTGGAGGCTGAACGTGTCTATGTCGCGGCGGCTGTAAGCCAGAATTTTGCGTTTGCCCGTGGTACCGCTGGAAGCGTGGACGCGCACAATGTCTTTCTCCGGTATGCAGAGCAGGGGCAGGGGATATCCCTCGCGCAGATCCTCGACATCCACCGTGGGCAGACGCCGGAGATCCTCCAGGCTTTTTATGTCCTCTTCCTGAACGCCGCAGCGGTCAAGCAGCCGCCGGTACTGCGGCGAATTGCGCGCCCGGCGCACCGTGGCGCGCAGCCCTTCCAGTTGTTTCTGCCGAATCTGCTCGTCCGTAAGCTGTGGTATGAAGCGGTAGGGAACATCGCGCATAGGCTCTTCCTTTAATGCGCCTTCGCAAGAAAGGCGACCGAAGCCGCCTTTTCTGAATAACCTGATTAAATGCCCAGTTATTCCAGGCTGTTTTCTGTTTCTTCCAGTTTTTGTTTCAGCAGATCACCCAGGTTCTGCCCGGCGGCTTCCTGCGGGCCGGAGTGGAATTCCTTGGGTTTGCGGCGTTCTTCCTCATCCTTGATCTGCTTGATGGACAGGCCCAGGCGGCGTTCGTCGGCGCTTACATAGATGACTTTGGCCTCAATTTCCTGTCCGTCCTTGTAAATCTCCGTGGGGGTTTTCACTTTTTTGCCGGCCAGTTCGGAAACGTGCACAAGTCCTTCAATCCCTTCTTCCACTTCGACAAACAGGCCGAAATCGGTGATATTGGTCACGATGCCCTTGATTGTGCAACCCACGGGATAGGTGTCCGGAACATGGCCCCAGGGATCATCCACAATCTGTTTCACGCCCAGGGTGAACTTTTCGCTTTCCTGATCAACGGTGAGCACCTTGGCCTGGATAACGTCCCCCACTTTGTAGATTTCATTCGGGTGGCGTATTTTCTTTGTCCAGGAAATATCCGAAACATGGATAAGGCCGTCAATGCCTTCCTCAATGCCGACAAACATTCCGAATTCCGTAATATTTTTGATGACGCCCTCAAGCACGGTGCCTTCGGGATATTTCTCGGCCACCATTTCCCAGGGATTGGGACGCACCTGTTTCATGCCGAGGCTGATGCGCTTCTTCTCGCCGTCCACCCCAAGGATGACAACTTCCACTTCGTCGTCGGTGTGCACCATTTGGGAGGGGTGGCGCAGCTTGCGCGTCCAGGACATTTCAGAAATGTGCACAAGCCCTTCCACTCCGGCTTCCAGTTCCACAAAAGCCCCGTAGTCCACGAGGTTGGTGACTTTGCCCGTGTAGCGCGCCCCATCGGGGAAGCGTTCGGAAATATCCTGCCACGGATCCGTCACCAGTTGTTTGAGGCCAAGGGAAACCTTGTTGTTGTCGCGGTCAAAGGAAAGCACCTTCAGCGTCAGATCCTGCCCCATGGTGATCATTTCCTTGGGATGGCGGATGCGCTTCCAGCTCATGTCCGTGATGTGCAGAAGGCCGTCCAGCCCGCCGAGATCGACAAATACGCCGTATTCGGTAATGTTTTTGGCCTTGCCGGTGACGATCTGGCCTTCTTCCAGAGTGCGGAGCAGATCCTGCCGTTTGGAGTCCCGCTCTTCTTCCAGCAGCACCCGCCGGGAAACAATTACGTTGCTGCGGCGACGGTTGATTTTAAGCACGCGGAATTCAAATTCCTGGCTGACAAGGGCATCCATGTCCGGCACGGGGCGCAAATCCACGTGGGAACCCGGCAAAAAGGCTTCAACGCCGTCAATGTCCACAGTGTAGCCGCCCTTTATGCGGCGCATGATGTGCCCTTTGATAACTCTGTTGTTTTCCTGCACGTCTTCAAGCTGGTCAAAAACCTGCATGCGCTTGGCTTTTTCAAAGGAAAGCGTGATGGTGCCGTCCATTTCGTTTTTGCGCACCACGTACACGTCAACGCTGTCACCCACCTTGACGGTCATATTGCCCGCGGCGTCACGAAATTCGGATGCCGGGATCTGTCCTTCGGATTTGAAGTTGACGTCTACCAGCACGTTGTCGTCAGCCACGCGGACGATTTCGCCTTTGACGATGGAGCCGTCCTCCAGATCGCCAAAATCAGGATTGAGATAGTTTTCAAGGGCGCTTTCGAAATTTATTTCGTTGTCTTGCCCGGTTTCCACAGTTGCCATATTGCCATGCCTCCAAATAATTTCCCCCCCCTGCAAGGAGAGTGAAAAAACCTACACAAAAGTGTAAAAAAGCACAAGCTAAAAATGGCAGAAAATGGAGAACCACGGCTCCTGAACCATCTTACGGCGCGGGCTTCTCTTGACCCTCCGGGGGGCTCGTCAGCAACTATGCGAAACTTCGCTTTCCCGCCGCCATGGAGCATTCACTCATGTCATTCGTGAGATGCTCTGAATTATCCATTAAGTTTCTAAAATATTGTTCAAAGCAACGTATGGCCGCAGGGCGCAAAATGGATTTTGACACGCATTTTCTTTTGCACTGTTTGTTTCAGCTACAGTATCAGACTTATCATTGTCTGAATGCTCTTCCTCAAAATTTTCATCTTCCGAATGATAATCAAGTGCCGCCAGAATTTCATCAAGCAGTAATCTGACCGCAGCCGGTTTTGCACTGGAGCCGGACATATCGAAGAATATGTTCCTGCCGAAATTTAAAGATAACCGCGTGGCGGACATTCTTGCACTACGCAATTCATGCCAGGACAAGGCTGTACATGCACTCCTATGTAATCCGTCATTACTCCAATAGATGCCGTATGGCGTGATTGCCATCCCATCCCATTCCTTGCGCTGCCAAATACGGTAGCGTCAATTATCGCATAAATTTTTTCATTTTCAGGCAGTCCATAACTGATTTTTGCAGTTGATATTTTTTTCATCGAGGGGTATAGATCAACGCCTTCTTTTGTAATTTTGTTTCTCATCGAACCATGAATAATTTTTTCAAAGATTTCACTGGTTAATCTTACATCTGGTTCCGGCATATAATCCCCTGGATTTGTGAATCTTCAAGAATAACCCAGTCTGTTTCCAAAAAAAAATCAGTAATATGCAGCGAAATGATATATTGCTTTTCAAATTTTTTTACTGTGTATTGGGCAATATTTTCGAGGGATAACTTTCCTGTATATTGGATGAGATATCAATATGTTTGTCGTCTAATGCTGTTTTTGTACAGAAAACAGCAAGCTATGGTTTATACTCGAAATAGGAGTATAAACTGTGGCTCCCAGGAAAATTCAGAAGTTGGCGTCAGTTGTCGGCGAGAATGTCAGCCGCAGACGAAAGGCTATGGGAATGACCCAGGCGGAGCTTGCCGAAAAGCTGGATATGGGCGGTGATTCGTTGAGTAGAATTGAAAACGGGATTGTGGCGCCAAGGTTTCAACGGTTGGAAGATATAGCAAAAGTTTTGGACTGTGCCGTAGCCGATCTGTTCCGCAAAAATAGTGATCCTCTGAGCGTCAAGCTGGATACCGTGGCGGACATGCTCGGCCATCTGTCGCCGGATGCCCAGGATGACGTTATTTGCCTGATGATGGATGTGGCCAGGACAATCAAAAAAAGGCTCTGATCGTCCGATATTACGCGGAACTGTTCATGCAGGCAGTTGTCCGGGCAAGGTCTGATTGGCCATTTTTCTTAATGCAGGCAATGGCTTGCGTCACCAGAGGGGCGATATGTTCATCTCCGATGGAATAGTAGACGACTTTTCCGGAACGGCGAAACGTGACCAGTTTGAGTTGCCGAAGCAGCTTCAGGTGGTGAGAAATCGCCGGCGGGCTCATTTCCAGCAGCGCTCCCAGATCGCAGACGCACATTTCCGCCGCCAGAAGGGCGTGAACGACTTTCAGCCGTGTAGGGTCGCCAAGGGCTTTGAACAATTCCGCCATTTCTCCGAGGGAGGCGTCGTCAAGCAGGTTTTTTTTCACCCGGGAAACAATTTTTTCATGTATAACCGCACAAGTACACAAAAAATCCAATTCTTTTTTTTGTCTCATCACGTCTCCTGTAAATAAACAGTTAAGCAACTATTTACTTGTTTGTCAATATTGCGTAAGGTAGCTTCAGCGCTTGACGCGTCAGATTTTTCAAGGAGATATTTGCGATGAACGCCCATAATACAAAAAAAGGTTTGACTCCTCTCTCCACGCCGAATGATTCCTGCAACGAACAATCCGGGTGCTGCTGCTGCGGTTCGACTGCCGGCGGCATCATCAGCATGAAGGCCGAATCCGCCACTCCCGCCGATACAATAGAGGCGGCGTCCGCTCCCGTCAACCGGACAAGGCTGATTGCGGCCGGAGTTGCCGCCCTGGCGTCCGAAGCCGTGGAACTCGCCTACGGTGATACATGGGTGGCGCTTGTCCTGTCCCTTGCCGCCATCGGCGTCGGCGGGCTGTCCACATACAAAAAGGGATGGATCGCCTTTAAAAACCGCAACCTGAACATGAACGCGCTGATGACCATAGCGGTCACCGGCGCTTTGCTGATTGGTCACTGGCCGGAAGCCGCCATGGTCATGGTGCTGTTTACCCTTGCCGAGGTTCTTGAGGCCAGATCGCTTGACCGCGCCAGAAGCGCCATCCGGGGCCTGATGGCCCTTACCCCGGACAAGGCCACAATGCGGCAGCCTGACGGCAGTTGGATTGATGTCGAGGCCGGCATGATTCCTGTCGGAAGCCTCGTCCGGCTCAAACCCGGAGAACGCATCGCCCTGGACGGCGAACTTGTTGAAGGGCATTCGGCGGTCAACCAGTCGCCGATAACCGGAGAGAGCCTGCCGGTGGAAAAAGCCGTGGGCGACACCGTATTCGCGGGAACCATCAATGAATACGGTTCCTTTGTCTATCGCGTGACCGCCGGCGCCAACGATTCCACTCTGGCCCGCATTATCCACGCCGTGGAGCAGGCCCAGAGCAGCCGCGCCCCCACGCAGCGTTTTGTGGATCAGTTTGCCCGCTATTATACGCCCGCTGTTTTCGCTCTTGCGCTGGCCGTGGCCGTCGCCCCCCCCCTGCTGGCGGGGGGACAGTGGATGGACTGGATATACAGGGCGCTTGTTCTGCTGGTCATCGCCTGCCCCTGCGCCCTGGTCATATCCACCCCGGTCAGCATTGTCAGCGGATTGGCCGCCGCCGCCCGAAAAGGCATTTTAATCAAGGGGGGCGCGTATCTGGAAGATGGCCACAAGTTGCGCTGGCTGGCTTTTGACAAGACAGGGACGCTCACGCACGGCAAGCCGGTGCAGACCGACTTTGAAGCGTGGCAGGGCGCGGACGCCTCCCATGTCCGAACAGTGGCCGCAAGCCTTGCCGCCCGCTCGGATCATCCGGTTTCCAGGGCATTGGCTGTCCTGGCGCGAGAGGACGGCGTCCCCTTGCTGGAGGTAACCGATTTTGCCGCCATACCCGGACGCGGCATTCAGGGACGAATTGGGTCGCAATTTTATTGTCTCGCCAACAGCAGGAGAATCGAGGAATTGCATATAGGCTCGCCCGAATTGCGGGAGCGATTTTCCGCGCTGGAGTCCCAGGGAAAAAGCGCTGTGGCCCTGACGGACGAGAAACGTGTTTTTGCCGTGTTCGCGGTGGCGGACACAATCAAGGAAAGTAGCCGGCAGGCTGTTTCGGAACTTCACGCCCTGGGGGTGCAAACCGTCATGCTTTCAGGCGACAATGCTCATACCGCAAAAGCCATTGCCGCCAAAGTGGGGACAGACCGGGTTCTTGGCGACCTGCTGCCTGAAGACAAGCTGCGCGAGATTGAGCGCCTGCTGTCACCGGAAGGGAAGGTGGGCATGGCGGGCGACGGCATCAATGACGCCCCTGCCCTGGCGCGGGCGGATATCGGCTTTGCCATGGGGGCGGCCGGCGCGGACACCGCCATCGAAACCGCCGACGTGGCCCTGATGGATGACGATTTACGCAAGATCCCCGCATTCATCCGCCTTTCGCGCGCCACGACAAGCGTGCTGAAGCAGAATATCCTTTTTGCCCTTGGCATCAAGGCGGCGTTTCTCGCTCTCGCCTTCATGGGGCAGGCCACCATGTGGATGGCCGTATTCGCCGACATGGGCACAAGCCTGCTTGTGGTGTTCAATGGATTGCGGCTTTTGCGCAAATAACCGGAACCCTGCGAAAGTCAGGCATGACGTTCCGATGGCGGGAATCCGCGCATTGCCGGCGCATGCCCTGCACGAGCGGGCGGCGAGATGTTGCCGTCAATGCGGTTTTTTCCCGTCACCCGTGGATATTGATCCGCCAAATAAAATTCCCCGGTTTTATAGGAAATTGCGAAAAAGATTCCCCTGTTCCCTTTCCTTTGGTCGCAATTTGGTATGAAAGGTCAGACGGCATTAAGGTCTTCCATGATGCGCCGCAATTCCGTTGCCGTGAGGGACAGCTCCTGAACGGCGGAGGAGGATTGAACCATGCTTTTGGTGGTTTCCGACACCACCTGGCTGATTTCCTCCAGCGCGCGGTGAATTTCATCCGAGGTGACGCTTTGCTCCTCCGCGGCTGTGGCGATGGATGTTACGACCGAAGAATTTTCGGAGGCCATGGTCACAATCTCCGACAGCGCCGTTCCCGAATGGTTCGACAGCTCTGTGGCTTCACTGATGCTCCGGGCCGCGACTTCCATTTCGCTGATATTCGTGCGGGCGGATTGCTGAATGGCCTTGATGCTGTCTCCCACCTCTTTTGTGGCGGTCATGGTTTTTTCCGCCAGTTTGCGGACTTCATCCGCGACAACCGCGAAGCCGCGCCCCGCCTCTCCGGCGCGGGCGGCTTCAATGGCCGCGTTCAGCGCCAGCAGGTTTGTCTGATCCGCGATGTCGGAAATCACGTTCATCACCCCGCCTATGCTCTCCGCCTGATTGCCCAGTTCCTGCATGTTGCCCTGAAGATTTTCGGCCACCGTGTTGACCGAGTTGATGGACTGAACCACCTTGTTGACAAGCTCCGCGCCGCTTGCCGCCTTGACGCGGGTCTGTTCCGCCTTTTCAGAAGCCATGCTGGCGTTGCGGGCCACTTCAAGCACTGTGGCGTTCATTTCCGTCATGGCTGAGGCCGTGTCCTCCACGCGGGTTCTCTGCATTTCCGCGCCTCGTGAAATTTGTTCCACCTGAGCGGCCAGTTCTTCCGAAGCGGCCGCAACGCGGCTGGAAACTTCCGAAGCCTGGAAAACAGCCTGCTTGATGGTGTGTTGCGCGGTTTTGATCACGGTCAGGTCGGTCAAAAACTCAAAGAAGCCGATGATCTTGCCGTTCACGTCCGTAATTGGCCGGCCAATCACGGAAACATCCAGGCGTTTGCCTTGGGGATTGACCTCGGTTTCACGGGTGATGGTCATATTTTCGCTCATGCAGCTTTTCCCCAGGCATTGCGCGGTGTCGCAGATTGGCGAACGCAACTGGCCGGAGCAGGGTCTGTCCAGCATATTCCCGCCAAGTGCTTCCTGTGCGGCCTTGTTCAGGAAAATAATTTTACATCCTGCATCGCAGGCCATGACCGGAGTGGGCATAAAGTCGGTAATGCCTGTGTAAGCGTCTCCCACAGTATTGATGGAATGAGCGAGATCGGCATAGCTTCCTTTGAAGGCCGCCTGATCAAGGCGGGTGCGTAACTGGCCCGCCTGGATGCTTTCCGCGAAATCATGGCCGGAGCGGATGACCCGCTTCAGGGTTGCCGGGATGTGGCGCATAGACTCCACCATTTTTCCGATTTCCCCTTTTTCCCTTATAGCCGCATCGTGCTCAAAATTGCCGTCCGCAACAGCCTGGGCGAAGGCCGCAACCTTCTTCAGCACGGAAACCAGCCCGATAATAATGAAAAAAGCGAAAATCAGTCCGATGATCAGGCCGATGGCCGAGGAAAGCAGCATGTAAAATTCCGTGTCGTTATTCGAGGCAATGATCTCGGTCTGTCTGTTCTTCTGATCCGCGTCGGCCGCTTTGTTGACCTTGTGGCTGATCTCCTCCAGTTCCGCATCCCATCTATAGGTCTGCGCCAGGAGCTCCTCGGCCCGCATGACCTGGTCCCTGTTTTTCTGATAGGCTGATACTATGGAATTATACTTTTCCCGGTATCCCGAAAAAAGGTGGTTCCCTTCCGCCGTGGTGAGGGCGGCGTGAAAACGGTCGTTGACGCTCCCGGCCTCTTGCAGAAGTCTGTCCGCTTCAGCGGCGTTCTCCGCGTTTCCCAGCAGACGGAATGCGTCAACGGCCCGGTTCAGGCGGACAAGAACACGCCAGACATCGTTGATCTGCCTGAGCAAAACGGAGTTATTCTCTGTCAGGGCCAGTTCCCCGACTCCTCCGAGAATTTTTTCCGACTCCTCGAAGCCGGGCTCGATAATTCTCTGATAGTCGTCATACCGGGGGGCAAAATCCTTTTTCATTTCCTTCAGCGTGTCCACATACTCCCGCAGGCGCGCCACGGCTTGCTCCATCATCTTTTTCCGTTCCGGAACAACAGTATGGTCAAGCGCTTCCCGCGCAGCGGCAAGGGATTGTTCCAGGGAGGCAATGGAGCGATCCATGTCCCTGCCGTCAGACAGGCGCATGAATTTTTCCAGATAGTACGCCGAGGCGTTGATGCCGGTGAGGCTGTCGCTCGCCGCCACATTCAGGGCCGCAAGCCGGCTGAATTCGAGAAACATGCCCGAAACGCCGGTCAGGCCTCTGAAGCTGATGGTGGAAATGGTGAACATTATAACGATCATGGTTACAAAGCCGGCTGTGATTTTAATCTTTGTAGTCATCTTCTACCCCGTACGTTTTACAAGTTATAATGCTGTCTCTTATTGCCGCCGCCATCGTGCGCTATCTGAACCAACTGGATTTCAATACAAAAACCGGCGCGAAATATCTGCAGGCGGATGCAAGCCCACCGTCAAGCAAGCATTTCAAAAACTACATGCATCTCTCAAGCAATAAACGCCAAAAAGGCCCTGTTTTTCGAAAGGGAAACAGGGCCTGAAAAATAATATTCGTGCTGTTTTCGCCGAAGGTGAAAACGCGTTATATAGAGAGCAAGAATCGGGCCAAAACGCATTGAATTCAACTCAAAGCGAATCCGGAAAACAGAACGATAATTTGTAGTAGTTCAGACTTGATCTGACAGTAGGCTCCGTTTTGATACTTCCGATTGTCTGGTTAATTGAGTTGTTCGACTTTTTCCTCCCAAAACCGTTTTCCGTCAAGAAGTGTTTG
>JAISZT010000062.1 GCA_031284485.1 Desulfovibrio sp.
CTCCGGCACGTCCGTTTCCACCACTCCGGCCATTTCTCCGCACAGGGCGGCATATTCCTCATGCAGACCCTGGCCGAAAAATTCGAAGGCCAGTTGGATCGCGGACAAGGGATGCCGGATTTTCATGGAGCGGGTGCAGTGGGCCGCAATTTTCCGCAGGGCGTCCGCGTAGATCTCAGTGAGCGGTGAACCGTCGTTCGCCTGTGCGGGCGCGTTCATGCCGTCAGGGCGGTCAGGGGCGGCATCAGGCAAGTCCAGCAGGCGGTTGTCCGGGAGGCCGGAGAGATTGAGGGCCAGAATCCTCTCAAAATCCTCCAGTTGGTAATACAAAGCGATGGCCTTCTTCCGTTCCCCGTTCGCGGCGTACCAGTCTCCGGCGGCCTGGAAAATTTTCCGTTGCGCGGTTTTGGACAAGTCATTGATGGTTTTCCGCGTATATTCCAGAAGGAGGCTGTGGGGATAATACAAGCCGGAGATGTCATCAAAGCGCAGGATGGCCGTATGTGCCAATTCCGCAATGAGAGCGGCGGGCGGTTCCGGCAGGTGGAGCAATCGGGACGCCTGGATTGCGCTGAAGGCTTCAAACGGGGAAACACGCTGGAGAAAATCCCGGCATGACCCGTTCAGCTTGTGCCAGATTTCATCCCTGATCAGTCCTTCAAAGTCGGACGCCGGGGCAAAGGTTTTCTTCTCCCGGTAGTGCCGCACATGCAGGAACAGGGCGAACATCCAGCCTTCGGCGCATCGGTGCAGTTCCTCCGCTTCTTTCCCGCTGAGCGTAGCGCCCGCTTTGGCCGCATACTCTCTGGATTCCTCTTGCGTCAGGCGCAGATCGTCAACGCCCAAATACAGAAAACCGGGGTTTCCGCAGGGCATGGGACTTTCGGGCAGGGGACGGGAGATCAGCATCGTACACAAATGCGGGCATTCGTGTTCCAGCAGGGCATTCCATACGGATGCGGGCGCAAGTGCCGCCAAATTATGAAAATCGTCCAGCACCAGCCAGGTCGGGGCCTCGCATTCCATTCCCCAAAGCAGCCTGCCCACATTGTCCACGCTATATTCGTCGGGATGTCCGAGGCGCAAAAGCTCCGTCCCGGTTTTCGCGTCAATTGTTTGCAGGGCGTGGCACAGGTTTCGCCATAAAGATTGGGGAGTATCTTTCTTGCAGTGATGCCATGCCAGGATGGTTTCTTTGGGCAGGGCGCTGCATAGGCATTTTGCGGCAAGGGTCGTCTTGCCGTAGCCGACCGGGGCTTCAATGAAAATGCCGCGCATAGCCGGAGCTTTGCGCAGCTTGGCTTTCAGGCGTTCGGGGAAATACGGGGCGTTTTCCTCCATTGGCGCGGGAGCAAGGCCGCCTCGTTTCACCTTCGTCATATTAACGCCCCGTCAGCTTGCGGACGAAAAAAAGCCCCGTCTCGGCAAGGAGCGGGGCCGATACCGTCAACTTCAGCCTGAGTATTCCTTGGAAAAGAGAGAGATTTTTGCACCACAGACATCCTGCTTGAATGATGTATATTTTGTTGTTTTACTGTAAGATTGTTAACAATTTAAGGATCAGCGGGCCTTTTTTCCGATAGGAGAGCTGCCCCGCAATTTCGCCCAAGCGCCGCGCGGCTTGTTGATCGTTGCGGCAGAGTGGGATACATACAGCGGAAATCAGACCAGATGGAGCGATACCCCATGACTAAAGCCGAACTTGTCAAAACCCTGAAGGAACAGGCGCATCTTGCCACCAACGCCCAGGCCGAAGCCGCGTATGACGAGCTTTTCGCCATCCTGGCAGAAACATTGAAAAAAGGCAATGCCGTTGCCATAACCGGCTTCGGCGGGTTCAAGGTGGTGGAGCGTAAGGCCCGCAAAGGCCGCAATCCCCGCACCGGCAAGGAAATTCAGATTCCGGCGAGCAAGACCGTGAAGTTCACGCCGGGCAAGTCGCTCAAAGAAAGCCTGTAGCCATTTGCCGAAGCGCATACCAGCGGACAAACTTTCAATCCCTCCCAATGGACGCTGAATGGCATGTGTATCTTTTGGAGTGTGCTGACGGCACATTCTATTGCGGCGTTACCAGCGATGTTGAACGGCGGATAAACCAACACAACGGGAAACTGCCCGGCGGCGCGAAATATACGCATTCTCGCCAGCCGGTCAAACTCCTGATGTCATGCCGCTGTGAAAGCAAAAGCGCGGCATACAGCCTTGAGCATGTGGTAAAAGCAAAGGCCCGCTCCAAAAAACTTGCAATTCTGCAAAGATATGCGGCGAACTTTGATTTCATAGCCGTTAGGCACTGCCAGGTCTGAGCCTCGCATACAGCCAGGTGTTCCTTTTTGAAATTTTATTTCGATCTTGCTGTTACATATTCTCACCAAGGCGTTTCGCCTGTTCCAGTTCCGCGCGTCCCTCTATCTCACCCGGATTATGCAAACGAGGCGCGATGATGATTCCGGCTTCCTCCCATTTCTGACAGGCGCATATCTGTCTGAACATGGAAATGGAGGACGCGGCCACGGCATCCGTTGTGTTGCCGCAGGTCATCAATAAAGCGGCGCGATTGACGGCCATCCCTTCCTCAAGCAAGGCGAAAAAACGGTCAAAGGCCAGCTTGAGCTGGGCGCTGACGCCGAAATAATACACTGGCGATGTGAGAATCCCCCGCAGAATCTCCGTGGAGGCCGTTGCGATTTTTTGCGGCAACTCCTCATAATACGCCTTCTGGTATTCCATCGCCGCATGGGCATCCCATAAAGCGTCTTCGTCTGAAATTTGCAGCGTATCCTGTATCCGGCGCAACCGCTCTTTCTCTTCGGCGGAAAGTTCCCGATTCAGCAGTTTTTCCAACCGCGTGATCCGTTCCGTATTCATGCCTCGGCCTCCGATGTTTCCGGTTCCGGCTCCGGCAAAACCCGGTCGAACATCTCTCCGCACCGGGACCGCCAGCGTTGCAGCTCGGCCCGTGTTCCAAAGGGCATCTCAGGATATGCGGCGCGGATGGACATATGTTTGGAATAAAGCCAGTCCACAGCCCGGTTCGCCGCACTCGGAAAATCCAGTGTCTTGCCGGTTTGTTCAACCGCCTCCCGCGTCTTGGAAGCGTTACATTCGCGCAGGATCGGCTGCGGAGCAAACGCAGTCGCTCCGTGCCCACGCCGCCTTCGCGGCGCATCGGCCGATGGTTGCCGATTTCCGCGGCAATCAGTAAATCATTTTAACTGGGGGCTTTACGCCGCCCGTGTTTTTTTGCTAAATCAGGCTCCGCCTGTTCCGAATAAAGCGCCAGGCCCGCGTGAATGCCGGACATCAGGCCGGAGAAACATTTTTGGAGTTGGAATGCGTTACGAAGGAATGATTTACAGGCCTCCCTCCGAGGGCGGAAGTCTCATTATCCAGGCCACGGTCGGCTGTCCGCACAACCGTTGCCGTTTTTGCAACATGTACAAGGACAAGCGTTTCCGTATCCGCAAGGTCGCGGAGGTGCTGGAAGACATAGAGGAGGCCGGGCGGGTCTGCGGCAGGGACAACGTGCGTACCGTCTTTCTGGCGGACGGCAACACCGCCGTCATGCGCACGGAGCATCTTCTGCGCATCCTTGAGCGTCTTAACGAGGTTTTCCCGCGTCTTGAGCGGATCACATCCTATTGCGCCTCCCAGTATATGGATAAAAAGACGGAAGAGGACTGGGCCGGTATTCGCGCGGCCGGTCTTTCCCGCATCCACTGCGGCATGGAAAGCGGCCATGACCCTTTGCTGCGCAAGGTCTTCAAGGGCACAAGCATGGAGGAGCAGATCCGGGGCGGCAGGGCCGTGCGCGCGGCCGGCATCGAACTGAGCATGTACTACCTGGCCGGGCTTGGCGGGGCGGAGATGTCCGTGCCCCACGCGACGGACAGCGCCGCCGTGCTCAACGCCGTAAATCCGGAGTTCATCCGCGTGCGCACCTTTACGCCCATGCCCGGCACGGAACTCGGCGAAGACTTTCAAGCGGGGCGCTTTGTCCCGCTCGACGCGCACTCCGTTTTGCGCGAACTGCGGCTTCTGATCGAACGCCTGGAAGGAGACGGCCTTTTTCTGAGCGACCACTGGCTGAATTTCGCCGATATCCGCGGGCGGCTGCCCGAAGACAAAGAACGCATGCTCAAGGCGGTGGACCAGGCCCTTGCCCTGCCGGGCGACTTCTTTCGCCCGGTTGGCATGATAACGGACAGCCTCTGATCTTTCCACCGGCAAGGTATAATTTCATTCCCGGACAACTGATACCAAAGAGCGCATGGTGAAGTGGGCAAACCGAAGGTTTTGCAAGGAGCAGGCGGGCATTTCAAGCGTAAGATGCCATAGGACACATGGCGGCGACATGAGCGTCCAGGATTTTTTTCGCCCCGTATATCTCCCGTTCATCCGGAACAAGGTCCAAAGGCCAGGGCGCCGGCAGACAAAATTCGTACCTCGCCTCTTGCGCGGACGTATCGCCGCTGACCGCGAAGCGCTCTTCAAACGGGTCAGCGCGCGCGCCGCGCGCCGGGATGCCCAGGGAATGCGCGTGCAGGAGCAGAACCGGAAAATCCGGGCCGCCGCGCAGGCCGTCGCCGATCAGGGGGAAACCGCGCGCGGCGAGTTGGACCCGCAACTGGTGCTTGCGCCCGCTCAACAGGCGCAGAAGAAGCAGGGAAGCCGGGACGGGGAGGCTTGCGGGTTCCTGGCGCCGCAGCACAAGGGCGGCACAGAGGGCCCTTTGCCCCTCAATTCCCGCGCTCACGACCTCCCGGCCTCCGAAGACGCGTTTCGCCAGCCTGTCCTCCAGCAGGAGCGGTCCCTCCCAAGGCACGAACCCCGCGCTCCAGGCCAGATAGTATTTGCATATTCCCCCGTTTTTGAACTGGATTTGCAGACGCGCCGCCGCCGCGCGGCTCAATCCCGCCAGGAGCAGGCCGGAACTGCGCCGGTCCAGGCGGTGGGCCGGGGCGGGGATATAGGGCGAGGCGGCAAAAGCCCCGGACAGGATCTCCGCTACGGACAAGTTTCCCTGCGTCCTTTCAGGGCGGTTCGCGTCCGTTCTGCGCCGCGAACCGCCGCCCGGATGACAGGAGACGCCTGAAGCCTTGTCGAGTAT
>JAISZT010000074.1 GCA_031284485.1 Desulfovibrio sp.
TGACCCGACGAGCTATTTTTTCATCGGCTTGATTTTTGGGTATTTCCTTGGGTATCTGAAAATATTTTCTCCAATAAAGTAGTTTTATATCAATATGTTATAGTATTTTTATGTATTCGATTTCCGATAAAAATTGCAGGACGCAATTTTTATCTGGAAATCGAATCACCTGTCCGGCACATTGCGTTTGTCAGGGCCGAAGGCCAGCCGCTCAATACGAAAGAAGTCCGGTGTCAGTCCCTTGTGCAGCCAGAAACCTTCACAGCCCGGGGAAAGAGCCAGGGACGCCGCGTAGTAAAACGGGCCGAACTTGTGCGCTTTGCAATGCCCTTGGGCCGCGTCCGGCTTCAGGTACAAAGCTGCCGGCATGGGCGGGCGGGACGGCTCAAGCGCGTGTTCCAGCGCTTCGCCCTGGGCAAAGGTCAGTGCCTGCAGGTCAAAAGCCTCAGGATCCGGCAGCACCAGCGTGGGCGGGCGGCGTTCTTCATAGCAGGGCATGTCAAGAACACGCGCCGTCCGCAACGCGCCGTCAAGCTCGCCGCTGTGAAGCAGCAGCAAACGGCCGGGACCGGGCTGGCATTCTTCCAGCAAGGCGCTCAGGCCGGTTGTGTCAAGCAAAAAAACATCTTCCACCCCGCAGAGTTCAAGGCTGACCAGCGCGGCGTCCGAAGGGGCACCACCGACGCAAACCGCTCCCAGCAGCGGAACGCCTGCCAGAAGCGCGGGCACGCACGCGGCAGCCAACCGGGCGGCGGCGGTGTAGCCGGGCGTAAAGGCCACGATGGCCCAGGGGGCGGGAAAAGAGTTCGAGTGCCGCCAGAATCCGGGATGGTCGTCACAGCGCTCTTCGCGCCGCCGGCCTGTCCTTTGTCCAAAATGCATGTGGGCAAGCGCCAGACCGGTTTTCAGGGCGGTTCTGCAGGCGGGCGGCGTGGTCTCATAGGCGCGGGCCGAGGCGGCCTCGTCAACGCGCGCGGCCTCCGTCCAGCGCGGCCAGCAGGCCATGTCCAAAGCGTTGGCGGCGTATCCCGAACCATGAGGTTTTGTCATGTTTCAATCCACAACCGGCTCCATCCGTCGATTATCTCCGCTGTCTTCAGGCGTAGCTTCCTGCGTCGCAACGCCTGAAGCGTCTCCGGCCGCTATCCATTGCCCCAGTTGTTCAAGTTGACGGGCCACCGATTGCGGTCCTGTGCCGCCCGGCGTTTCACGGCGGTTTACCGCCGTCGCGTAGTCAAGCGCCGCGTACACGTCTTCGCCTATGCGCGCATCAATGGCTTGCAGCTCGCGCAACGACAGATCTTCCAGGCGTTTTCCCTGATTTTCGGCCACGCTCACGGCCTGCCCGGTACTATGATGCGCATCGCGAAAAGGCACGCCTTTGTTCGTCAGGTAATCCGCCAGTTCCGTGGCGTTGAGAAAACCGGCGGCGCAGGCTTCGCGCATTCTGTCAACGCGGAACGTGAGCGCGTCCAGCATGCCGGCCATGATCTGTAAAGAAGCCTTCACGGTGTTGTCGGCATCCAGAAAAGCTTCCTTGTCTTCCTGCATGTCGCGGTTGTACGCGAGCGGCAGGGCTTTCATGACGGTGAACATGGCTGTCAGCGCGCCATATACGCGGCCTGTTTTGCCGCGCATGAGTTCGGCGACATCCGGATTTTTCTTTTGCGGCATAATGGAGGAACCGGTGGAATAACTGTCCGGCAGTTGCACAAAATTGAAGGCGGGGTTGGCCCAGAGAATAATTTCCTCGCACAGGCGCGAAAGGTGCATCATTATCGTTGAGGCGCAGAACAGGGATTCCAGCACAAAGTCACGATCCGACACGGCGTCCAAGGAGTTGCCGAAAATTTCGGCAAAACCGACTTCCTGCGCCACGTTTTGCGGCTTGAGGGGGTAGGTGGCGCCCGCCAGCGCCGCCGCGCCAAGCGGGGAGACGCGCACGCGTTTGAGGGCGTCGTCCAGACGCTGAACATCCCGTCTGAGCATCCAGGCGTACGCCAGAAGGTGCTGGGCAAGGCTGACCGGCTGGGCCGGCTGCAAATGGGTGCAGCCCGGCAGGATATCGTCAATGTGTCGGGACGCGCGTTGCAGCAGCACGTCACACAGGGTTACGGCGTATTGCCGCCAAAGGACAAGCTGGTCCGCCACATAGAGCCGGAAGGTAAGCCCCACCTGATCATTGCGGCTGCGCCCGGTGTGCAGTTTTTTGCCGACATCGCCAATCAGTTCGGTCAGACGCGCCTCCACATTCATGTGCACGTCTTCAAGTTCCGGTTTCCAGACGAAATTTTTCTCTCTGATCTCCGCCAGCACACGATCCAGGCCTTCTCTGATTTTACGGGTTTCTTCGGGCGTCAGAACGCCGACATCGCCCAGCATCCCGGCGTGCGCCTTGGAGGCGCGTATGTCGTGTTCAGCCAGAACGCGATCATAGGACTGGGACTGCGTGTAGGCGGCAACGGCTTCCTTTGGGCCTTCGGCAAATCGTCCGCCCCAACTCTTGTTTTTGTCGCGCCGCATTATCTGTCCGCGTTTTTTTGCCGTATGGCCGCGTGCATGCGCAAGCGCAGCGCGTTCAGGCGGATAAAGCCCACCGCGTCTTTGTGGTCATAAGTGTTGCAGTCTTCGAATGTCGCCAGATCCTGCGAGAAAAGGGAATTGGGCGAAGTCCGGCTGAGCGGCCACACGCTGCCCTTGTAAAGTTTTGCCCGGACAGTTCCGGTGACGTATTCCTGGGATTTGTCCATAAAGGCCTGCAAGGTCTCACGTTCCGGGGCGTACCAGAAGCCGTCGTACACGCACTGGCCATACCGTACCGCCAGCATGTCGCGAATGCCGAGGACTTCCCGATCCATGCAGATGCCTTCAAGATCGCGGTGCAGGGCATACAGCAGCGTACCGGCGGGGTTTTCGTAAACGCCCCGGCATTTCATGCCGACAAAGCGGTTTTCAACCATATCGACGCGGCCGATGCCGTTGCGCCCGGCGATTTCACTGAGCCGGGCGACCACCGTTGCCGGTGAAAGGCGCTCATCATTGACGGCAACAGGATCGCCGCGCTCAAAGGCCACAGTGACGATTTCCGGCGCGTCCGGGGCCAGCTCCACAGGCGTACAGCGCTGATGGCAGGACGGGTGCGGCTCGCATCCGGGGTCTTCAAGCTCGCCGCCCTCAAAACTCGTGTGCAGCATGTTGGCGTCTATGCTGTAGCGCTTTGCTTCACTGGAAACAGAAATCCCGTGTTTTTGGGCAAAAGAGACGAGAGAGGTGCGGGACATCAGATTCCATTCGCGCCAGGGAGCGATGACGTTGAGATCGGGGGCAAGGGCGTTGACGGCAAATTCAAAACGCACCTGATCATTACCTTTGCCGGTGGCTCCGTGGGCGACGGCGTCCGCGCCCTCGGCGCGGGCCACATCCACCAGCGCCTTGGCTATCAAGGGGCGGGCGATGGACGTTCCGAGCAGATATCGGCCTTCATAGACAGCGGCGGCGCGCATCATCGGAAAGACAAAATCTCGAGCCATTTCTTCGCGCAAGTCAAGCACCAACGCCTTGGACGCGCCGGTTTTCAGGGCTTTTTCCTCAACGCCGGAGAGATCTTCCGGCTGCCCGAGGTCGGCCGTGACGGTGATGACTTCACAACCGCGTTCGGTGATCAGCCATTTGAGAATTACCGAAGTGTCCAGACCGCCGGAATAGGCAAGGACGACTTTATTGTTTTTTTGCATGGTCAGACCTCTTCAGGGACGTCGGGGGACAAGGTTTTTATAGGGGGAGCGCATGGCATAGACAAAATCGGCCTGTTTCGCGTCTCCGGCAATAATCAGCACCAACAACAATTTTGCCTGGGTGTCTTCGCGGACGATCACGTGGCCCTTGACGCCGTTTTTGTCAAAAGTGAATTCAATTTGTCCGTTACGCGCGGCAGGGGGTGTTCCGCCAAGTGTTTTGGAACCGTTCTGAGCCGCTTTTTCCGCATCACCCGGAACGCATGGTCCAACAGTAAGCGTCGTGGAACATTTGTGATCTTTTTGCCCGAGCAGTACATGCACAGCACCTTTTTCTTTTTTCGGGCCTTGTACAATTACCCAGTCCGCCGGTGTGTCAAGACTGAAGTAATTGGTGCTCAACGGGGCTGCGCCGGTTTGCGCGGGCGTTATCAACAATAAAAGCGTCGCCAGGGTGAAAAAACGTAAAAAAGCCATCAGAGAATCTCCAGAGCCAGGGGGATGCAATGCAGTTCCGGGCTGGTCTGTCGGGTAGGCTCAAGACGCCATTGCACAGTATTCGCGTTCCAGTTCAGGCGCGCCGCGATGTCGTTGACCAGTCCCTTGACATTGATAACCGGGTGACGCTGAAAAACCTGCGGCAACCCGTAGGTCAGACTGCAGACAAGGCATTTGCCGGGGCGTTGGCGCAGTTCAAAGTCCAGTTGCGCGCACGTGGGGGAAAGGCTACGCAGGACAAGGCGAATGTCGTACGCGCCCTCTTCGGCTCCGCCGAAAAGGGCGTCAAAAAAAGCGTCGGCCCGTTCGGGCGGAAAAATTTCGTCCAGAAATGTCTGGTCAAGCGTTTGTGATGTCATTGAAGTTCCCTAGTTGATTCGGTCATGATCGTAAAAGCAGGTCATGCAGGTTTTTGTCCGTAACGGTGATGTCGGTTTTCGGGAGCCGCTCCAGAGAAAAACCGGCCAGCAGTTCCTGGGGGCGACACGGATGCCCCGCGGGGTTAAGTCCGGCATAATGTCCCAATAATCCCACAATACGTCTGTTGTCCACTCCTTGACTGCGCAATGTTCTCAAAGCGAGGCTTTTGTGACGCTTGGCAAGGCGTTCTCCATTTCTGTCTTTCAGCAGCGGAATATGGGCATACATGGGGGCAGTGTACCCCAGGAGGTTGAAAAGGGCAATCTGGCGCGGTGTGGAAAGTAAAATATCGCGTCCGCGCACCACCTGCGTTATCCCCATAAGGGCGTCGTCCACAGTGGTCGCCAGTTGATAAGCTATTACGCCGTCAGAACGCCTGAGCGCGAAATCGCCGCCGCAGTCCGGCAGGCAGCGGCGTTGAGCGCCCTGTACCGCATCGTGGAAAACGACAGGGGCGTCCGGGCAGCGCAAACGCACGGCGGCTTTTCGTCCCGACTGAAAAAGCTTTTTTTGCTGCGCGCCGGTCAATGCGCGGCAGGTTCCGGGGTAGGGCGCTCCCGCGTCTTCGTCATGGGGGGCCGAGGCAAGCAGGCGCAGTTCCTTGCGTGTGCAGAAGCAGGGGTAGGTCATGCCCGTCGCTGAAAGTCTGTCCAGGGCTTCCTCATAGAAGGGCGTGCGTTTGCTTTGTTCATAGGGGGTATTCGCGCCTTCCGCATTTTTCGTATCCGGGCCGTAATCCCAGTCAATGCCCAGCCAGCGCAGATCTTCCAACAGAGCTGCGGCAAATTCCGCGCGCGACCGCTGGGCGTCAATATCTTCTATGCGCAGGATCAGGACGCCCTTTTGACTGCGCGCGGCAAGCCAGGCCAGCAAAAAAGCCCACGCGTTTCCAAGGTGGATATAGCCCGTGGGGCTTGGCGCCAGTCTTCCGTAGACTTTTTTATGGCGCATAACGAATTACAGTTTTTTATTGACTTTTTTCGAATCTGAAGAAGTCTTTCGTTTTTCGGCCGAAACGGTTTCACGGGGTATGTTTTTGTCCGGGGTTTTGGCGGTTTTTTTTGTGTCGGTCGACTTTGTTGTTTTTGACTGAATTTTTGAGGAAGTATTTATTTTATTGTGTTTTTTTGCATCAACAGAAGCAACTTGCGCGGCTTTTTTGGTTGACTCCCTGCGGGATTTCATGTTCGTTTTGGGTTTTCCGGAAGACTTTTTTTTGCCGGACAGCTCTCTGAGCGTTTTTTCCTCGGTGTAATCGTTCAGGCGGCTTTGCGCCACAAGATTTTCGCCGCCTTCAACATTCACGCGACGCGCGCTCAGAAAACTTTTGCTGAAATACGGGTCGTCAAGCGAAGTAATGCGCACGGAAGTGCGGCGGTGAGGGCTGTGGATAAACTTTCCGTCACCAACATAGATTCCGGTATGATATCCACGGCGTGGATGGCGAAAAGCCACTATATCGCCAACGCGCATGTCTTCCTGCTTGCTGATGGGCTGGCCGATGACGGATTGCTCGCGGGCAGTGCGGGGAAGGGCAACCCCTATGCTCTTGTATGTCCAGCAGACAAGGCCTGAGCAGTCAAATCCTGCGGGGGTGGTGCCGCCTCGCACATAGGGTGTGCCTATGGCCGATTTGGCCCTGCTCAGCAGTTGGCGGCTGGTCTGATCCTGGTTTTTATTGAAAGCGGCTTCATAGGTATGCCGAAAATGCTCGCCGCGCATGTTTTCATCTACAGAGTTCTTTTTCGCGCAGCCGAACGCAAGTGTGCAGACAATGGCCAGTGCGCATAACTTCAATTGGCTACCCATTCACACTCCGATGTTTTCGTCAGGTTTTGATATCCAGTAACGTCCCCAGCATTTCATCGCCGGTGCTGACAATTTTGGTGTTGGCTTCATAACTTCGCTGTGTGGCGATCATATTCACCATTTCGCGCGCAAGCTCAGTGCCGCTTGGATTCAGAGCTTCCGGCGGCAAATCGTAGCTGGCCGCTTTGGCTATGGCTTGCGCGAGAAAGGCCGTGTCGATGCCCTCTGGCCGGGCGATGCCGTTTCCCTGAAAAATGGTTTCCAACTGCACGCCGACCCCGCCGGGGCCTGTGGCGTACGCGGTGCGTTGCGGCTCAAATTCGGCCGTGTTCACGTTGGCGATGTTGTGCGCTGTAACCGCCATGCCAACGGCAAAGGTGTTCAGGGCTGAAGCGCCAATATGCATACTGCCGGAAATACTGCTCATTGTCATTTCCTGGCAGAATACTAGCACAAAAATGTTTTAAATGTAAAATGCTTTTTTTGAAAATTTTCGTTTTACGAATAAGTTCTAAACTGTCACGTTGATGCCACTGAGCAGCGACAGCCCTCCGTCTGAATAACTGCCGAAATAGGACGACGCTTCTCCGGAATTTGCCCACCATGCCGTCATATTTTCTATTTGCAGGCGCTTTTTCATTTCGTGCGGTGCCACCTGCATTTTTTTCCGGGCTTCGTCAATGCTGGCCAACGCCTCAATTTGTTGGAATGTTTTTATCAATTCTGGATTATCGTCAAAAAATTGTTGTATCTTCCGGCTGTCGGGGTGATCGCCGACAACCATTATCGCGCCTTCGTCCGTAATCGTAAACTTCAGAGATTCAGGATTTTCTATTCCGGCTTTTACAAGCCCGTCACTGACGTTTTTATTGAATGTTTCCTGTAACTGCTCGCGATATTTTCCAATCTGGCTGAAGGTCACCCTGCCGTCGGCGGAAATGCCCATGGCGTCCATGGCGTATTTTGTCAGCTCCACCAAACTGGAAAGCTGACTGGACATTGACGCGCCGTCAAACAGGCTGCTCAGCGCGGTGGAGGCGGACGCGGTGTTTTTTCCGGAATCGCTGTTGGCGTTCAACTGTTGATACGACAACAGCAAATCCGTGGTATTGTAGGATGCGCCGGTGATTTCCATTTTGTTTCCCCAGCTCCTTCTTTCTTTATTGATGTCACAGCCGGTCTAGCGCGACAAAATTATTTGTTCGGGCGTCCTGGCGTTTGTCATCAGGAGCGTTTCCACATCCGAATGTTCCTGCAGATATGCCCTGCCTTTTGCGACGGCTTCCTCAAAATCCAGGGCCGTCCAAAGAATTTCAGCGATATCGTGCATGTATTGTATTGATACGGTATACATATCCCTTCTCCTGTGCCTTGCAGCGGGCAGATATGTTTCAAAATATGCCATACAAAAAATATGCAAATTTCAGGCCATTTCTTATTTGCCAGACAGGGATAATTTTGTGGACAGTATGCATGAAATCGAATAAAGGGGGTGGAATGAATGCACGCTCACCGGTGACTGACATGATGGATTTTGATGATCCGGCCCTCGCCAATCAGCTCTTTGGCCCACACAACGCGCACCTTGACCTGTTGGCTGCCGCCAGCGGCGCGCGCATCGGGAACAGAGGGGCCAGCGTATTTGTTGAAAGCCCCAATCCGGCTGTGCGACAGAGTTTGCGCAAGGTTTTTGCACAGCTCTATGAGTTGCTGGGCGCCGGCGTTGCCTTGAGCATGCAGGACATAGCGCGCGCTTATGAGATGGTACGTCTTGACCCGAACCTTAATATCGGGCAGTTTTATCGTGAAGCAGTGTTGGTCAGCCCGCAGTGCAAGGCCGTTACTGCGCGCAATATGGCGCAAAAAACATATATGGATGTTTTACACCGGTATGAACTTGTTTTCGCTGTTGGGCCGGCCGGTACCGGCAAAACATATTTGGCTGTGGCGATGGCCTTGTCCATGTTTCAGCAACGAAGGGTCAAACGCATTGTACTCACACGTCCGGCAGTTGAGGCGGGAGAGCGGCTGGGATTTTTGCCCGGGGATTTGGCGGAGAAGGTAAATCCTTATCTGCGGCCGCTTTATGATGCGCTTCATGATATGATGCCGCAGCCGAAAGTGGCGTCAATGCTGGAATCAGGAGCTATAGAGGTAGCGCCGCTGGCGTTCATGCGCGGGCGCACTTTAAATGACGCTTATATTATACTTGACGAGGCTCAAAACACCACACAGGAACAGATGAAAATGTTTTTGACGCGCATGGGTTTCGGTTCCCGCATGGCGGTTACCGGGGACACAACGCAAATTGATCTGCCTGTGCGTCCCGGAGGCGTCAAGCCGGAGTCGGGGCTGATTCACGCTCTGTCAGTATTGAAGAATGTTAATGGGCTTGCTGTACATCATTTTACCAGGGATGACGTGGTACGTCATCCTCTCGTGGGGGCTGTAGTAAGCGCTTATGACAACGCAGATAAAAACGGCGCGGCCAACTAGCGTCACGCTTCTTCTCAAGACGCTGAAAGCGCACCATCAATGTGGATGGGGGATTTGGGCTCTGGTCGGCACGTTTTTTTTGCTTTCAATGCTGGCTGGCGCAAATTTTACAGTAGACAAGAAAATTTATGTTGCCGGCCAGGTGGCGGAAAGCGACGTGGTTGCCGACCACGACATCACTGTAGAAGATAGTCAGGCGACAAAGGCCCGACGAAAACAGATGCTGTCTCTTCAACCGCCGGTGTACGATTTGAGTCTTGAACCATACCTGGCATTCCATGGAAGGATTTTTGATTTATTTCGCGTGTTCAACACCCAGGGCATGGTCAAGCCGGAGGACGACGAACAAATTGCTCGGCTGTTTGAAGAGTTGTCGCCCGCTGTGGCCGAGGATATTTTACCGGATCTGATGTTGCCCGATACGCAGACATATCTGCTCAAGACGCTCATGCCCGTAATTCGCGAACAGCTTGCCGACGGGTTGGTGGGGGACATACGATCAACCCAGGCAGGGCGGTCCGGGGTGATCATCCACAATCTGGATACGGAGCGCGAAATTTTACGGCCTGATCTTAACGTGCTGCCCGATGTGCAGTCCTTCCTGGCGGAAATTTCTGCCAAGATGCGTCAGGAACCTGTGCTTAACCCGCAATCACGCCGTGCCATCAATATACTGCTGTCCGCGACCATGCCGTCCTCTCTGACGCTGAACCGCGAAGCCACGCAAAAACGCGGCGCGGATGTCGTCGCTACAGTGGAGCCGGTTTTTTACAAGATTCAGAAAGGCGAGATGATCGTCCGCAAGGGCGAACGCGTAAGCCGTGAGCAACAGATCAAACTGCAGACGCTTTATCAGTCTTCAGCCGAACCCATACAGTGGCGCACTGTGGCGGGAACCTTTCTTTGTTCTCTGCTGCTTTCAATCGGCCTGTTTGTGGCGCCCAGCGGCAAACCGGGAACACCGCTCAAATGCAAGGACGCACTGCTTATATCCCTTGTTCTTTTGTTGTGCGGCGCCGGCGCCAAGGGCGTGTACATTATGGCAATGCACATGCAGAATATGCACTTGCTCAACGTGTTTGCAATCGCCTTTCCTCTCACCGGCGCCGTCGGCCTCATGGCGATGATCTTTGCCGCCAGGCGCTATTGCACCATAGGCCTTATGCTGTCGTTTTTCTGCATGATTATGCTTCAGGAAGATTTCTGTTTTTTCCTGTACCATTTTTTGGGGGCCATGCTGGTCACCTGGCTGGTGACCAGCGCACAGACGAGGCAGGATGTTGTATGGAGCATTATTCCACTGACTTTCGGACAGATTCTGGTCTGGTTTGGCACGGCAATGCTGAATCTGACGGCGATGACAGACTTGTCTGCCCAGTTCGCTGCCGTGATTTTTAACAGTGTAGTTTCTCTGATTTTACTTTTTGCCGTAAGTCCCGTTCTGGAAATGGCCTTTGGCTACAGTACAAGATTCCGGCTTATGGAACTGATGAGTCTGGAACAACCCTTGATGCAGAATTTGATGGTTACAATTCCCGGAACATATCACCATTCCCTGTTGGTGGCCAACATGGTGGAAGCCGGCGCCAAAGCCATAGGAGCCAACAGTCTGCTTTGCAAAGTCGCCGCATTGTACCATGATGCGGGCAAGCTTTCCTATCCGGAATATTTTATAGAAAACCAATTTGGCGGTCCAAACAAACATGACAAACTGTCTCCATCCATGAGTTCTCTGATTCTGCTCTCCCATGTTAAAAAAGGCACCGAACTGGCGGAGCGGCATCAACTGGGACAGGAGATATCAGATATAATTCGCCAGCATCATGGAACGCGGCTTATACGGTATTTTTATCAGAAGGCCATGAATCTTGGCGAAAAACCGCGCGAATCGGATTACAGTTATCTGGGACCGCGTCCACAAACCAGGGAGGCGGCCGTGCTCATGCTTGCCGATGCCGTGGAGGCCTCTGCCAGAACATTGACCGATCCGACGCCGTCGCGAATAAAAAATCATATTGACGCGATTATAAAGGGTATTTTTTCCGAAGGGCAACTGGATGAATCTGAACTGACGTTTAAGGATCTCCATGTTTTGAGCGAGAATTTCCTGCGTATTTTAACAGGTGTTTTTCATCAGCGAGTCGTTTACCCCGAAGCCAAAATTTCCGATAAAGGCTGGAGCTTGAAAACAGAGGAAACGCCGCCTGTTGACAAAGAAAATTTTGACATAACAGACAGTTATGAAGGGATAAATTCAGACTCCGTAGCGGGAAATCTGACGGAAGATACTCTCGGAAAAGAAGACGCCAGGGAATCACAATCTCTCTATACAGGAAACTGGCGTCAGTGATTTTTCGGATGCAGCATGCCGCTGGTGCTCCGGCAGGTGAAGCCCGGAACGTGCGGGTTATTGCCGACTATCCCGCGCATGTCTGGTTGTCGCCATTCAGCCTTCGTGAACTGATGCTTGCTCTTCGGGCCATGGCGCGTGTGCTTGCGCAAGGCAGTCCGGCAATTCCTCTGTCCGTGGATGCGCATCTTGTGGACGACGCCTCAATATATTCGGCGAACAGACAATTTATGGGCTGTACCGGCCCAACGAACGTGCTCTCGTTTCCTGGCGGGGATGGGATGCGGGGCAGTTTGCTGCTTTCCCTGGACACGCTTTGGCGCGAATGTCTGTTGTACGGGCAGACGCCTGAGGTTTACATGCTTTGGCTGTTGGCGCACGGTATGGGACATCTTGCCGGTTTTGATCACGGAGCCGCGATGGACAGCGCTTGTGAGGCGTGTTTTGCAGCCGCCCGCAGCGCGTTGGCTTTGCGGTGATGCGTAGTGCTTATGATTGTCAGGGAAAACATTAACCCGGAATCCCCGGGGCCTGTTGTCTGGCGGACGGATAAAGCCGCATCAAGTCTGGATGTGGGGTTTATGCTGGCCGAGCGCGGGGCTCTCGCCGTGTGGGACAGTGTCATCGTTAAAAGTCAGAGCGCCGGGCGTGGGCAGTTAAGGCGACAGTGGAGATCACCGCCGGGCAACATATACGCCACGCTGCGTCTGCCCCGGCTGGCCCCTTTTGACGACACGGCCGCGTCACCGGCGACGGGATTGCTCTTTGCCATGGCCCTGCGGAGCCGGGGGTGGCCCGTTTTGCTCAAGTGGCCGAATGATCTCATCCTGCAAGCTGATGCATCCTTTTACAAGCTTGGCGGCATCCTTCTGGAAGAGCGGGGTGAAATTCTGCTGGCCGGGGTTGGAATCAATGTGACTGTCGCGCCAATGGGCATCGAACTGCGGGAAGATACGGCCTTGCGGGCAACAAGCCTGTCATGCTCCGCGATTAAGCCGCCTTTTCCTGAAATTCTCTGGCGGGAGCTTGTAAATCATGTCTATTCGGCATATAATGATAATGGTGTCTTTTTGAGCCGGTGGAAGGCTCAGGCCGAGCAAATTCTGCTTTGGCGCGGCGATAATGTCGAATTGTGCGAAGGTGGGCAATGCGAGCGGGGCAGGCTGGTCGGGCTGTCGGCGGCAGGCGGACTTTGCTTGCATACCACCGGTGGACAGTTAAAAGAGTTTTTAAGCGGTACGCATAGGCTTGTACAATGATTACCGCGAAGGGCTGAACAGGAATGGCTAACAAAACTTTTGCGGATGTTCAGGATTTTTTGAAGGGCAAAGTTATTCTGGTGGCCAATCGCGGCATCCCCGCGCGGCGTATTTGTCGCTCCATCCGTGAACGTTTTGACGCGGTGGCCGCGATGACAGCCACCGATATCGATAAAACGGCGCCTGCGGCGTCTGCCGCTCAGGAGCTTGTGCTGCTCGGAGCCGAACCGCGAGCTTATCTGGATATTGAGCAGATTATCAGCAAGGCCACACGGCGTGGCGTGGTGGGCATACACCCGGGATGGGGCTTTGCTTCGGAAGACTCGGCTTTTCCGCAACGCTGCAAAGAAGCAGGTATTACATTTATCGGAGCCACGGCGGAAGCCATGAATCTCTTGGGTAACAAGGTACACGCGCGTAGTGTGGCCCGACGTCTTGGGATTCCCGTTGTGCCTGGTTCCGACGGTGCTGTGGATATGCCTTCCGCCCGCAAGCTGATTGCTGAAATCGGGTTGCCGATTATGTTAAAAGCCGAGGGGGGCGGCGGTGGGCGCGGCATTTTTACCGTCTACAGTGAAGCTGAACTGGAAGACGCGTTTTTCAAGGCTTCCACCCTGGCACAGGCGTCATTCGGCAATCCACGGCTTTTTGTGGAAAAATTTCTGGATGATGTGCGTCATATTGAAATACAAGTCATTGCTGATATGTATGGCAATGTCTTTGCCTTTGACGAACGTGACTGCACAGTGCAGCGCAATCATCAGAAACTGATTGAGAGCACGCCATCCCCCTGGCCGGGTTTGACGCGCAATTTGCGTGACAGGCTGAAAGATTATGCAAGACGGCTTGTCAGGGCTGTCGGTTACTCTTCTCTGGCGACGGTTGAGTTTTTAGTAACGCCTGACGGCACGCCCTTCCTTATTGAAGTCAATACCCGTCTTCAGGTGGAGCATGGTATTACTGAAAACCGATATGGCATTGATCTTGTTGAAGAACAGATTGCCGTGGCCTTTGGCGCCGAGTTGCGTTACAGGGAGGAGAGTCTTCATCCGTCATATTGCGCCATGCAGGTGCGCATCAACTGTGAAAATCCGCAAAACAATTTTGAGCCGAATTCCGGCCTGATAACGCGCTATGTCTCTCCCGGCGGCCCTGGCGTGCGTCTGGACTCAAATATCAGCGCAGGTTACGAGTTCCCGGCCAACTATGATTCCGCCGGAGCGCTGTTGATCGCCTATGCCCATGACTGGGAAAAAACTCTTGCCATTATGGAACGCGGGCTTGGCGAATATATTATCGGCGGCATCAAGACGACAATTCCCTTTTTCCGCCAGGTGATAAAACACCCGCTTTTTCGAAAAGGCGCGATTAATACCAAATTTATCGGCAGTCATCCGGAATTGATGCTGTATACTGATGTGGCCCCTGAAGGAGAGAGGTTGGCCCGTCTTGTGGCGGAAATTTCCGCCAAGGGTTATAATCCGTATGTTCAGCTTGGCGAATACAGGTCGGAGTCAACTCCGCGCCTTGGTCCATTTGAGCCTGTTCTGCCGCCCCTCAGATCGTCTGTCCGCAGACAGAGGTCGCCTTATCCGCGGGGGGATCGTTTGGCGACGCTGGATTTTATTCGTGATTCAAACTACGTACATTTTTCCGATACGACAGCGCGTGATTTTACGCAGTCCAATTCGGGCAACCGCTTCAGATTGGCCGAAGACAGGCTGATCGGTCCCTACCTTGATAATGTGGGGTACTTTTCCATTGAAAATGGCGGCGGCGCGCACTTTCATGTGGCCATGATGGCCAATATGACCTACCCCTTCAGTGAAGCCAGAGAATGGAACAGCTTTGCCCCAAAAACACTCAAACAGTTACTGGTGCGCTCCACAAACGTACTTGGATATTCACCGCAACCACGCAATCTGATGCGTAAAACAGGCGAAATGATCTGCGAACACTATCAGGTGGTGCGCTGTTTTGATTTTTTAAACCATATTGAAAACATGCGTCCGATTGCCGAAGTGGTTATGTCGCGCCCGGATGTGATTTTTCAACCGGCCATTTCCCTGTCTTACGCCAAGGGCTTTGATGTTGCGCATTATCTGGCGGTAACGGAAGACATACTGCGCGTGACAGGCGCTGTTATGGGCGTCGATTCCAAAAAAGCCTCGCGTCATATTATTCTGGGTCTCAAGGATATGGCCGGTATGTGTCCGCCGTACTTTATGACGGAACTGGTCAATGCGTTGCGTAAACGCTGGCCTGATCTGGTGCTGCACTATCACCGCCACTACACGGACGGGCTTTTTGTGCCCGCCTGCGGCGCGGCAGCCAAAGCGGGCGCGCATATTATCGACGTCGGCCTGGGATCGGCCGTGCGCTCTTACGGTCAGGGAGACGTGCTTTCCACGATGGCCTATTTTGAGGATGATCTGGGGCTTGAGTGCCGTTTGAATAAAAACGCCATTCGTGATGCAAACTTTGTCTGCAAACAGATAATGCCCTACTATGATCGCTATTGCGCGCCCTATTTTCAGGGCATTGACCATGACGTCACCCTGTATGCCATGCCTGGCGGGGCGACATCGTCTTCGCAGGAAGGCGCAATGAAGCAGGGGTATATACATCTTTTGCCCTATATGCTCAAATTCCTTGAAGGCACAAGGCAGATTATCCGTTATCATGATGTGACGCCAGGCTCCCAAATCACCTGGAATACAGCTTTTTTAGCTGTTACCGGGGCATGGAAGCGCGGCGGCGAGGATGAAGTACGTTATCTTCTGGAAGTGCTTAATGAGGTGACCCGTATTCCCGAAACGGAACTTTCACAGCAGATGCGCAAGGCGCGTCTGACGCTTTACCGCGACTGCAATGACGCCCTGCGCAATCTTTTGCTTGGCAAGTTTGGAAAACTGCCCTTGGGTTTTCCCGCAGACTGGGTGTACGAAAGCGCCTTCGGAACCGACTGGAAAAAGGCAATAGCCAAACGCACGGAGCGCTCGCCGCTGGAGACGTTGCCTGATATGAATCTTGACGCCGAAGAGAAGACATGCACAGATATCCTCAAACGTCGCCCCAATGCGGAAGAATTTGTCCTGTATCTGAACCACTCGGCCGATGCGTTGAAAACTGCAAAATTCAAATCCGAGTTTGGTGACCCGAATAACTTGCCGTTGCATGTCTGGTTTGAGGGGCTCAAGGTGGGGCAGGATCTGTATTTTAACGAAACGAATGGAAAGCCGCACCATCTGGTTCTGTTGAGCATTTCCAGGCCGTCAGATATGGGCATTTCCGTCTGTCGCTATGTGCTTGATTCGGAAATCATGAGTTGTGAGGTTCAGGTCAGTCGACCGACGGCTTTGGGCGTTAAACGTACATTGATGGCTGATCCGTCTGACCGTTACCAGGTGGCGGCGCCGAGCAACGGCGATTTGTGGGTTACGTATGTTCACCCCGGAGATATTGTCAAAGCCGGAGAAGAACTGTTCAATGTTTCGATTATGAAACAGGAAAAGGCAGTGCTTGCTCCTGTGGACGGCATTGTCAAGCGTGTGCTCAAAACTGCCGACTTCAGGGAAAACAAGCAAATGGTTTCAGTGCGTGAGGGCGAGTTGATTGTTGAACTGGGATCTGTGCCCCGCGTGTGTAGCAATGAGGCCTGTAGTCATCCTATCCTAATGGAAAATATAGTATTCTGCCCTTACTGCGGTTCCCGGGTGGAGTAGATACGGTAATTTTGTAGACAGTTGGCCGACGGCAGTATATTGTTGTCATGGTAACAGCGCTTTCTTTTCCCGTAATTTCGGAGGAAGTTATGCCCAAAAATCCCGCCGCAAAATCTGTTCAAGTGAAAACTGTGACCGATTCAGAGGCAATTCGCAAAAAACTTGTTTTAACTGGCGCGGATATAGAGCAGTTGGGCCAGGAGGCGGAACTGCTTGTCGGAGGAAAGAACTACAACACTGCCCTTATCAGCCAGATTGAGGGCATACGGGCACCCCATTTTCGCGCTGTTTCGTCTGTCGCTTTTCATAAATTGCTGGACGAAACCAAGGTGAACGGCAGGGTTGTTCGTTCTGTTGTGGACAAAGAGTACGGCAGGATTGACTGGAATGATACAGAAATAAATAAAGATCCTGAGTTTTTGCAAAAATTGGTGCGCCAGTTGGGCAAAAAAATATGTGAAGCCGCAAAAACTGAAAAAGACCCGCCCAATACAAAATTACGCACGTTTATCAACAATATTGTTGACGGATTTGCCACATCCCCGGAAGGGATTGATCAGTTGCGCAGACGTTCGGTGATTGTTCAGGCCGCGATTTTGTCGGTCGACATTCCGGCGGATGTTGAGGAGGCTGTCCGCGGCGCGTACAGCGCCATTTGCAAGGAAAATAACGATGTTGCAACTCCGGTTGCCGTGCGTTCTTCCGCCGCCGGCGAAGATTCGCGCAAAAAGGCCTTTGCCGGGTTGCAGGACACCTATCTGAATATGGTAGGCGCCGCCAAAGTGGTCGAGGCTTATCACTGGGACTGCGCTTCGGCCTATAACCTGCGCTCCATGACCTATCGGCGTGAAGCTATTCTGGATGCCCTGACCAGAGCCGAGGAAACCGGAAATGACTCTATTGCCGAAACCGCAAAGGAAGAATGGGCGATAGAACGCACATCCCTTTCTGTCTGCATGATGCAGATGATCAATCCTGTAGTTTCCGGCACGGCATTTTCAGCGGATACGGCAACCGGCTGTCGTGGAACGGATCGTAAGGATCTTGTCAGTATTGACGCAAGCTACGGGCTGGGGGAAGCTGTTGTCGGCGGCAAGGTCACACCTGACAAATTGTATGTTTTTCAGCGGGATGACGGTAGTGAGGTGGTCATTCGCCAGATGGGCTGCAAAAACATGAAGATCGTCTATGACGAAAAAGGCGGAACAAAAGAAGTCGCGGTGCCGGAATTGGAAGCCTTGCGTTGGGCCCTTTCCCTGAGCCAGGCCGAAACCGTCGCCAGAGGCGTGCGCGCTGTGAGCAAAGCTTACGGCGGCATGATCATGGATACGGAATTCTGCGTCGACGCCAACGACAAACTCTGGTTCGTTCAGGCCAGGCCGGAAACCCGCTGGAATGAAGAATTTGACCTGCATCCTTCAACTATTTTCATGCGTCGGCGTGAAGTGGAGGACAAAGCGGCGGCCGAAGCGGAAGTTTTGCTGGTTGGTAACGGGGCCTCGCGTGGAGCGGGGCAGGGTACCGTGCGCTTTTTGCGTTCCGCGCTTGAACTGAACAAAATCAGCAAGGGCGATGTTCTGGCCGCTGAACGCACCGATCCGGACATGGTTCCGGGAATGCGTGTGGCCTCGGCAATAATGGCGGATGTGGGCGGTGATACAAGCCATGCGGCAATAACATCCCGTGAGCTTGGAATAGCGGCTGTTATCGGCATTCAGCGGGTGGATGTGCTGCGCGCTCTTGATGGCGTGGATGTTACAGTGGACGGCACACGCGGCCGGGTATACCGCGGTCTTTTACCATTGCGCCAGGTGGGCGGCGAAATGGATTTGTCAAAGCTGCCGGTGACGAAAACCAAGGTTGGTCTTGTGCTTGCCGACGTGGGACAGGCGCTTTTTCTTTCGCGTCTGCGCACCTATCCCCAATTTGAAGTTGGCCTGCTGCGCGCGGAATTCATGCTCGGCAATATTGGCGTCCACCCGCAGGCGCTGGAGGCTTTTGACAGCGGTGAACTGGATGCTGTCGTCAAGGCAAAAATCAAGGAACTGGACGACAGGCTTTCCAGATTGATGCGCAAGCAATTAGCTGCTGGCCTGATCGTTTTTAATTTCAATCTGCGGGATTATGTTGCTGAAATTACAGGTTTGTCAGAAGAAATGTCAGCTCTGTCCGCTACCGACAAAGGGCTGAATCCCGAAGAAGTGTTGCTGCAGCATCGCAGATTACGTGAAATGGATTTGAAGATAGACAAACATCTGGAAATGGCTTCCCGCCGGATTGAGGTGCTTAAAACTTCTCCGGACTTGTCCGAGCATGTGCGGATTATCATGGGTTATGACGATGAAGTGGCATTGCTTTCCTATTCTGACCCTGAATCGGCGAAACGGGTGGCGGAAATTGAAACAACCGTCAAAGAACATGTCCAAAGCGTTAAAGATCTGCCGACAGTTGTTGCGCTGTTGGAGAATATCCGTTCCCTGCGGGAAGAAGTGAGTCTGCGGGCAGGGCTTAAAAAAGAGATGGACGATGTGAGGGAACTTTCCGGTAAAATCCGCGCTATCATTAAAGCGCGCGGATTCAGAACGGGCAAGGAGCATTACGTGCAGACTCTGGCCCAGAATCTGGCGCTCTTTGCCATGGCCTTTTATGGCAAACCCATCACCTACCGTACCACAGACTTTAAGAGCAATGAATACCGTAATCTGATTGGCGGCAACCTTTTTGAACATTATGAAGACAACCCCATGCTGGGATATCGCGGAGTGTCGCGCAATATCCATGACTGGGAAATTGAGGCTTTCAAGCTGGCGCGCGGCATGTACGGCGGTTCAAATTTGCGCATGATGCTGCCCTTTGTGCGCACACTTGAGGAAGCTCGCGCCATGCGCCGCTATTTGGAACAGGTGCATAAACTCAAAAGCGGGCATGATGGGCTGCAAATCATTCTTATGTCGGAATTGCCTTCAAACGCTGTCCTTGCCAAGCAGTTTATCACCGAATTTGACGGCTTTTCGATCGGTTCCAATGATATGACACAGATGATGCTTGCCACAGACAGGGACAACGCCCGACTTGCCCATATTTATGATGAGGAAGACCCTGCCGTTGTATGGGCGATACTTGTGAGCATATTTTCTGGCCAGAAATTTGGCAAAAAAGTCGGTTTTTGCGGTCAGGGAGTTTCAAACAGCCTTATTTTGCGCGGTCTTGTCGCCATTGCCGGAATAACGTCGGCTTCAGTTGTACCGGACACGTATTATCAGACGGTGTTCGACATTGCGGCTGTGGAATCAGAGAATATTCCCACGTCCGAATTGGGCGGGTGGTTGGTGCAGCAGCACCACAAGCGGCTTGCCGAGCTTATGGAAAAAGCCGGTTACGGTCATATTCTTAAAAAATATACCGAACCTTGCGATATTCAGGAATGGTACGAAGGTGAACTCTTGCGACGGCATGAGCAGTTGCGTGAACATCTGGACACGCCGAAGGAAGCTTTTTACCGGGCGGAATTGCAGAATTTCCGCACAACATTTAACAAACCTGTGATTTATTCAACGTGGAATTGGAACGATACAGTGCTGGACGCTCTGCATCAGGCGGGATTCGCTTCTTTTGAGGATCAGGCGGCGGCATTGGATGCCTGCCGCGACAAAATGCGCTGAACTGAAACTTGGTGGGGATTTACTGGAGCGCCACGGCCCCGCCGGCCAGTCCGCCCACGCCGGCCCCAACCAGCGCCGCAGTCGCAGTGGTGCCGCCGGCAATGGCGGCAATGCCCCAACCGCCCAGCGCGCCGACAGCGGCCCCGCTGAGGATGGCCTGTTCTGTCGGTCCCATGTTGGTGCAACCGATGTCGCTTACGAACATGGTTGTCAGTATACCGATAAGCAGCAGTTTTTTCATGTTCTTTCTCCAGAAAGCGGGCATTTGTTGCAGGGTGTCGTGTTCATTGCCTGAAAAAGCAAAAAACATGCCATGTCTGCTTGTGTTTATCGGCAGTTTCCGTTGCCGGTTGAGGTCGCCGCGCTGATAAGGTCGTAGAAGCGTTTGAACAGGTAACGCCCGTCGTGCGGCCCTGCCGCCGCCTCGGGGTGGTACTGTACGCTCATGACGGGCAACGTCTTGTGGCGCAGGCCTTCAAAAGTCTGGTCGTTGAGATTGACGTGCGTGATCTCCACATCCGGCGCGTCGTTCAACACCACGTGAAAACCATGATTTTGCGAGGAAATTTCAATGCGTCCGGTTGTAATATCCTTGACAGGATGATTGCATCCGTGGTGACCGAAGCGGAGTTTGTCCGTTCCGCCTCCCAGCGCATGGCCCAGAAGCTGGTGCCCGAGGCATATCCCCGTAACCGGAAAAAACTTGACAAGAGATTGGATCAGTTCAATTTCCGCAGTCAGCGCGGCAGGGTCGCCCGGGCCGTTTGACAAAAAAATGCCCTGCGCGCCGCATGCCCTGGCCGCGTCAAGGCTGAAGTCCGGCGGCACGACCAGCGGTTCAAAGCCCGTGTCGACAAGTTCGCGCAGGATGTTCCATTTGATGCCAAAATCGTACACAAGAAGCCGTAATCCCTTGTTTTTCCAGATATACGCGCCGTCTGCCGAAAAGCGCGCTTCCTCCGGCCGACCGTTATGCCAGATATAGGGTTTTGCGGGCGCGACAAAGGGCACAAGATTTTGTCCCTCCATGGAAGGCAGTGACAGCGCGCGTTCCCGCAGGACGGCCGGGTTGAGTTCCCGTGTCGAAATAACGCCGCGCATGGCACCGTGCATACGCAAGTGCCGCGTCAGCGCGCGCGTGTCAATACCCTCCATGCCCGGCGTGTCAAAGCGCTGCAAAAACTCGGGCAGGGAGGATGTGGAGCGCCAGTTCGAGGGTTTTTTGCAGCATTCCTTGACCAGCAGGGCGCGCAGATGGATGCGGCCTGATTCCATGTCCGCCGGGTTGACGCCGTAATTGCCGATCAGCGGCCAGGTCATGCACACCATTTGTCCGTAATAGGAGGGGTCTGTCAGAACTTCCTGATAGCCGGTCATGCCGGTATTGAAAATAACCTCGCCGCCGGTTTCAAAGTCACCGGTAAAGGATTTTCCGGACAGGCAAAATCCGTCTTCCAGCGTGAGCAACGCTTTCATAATCTAACCTCGTGAGTCCCGTGCATAATATTCCTGCAAACTTTCCACATGAATAACGTCCCTGCGTGCGCCTATGGCCGTCGCCGTGGCCTTTGCGCCGGCGATAGTGGTGCAGTAGGGCACATTGTAGGTAAGTGCCGCGCGACGTATAGCCTTGGAGTCCCGCGCGGTGTTTTTACCCGATGCGGTGTTGACCACCAGCGCGACTTCATGATTGATCAGTAAATCCACTATATTGGGTCGCCCTTCGTACACCTTGCGTACTGTTTTCACCGTAAGCCCGTGCCCCGCAAGCATACTTGCCGTGCCGCTGGTTGCCAGAAGCTCAAAGCCAAGTCCGGCGAACATGGCGCCTACTTTCGGCAGAAAGGGTTTATCGCGGTCGTTGACGGACAGAAAAATTTTGCCGTTCTGGGGCAATATCTGTCCGGCCCCCATCTGGCTTTTGAGAAAGGCTTCGGCAAAGTTTGACCCCATGCCCATGACTTCGCCGGTGGAGTGCATTTCCGGTCCGAGCAGAATATCCACACCGGGAAAACGGTGAAAAGGCATGACCGCTTCCTTGACGCAGGTAAAACCGCCCCGGCGCATGCTCCACGGATCCAGTTCTTCAAGTGTTTTGCCCAGCATGACCTGAGTGGCAAGATAGGGCAGGGGTACGCCGGTGGCTTTGGAAACAAAGGGGGCGGTGCGCGAGGCGCGCGGGTTGACCTCCAGAATATAGAGGTCGTCGCCCTTTATGGCAAACTGGATATTCATCAACCCCAGCACCTTGAGTTCCCGCGCCAGAGCTTCGGCCTGAGCGGCAATGCGCTCCACATGATCATAGGAAATGGACTGCGAGGGCAATACGCAGGCCGAGTCGCCGGAATGTATGCCTGCTTCCTCAATATGTTCCATTATTCCTGCTAGATATACGTCATTGCCGTCCGAAAGCGCGTCAACGTCAATTTCAATGGCGTGCTCAAGGAATTTATCTATCAGGATGGGATGTTCCGGTTTGTTCGGAACATGTTCGTTAAAATAGGCGGTCAGTTCTTCATCGTCATACACCACGGACATGGCTCGGCCGCCCAGCACATAGCTCGGGCGCACAACCACGGGGTAGGAAACACGCCGCGCCACTTCCAGCGCCTGCCCCAGATCAACCGCCATGCCGTTTTGGGGTTGCAACAGATCAAGTTTACGGATCAACGCCTGGAAACGCTCGCGATCTTCGGCGCGGTCTATGGCGTCAGGCGACGTGCCCAGTATGGGTACGCCCGCGCGCATCAACGGGACAGCCAGATTGAGGGGCGTCTGCCCGCCAAACTGGACGATAACGCCTTCAGGCTGTTCTTTTTCCACAATGTTCATGACGTCTTCAAAGGTGAGCGGCTCAAAATAAAGGCGGTCGGAAGTGTCGTAATCGGTGGAAACGGTTTCCGGGTTCGAATTGACCATGATGGCCGTAATATTCGCGTCACGCAAAGCAAAGGAGGCATGACAGCAGCAATAGTCAAATTCAATCCCCTGACCGATGCGGTTGGGGCCGCCGCCCAGAATCAGCACTTTGCGCGTCTTGTTGACGACCAGTTCATCCCCGGACTCATAGGTGGAATAATAGTAGGGGGTGTAAGCCTCAAATTCGGCGGCGCAGGTGTCGACAAGATAATATGTCGGCTCTATGCGCATTTCTTTGCGCAGACGCCGGATGTCGCTGTCAGGGCGTTTCCACATTTGGGCAAGCTGGCGATCCGAAAAGCCGTATTCTTTTGCCTCACGCAGAATGACGGACAATTCTTCATTGGAGGAGGTCATGTCGTTTGCCATGCCGAAATTCAGTATGCGGGCTTCCATATCCACAATGTCTTTAATTTGACGGATAAACCACGGGTCAATGGCTGAGGCGGCAAAAATTTCCTCTTCACTGACGCCGGCAAGCAGAGCCTGACGCAGGGCGAACATGCGTCGCGAGTTGGGGCGGCTCAACGCTTCAAGCAATGTATGTCTGGCAGGCAGTTCGGCGCGAAAATCAAAACCCAGGCCCGGCGCGCCGATTTCCATGGAGCGCAGCCCTTTTTGCAGAGCTTCCTTGAATGTGCGGCCTATGCTCATGGCTTCGCCGACGCTTTTCATGGATGTTGTGAGTTCGTCCGCAGCGCCGGGAAATTTTTCAAAGGTGAAACGCGGAACTTTTATGACGCAGTAGTCAATGGCGGGTTCAAAACTGGCGGCTGTTTCGCGGGTAATATCATTGCGCAGTTCGTCCAGGGTATAACCGACAGCCAGTTTTGCCGCGATTTTGGCGATGGGAAATCCTGTCGCTTTTGAAGCCAGAGCCGAGGAACGAGAAACGCGCGGGTTCATTTCAATAACCACCATTTCGCCGTTTTCCGGATTGACGCCGAACTGCACGTTGCTGCCTCCCGTTTCCACGCCGATTTCACGCATGATCGCCAATGACGCGTTGCGCATCTTCTGGTATTCAACGTCGGAAAGCGTCTGGGCAGGAGCGACGGTGATAGAGTCCCCGGTATGCACCCCCATGGGATCAAGATTTTCAATGGAGCAGACGATCACGCAATTGTCTTTTTTGTCGCGCATCACTTCCATTTCAAATTCTTTCCAGCCGAGCACACTCTGCTCAATCATCACTTCAGACGTGGGGCTTGCCGCCAGGCCTCGCGCGGCAACTTCAAGCAAATCCTCAAGGTTGTAGGCCATACCGCCGCCGGAGCCGCCCAGCGTGAACGCCGGACGCACAATCAGGGGAAAGGGCAGAGTGTCGGCAAGCCGCCGCACTTCGTCCATATTGTGGGCAATGCCGCTGGCAGGCACGGTCAATCCAATGCGCTCCATTGCCCGACGAAAAAGTTCCCGGCTTTCGGCTTTTTCTATCACTTCAGCCCGCGCGCCGATCATTTCAACGTTGCATTCGGTCAAAACGCCGCTTCGGGCAAGACTGAGGGCGGCGTTCAGGGCAGTCTGTCCACCCAGAGTGGGCAGAACGGCGTCCGGTTTTTCTTTGCGTATGATGGCCGCCAGGGTGGCTTGTTCAATTGGTTCTATATAGGTAGCATCGGCCAGTTGCGGGTCCGTCATTATTGTGGCCGGGTTGGAATTGACCAGCACCACCTGATAGCCCTCTTCCCGAAGAGCCTTGACCGCCTGGGAACCTGAATAGTCGAATTCGCACCCCTGGCCGATAATGATCGGCCCTGCTCCTATAACAAGAATTTTATGTATGTCAGTACGTTTTGGCATATTTTTTTCCCGCAGGCAGTGAAATGACGAGCAGCGGCCCGATGCTGTCGTAAAACTGTGGGAATATAGCCGCCAGGCGTCATTGCGTCAATCTTGCGCCGACGATTAAAGAGGGTGTTGGCCTGGCAGTGATTCATCCGGCATAAGCCTTGCGACATACCATCCACAAAGTTGCGCTGCGCCGATTTTTTATATATCTGCTTAAGTACGGGCAAACGGGCGGGCCTGACCCGCAACCTGCAAATACGTTGGGAGTTTTGATTATGTGGAATTTTTTTGGATTTGAACATACGCGATCAGCGGTGCGCGCGGCGTTTTTTATCCTCTGTTTCGCGTCCTGCCTCATGATCCAGGCCTTTTCATGCTTCGCGGCCCAGCCCGCGCAGCAACAGAAGCGAACTGCCCCTGCGTCAAACGTCCCGAAGACCGGTAAGCCAGCTACAGCCACCGCGTCAACTGCCCCGGGCACCGGCGAACAAACTGCAACTGCCGCGCCGGACGCTCCGAAGACCGGCGGACAAAGGATAATCAGCGCCGAGGCCCTGTTTGCCTCCATGTTGGTGAACGCGGAGAATGGTCAACCGCAAGCCATGATCTCCGTTGGTTCTTTGTACGAGCAGGGCCTCGGTGTTCCGCGAAATTTTACCAAAGCCCTTGAATGGTACGCCAGAGCCGCCGATGCCGGAGAAAAGGAAGCCTACATGCGTCTGGGCGTATGCCGGGAGATCGGCATGGGCGCGACGGCGGACATGGGCAAGGCGGTGGCGGCTTATGAAAAATCCGCTTCTCTGGGCTATGCCCCGGCGCGGCACAAGATGGCGGACTTATACCTGAACGGGCGCGGCGTACCCAAAGACGTGGACAAAGGATTTGATTTT
The DNA here is from genome assembly GCA_031284485.1 of Desulfovibrio sp. Taxonomy (GTDB): domain Bacteria; phylum Desulfobacterota; class Desulfovibrionia; order Desulfovibrionales; family Desulfovibrionaceae; genus Desulfovibrio. The sequence goes on from JAISZT010000074.1 coordinate 25,554, forward strand.
TTGATCAAAGCGGCTGAGGCCGGAGAAAGCGCCGCGATGAACGACTTGGGACAAATTTTGCGCGCAGGCTTGTATGGCCGTAAGGCCGATCCGGAAAAAGCCCGATCCTGGCTTGCCAAAGCCGCTGAAACCGGCCATGCCCAGGCGATTCTTACCCTGGCCGCCATGCTTAAAGATGGCGTGGGCGGCAAGGTTGACCCGGAGTTGGCGTTGCGCTGGTACCTTGTCGCCCGGAAAGCGGGGATGAATGCGGATGGCCTTGCGGCCGTCGTGAACGAACTGCAGGGAAAGCTTTCCGCAAAGCAGGCACAGGATGCGGATAAAGCCGCAGACGCCTGGATTGCCGTAAAGTCAAAAAAACAGACCGGGCAGGGGCAATGACGTATTCTGTGAATGCCTGAAATTTTTTCCCCACGCACAAGGTTCAATCATAACTGATAGTCAAGTCTTGATTGAGCTTTTTTTTTTCGTCTTTCTGAATGCCCGCGCCGTATTTTTATACATGCCGGTATATGATGCAGCATTTTTTTATTGACATTTCTCGACAGATTTATGATATATTTACTATTGATGAGCTATTTCTCTCGGACGTGGCGCTGACGCCCGCAGGCAGCTTTTTCGGCTGCTTTTTCCATATAATATTACAAAAATGTGGAAAATTGGAGGGAAATTATTTTCTGCAATCTGTCACGAGCACTTTAACACGGAGGTATGGCGAAAGCATGGGAACACTGCGACAGGTCGGCGAGTGGCTGATGGAAGGAGCGAGAGCGCAGGCAAGGTGGGAACGTGAAGTCTCTTTCAATATCATACACAACCGTAACCGATTGATATGGCTTCTGCTCGCATGTCTTCCTCTTATCGTCATACCCTTGGCGCAGGCGGCTGATGTGGATATTTTGGGAGGCAAGACGGCTTATGCTCCAGCATTTTATTCAGACAATGCCTTTTTCGTTTCAATTTTCATCGGACTGATTGCAGGCCTGATCACCGGATGCATCGGGGCCGGCGGCGGCTTCATCATCACTCCGGCGCTCATGGCCGCAGGAATCAAGGGGATTCTTGCCGTAGGGACAGATCTTTTCCACATTTTTGCCAAAGCCATCATGGGTACGGTGGTTCACAAAAAACTCGGGAACGTGTCTGTGCCCCTGGCCATTGCCTTCCTGGCCGGCGCCATAATAGGCTCCACTGTCGGCGGGTCGATCAACCTGAGCATATTTCGGGCTGACCCGTTGTTGTCAGAACTTTTTATCAGCACAATTTATGCCGTACTTTTGGGTTTTTTGGGCTTTTACGCTCTTTTCGACTACCTGAAATCCATAAAAAAACACGTGGCCATCGGAAGTGGGGCGGCATCCGTAAAAAGCGCGCGTCTGCCGGCCGCCATGCAGAGCCTGAATATTCCGCCCATGATACCCTTTGATTTGACGCTTCCCTCCGGGCCGCGCCGGATATCCGCCTTTGTCATAGCCGGCGGCGGCTTCATAGTGGGCATGCTTGCCGCAATTATGGGCGTTGGGGGCGGATTTGTCACCTTTCCCATGTTTGTCTACGTCTTCGGCGTCTCCGCTATGACAACAGTGGGAACAGACATACTGCAAATTATTTTCACTGCCGGTTATGCCTCAATCAGTGGCTACGTTATCAACGGCTATGTATTTTATACCCTGGCGCTCGGCATGCTTCTCGGATCCCTGCTCGGGATACAGATAGGAGCCCTGGTCACAAAAGTTGTGGAAGACGCCCATATTCGCGGTTTCTACGCCCTGTCCATCCTGACGGGTTTTATCAACAGGGCGTCCACTCTGCCGAAAAAATTGACTGAACTTGAATATGTCGCGCTACCCGCCAATCTGGTGGATTCCATAGAATTTGTAGGCAACATCACGTTCTGGTGTGTTGTAGCAATTTTCGGCATATGGGTTGTTGGAAAATTTATTAAAAACTTTAGTAAATTAAGGTCAGGGGCGTAACATGTTAATTCGCAAGGGAAGATGTTTTACCAGAGGGCTGTTGCTGCTTGTTTTTTTTGCTATAACGCTCTGGGGTCTTTTCACGCCTGTCTTTCCCTCCTATCAGGCCGGGGTAAGCTCTGTAAACGGGTTGGTCTATGCCGATTATCTTTTTAATACACTCTCCAAAAGCTCGTCGAATTTTTTTGATCCGAGTCGGCGCGGCAAAAACAGCGTAGAGGCTGCCGCCGCCACGATTCAGGGCCAAAAAATTGATCTGGAACTTGTTCTGCCAAATGACAACATTCGGGATACGGCAATAAAGCTTCTGGAAGAACAGGGACTGCAAGCCGTTCTGTCCGGGGCTGCCCTGCGTTGTCAGGGGGACTTGTATACGCTGTTGATGGCCGTCATTGCCGATGCCTCCTCAACCTACCATAACAATCTTGACGAGGTGACGGCGCGGCATAAAAACGTTTACGAAGGGAAAGCGGTAATGCGCTGCTGGTGGCATCTGCTGACAGCTATGGTGAAGCCTTTACAAAAAGCCGGTATGCAGGACACTTCTTCGGTGGTGAACACCGTCATCGGCAAAGCCATTGAGCCAGCCTATAACTTTTATGGCATAATCACCCAGAAAAGCAGTGACAATTTTATTTCCGTGGCAGCATTTTTAGGA
>JAISZT010000098.1 GCA_031284485.1 Desulfovibrio sp.
GATGAGGACGGCGTGTACACGGTCAACTATACCTACGAGCTGACCAAGCCTTACGACAATACCGGCGCGGAAACCGCCGATTACGGCAAGGACGAATTCACCATCACCGTTACGGACAGCGACGGCGACTCCGCCTCCCACCCGCTGGTCATCGCCATTGAGGACGACAGGCCCATCGCGGCAAACGACGCCGTGGTCTTTACCGTGGAAGAAGAAGACGGCACCAACGTGGCCACCACCGTCACCGGCAACGTGACGGACGGCAAGGACATCGACGTCAGCGGCGGGACGAAGGGCGACTCCTCGGCCGGCGCGGATCTTGTGGGCGCGGACGCCAACGCGACCCCCGTGACATGGCAGACCGGCGATGCCGATGGCGAATACGGCCTGGCGGAAACCGGCGTTCCTGGCGTCTACAACGTGGTGGACGCGGAGGGCGGAACGGTCGGCACCCTGACGCTGGAAGCGGACGGCGGCTACACCTTTGTATCCAATACGGACTATGAGCCGACAAGCGGCGACCACGTGATCACCATCCCCTACACCGTGACGGACGCGGACGGGGACACGGCCAAAGCCAACCTGACCCTCACCATTCAGAACGTGAACGACGCGCCCGTCATCACCATTGTCGACGGCGGCGACGGCACCGGCGGAAGCGTCAAGGAAGAGGGCGTGTATGCGGACGGGGATAACCGCGACAAGGTGGAGCCGAAAGAAAACACGCCAACCGAGGACGGAGGCGTGGCCTCTGGGCAGCACAAAATTGTCGCCTCGGGCACGGTCAAATTTTCCGACGCGGAGGACGGCGACGAGCTTGGGAATCTCACTCTGGAGGGTGCCGTTGTTGCGTCTGACGGCATCACCGCCACGGTGCAAGGCGACTACGGCACCCTGTACATGAACCTTGAGACCGGCGAATACCATTATGAACTGGACGATCGGGCAAACGGCCTGAACGAAGGCCAGCAGGAAAAAGAAACCTTCAAGCTGAGCGTCACGGACAAGGCAGGCGTCTCCACCACAGCCGATATGACCATCAACGTCCACGGCACCAACGACATGCCGACGCTTTCCCTTGCGGGCGCCGACGATCAGGGCAAGATCACCTTCGCCTTTACCGACAACGAGGGCAGCGAGATATACAACAACAAGGGCTTTGCCGGCAGTTTTAACATCACGGATCCGGACGCGGACGGCGCGTACGACGCCGCTGACGGCTCCGGCGCGGGCAACTTCAGCTTTGTGCTTGCCCATTCCGGCACAGGCAGGATCAGTAACGTGCCGCAAACGGACTCGGCCCTTGAGGTGGGCGAACCCGGGCAATCCGTCACCATTGACGGCAAATACGGGTCCCTCACGGTGAATCTGGAAACCGGCGAATACCGATACGACCTGTATCCCAAATATGATGAAGGGCAGGCGCCGGCCGGCCTGGAGAAGCGTATGCTGGTGGACGACCTGAACAGTGGCGACAGCTACAGCGAAGTGTTCACCCTGACTGTCGTCGACGCCCACGGCGCGAACCACGCCCAGAGCATCACCATAGACATCACGGGCGATGAGGAACGCCCCTCGGTGGAGTCTTTCCAGCACGATGTTTATGAAGACGGCACCGTCTATCAGGTGAACGACGACGGCAGCCTTTATCGGGACGACGACGGGCATCCCGTTGTTGTCGACGGCCAGGGGCCGACAGTGATCAGCGGCAACGCCCTTGAGGGTTCCGAACTCGGCGATGGCACGGCGCAGCAGCACACCTTTACCTGGGACAACAACCAGGGGCTGGAAGACGGCCACGCCGGAACCTACGGCGATTTTGCGATCACCAACGGCATGGGCCGGCCCGAATACACCTACACGCTCGACAACGAGGCCGTGCAGGAACTGCGCGCCGGGGAGACTCGGGAAGAGACATTCAACTACACCTATTATGATGAAGACGGCGACCAGGCTCACGGCAAGGTCACCATCACTATCCACGGCGCAAACGACCAGGTCAGCGTCACCAACGGCCTGGCTACCGCCGTCGTGTTGAAGGAAGCGGGCTACGGGCACGACACCGTTGCGCACGTCGGGGCCGCCACGGGCACTGAGTCCACCTTGGGCGTAGCGTCACAGACCGGCAAATTCACCGTGCATGACCCGGACGCGAACGACGACCGTTTCCTTTCGGTAATGTTTGCCGACAAGCAGGGCGATACGGAATTCGAATTGATTTCCGCTGGCAGCGAGGTTACGGAAGGGCAAATCGGGCTGTATGACGTCACCGCCATCAACCCACTGACCGGGCAGCCCCAGGTTATCGGCCAACTCACTGTAACCGCCCATAAGGCTGGCGACCACGACACCGAATATTCCTACACCTTCACCTTGAACGAAGGCGGGGCGGATTTCCTGAAGCAGGGCGACAAGCTGGAATATGAACTGACCTTCACCGTGGGCGACGGTATCGGCGCCGACGTGGAGCAGAAAGTCACCATTGAGGTGCAGGGCACCAACGACCAACCCGTGCTCATCCTCACAAACCCGGAAGCGAAATTTGACGAAGGCGAGGTTGACGCGGGCGGGCAGACATTCATCACCGGCAGCTTCAGCGTGGCCGATGTGGACAGCGACGGCGTGTATGTTCAGGGAAATGACGACACCGACGCCAACTTCTCCTACAACATCGCCGGGGCCAACGGCCCGACGCAGTCGGGTTCCCATGGCGGAGACGTTTCCTACCAGGGACAGTACGGCACGTTGACCGTTCATCCCGACGGCACCTATAAGTACGAGCTGGACTTCGAAAACCGCAACGGCGAACAGGTGTTGAAAATTGAAGGGCTGCGCGAAAACGAAACTTTCAGGGAGCACTTTGACGTGTCCGCCACGGACGTTCACGGCGCGACATCCCTTACCCAGGGCATCGACATCACCCTTACCGGCAAGGACGACGACCCGGTACAGGTGGGCGGCGGCACGGAAGGCGCCCTCTCCCTCAAGGAAACGGGCGTGGGCGACGCGGCGCACGGCGGGACAGGATCGTCCGGCTACGCGGCCAACCGGGCGGTGGCCGGCAAAGCCTCCGACAGCTCTGACGCCACCGAGGCCTTCAAGGTGCTGGACCTTGACAAGAACGACACGGTAACCCTGACACTGAACGACAATGCCCCAAACAGCGTCAGCACAAGCGGCGCCACCACCACGTACAAATTCACTACGGACTACGGCGCCATTACCGTTACCGGCGTAAAGGCAGCGGACGGCGTCACCACCTACAATTACACATACGCCCTTGACAACAACAAGGCGAACTCCCTGAGCGAAGGCGAGTTGGTTGAAAAAGACTATGTCATCGCGGTCGGCGACGGCAGCGGCGGCGTGGTGAAGCACACCGTCCACACAACCATTGAAGGCACCAACGACACCCCCGTGTTCACCGGCAGCGCGGCCTCCGGCACGGTGCGGGAATCCGGCGTGTTCAAGGCCGGCAAGGGCGACTTCGGCGATCCGGGCGAAAATGCGGAGCAGTTGCCCGTGCTGGCCGTCACAGGCAAACTGACCGCCACGGACGCGGACAAGGACAGCGACAATATCGCGGGATCCGACCTTGTCTTTGGCCTCATAGCCAAGGGCGACGCAAAAGACGTGGGCAACATCGTTCAGGAACTCGGTTCCGATCAGGCGACTGTTTCGGAAAACAGCGTTTTCGGCCAGGAAATAGGCGCCGGCCTCGGCACGTTGCGCATGGAAAGCAACGGCGAGTGGACGTTCACGCTCAATGACGGAGCGGCCGACAAACTGGCCGAGGGCGAATCGGTCACCCTGACCTTTACGGCCACAGTGACGGACGAGCACGGCGCTACCGCTGAAAAACCGATCACCGTCACGGTAACAGGCACAAACGACCGGCCCACGCTGACTGTCGGGTATAACGACATTGACGGCAATGAGGAGATCTCGAAAAACGAGATGACCGTCACGGAAGACGGCTTGCAGACTGTCGGCGGCACAATAGAGTGGGCCGATGTCGACGTGAAGGACATGCAGGCCGGGCACGACGTCCGGATCAGCTTTACCGACGCCGACGGCAAGACGACGCACAAGACGGATCTGGCCGCGCAAAGCAGCGACAACCACATTGAAATTGAAGGCAATTACGGCACGCTGTACTACGATCGCGGGGCCGGTAACGGTCAGGGCGAATGGACGTACATACTGGACAATACCAAGGCCCAGAACCTGCCTGCCGGCGAGCCCGCGCAGGAAGTGTTCACCGTCATGGTGCGCGACGCCAACGGCGCCTGGGTGGAACAGCCCCTTGTGGTGAACGTGGCCGGCACGGACGACGACAGCAGGTTTGACCTCTCCGCCCTCAACCCCAGCCAGACGGTCATTGAAGCGGGCGTCGCCCCCGGCAACACGAACTACGATGGCAGGGCCACGGCTTCGGGCGACATCAGGGCGGATGACATCGACAGCGGCGAGCAACTCACCTATTCCGTGCAGGGCAAGGACGGCGACTGGCACGAACTGGGCAGCGACCCCCTGACCATTGTCACGGATCACGGCACCGTGGTCATCACCCAAAACGTCGACGGCTCCTACCATTATGTGTACACGCTGGACAACGACGACCCGGCGGTAAACGCGCTGGACAGACAGAAAACCGCGCAGGACGACTTCAGCGTCAAGGTGGCCAACCAGTACGGCGATGAAGTGGAACACCCCGTCAACATCACCATTGTGGGCACGAACGACCGCCCGACAATTGACGTCATCTCGCCCATTCTCCTCGACTCGACCGATGCCGCGCAGGTTTCGGCCGGCGGCGCTTTCAGCGGCAGGATAGCGACCTCGGACATTGACACCGGGCATGTCGGCTCATCCGAAGACGGAGGCTACAACCTTTCCGTCAGCGCTGTGGACGCGGACGGCAACCTGAGCAGTTTTGTTGAAGTGCCGGGCTACGGAACCTTTGAAGTCCACAAGGACGGAAGCTACACCTTCCAGTTGAACGACGCGGGACGCGAAGCCCTGAGACGCCAGGGAGACGAGGTGGAGGACGAGTATATTGACATTACGGTCACTGTGCGCGTTACCGACCCGCAGGGCGCGTACTCTGAAAAGGAAATCACCTTCAGGTTGAGCGGCACGGAAGACGCGCCCGTCTTGAACGAAGAAAAATCCGTCCTGATCGAAGACGGCGCGCTTTCAGGCCTGGTGCAGAATGCGGACGGCAAATGGGTGCCGAATGCGGATGACGACAATCCCGACATCGTTTCCGGCACACTGACCAGCGCCTCCGTCGACGCGGGCCATATTTCCGACGCGGGCGGTTATCACCTGACCGGCACCGGCGTAACAGTAGTGGGCGCGAACAGCCAGTATAGCGGCTGGGAAACCGTCACAACCGACTACGGCACAACCTATCTGAATCCGAACACAGGCGAATACACGTTTGAACTGAACCAGAACGCCGACGCGATCAACGCCCTGAAGCCGGGCGAAAGCCTGGGCATCAGCGTCCCTGTCTTTGTTACGGACGACCGCGGGCTTGAAGGGCACAGCACCATCAGCGTCACGGTGCATGGCACCAACGACCGGCCCGTGCTGACGGCCGCCGTAAACGTGACCCTGGGCGTGGCTGCTGACAATCACTCCATTGAAAACTGGACGGCCAGGGGAAGCGTTGTGGCCACGGACGCCGACAACATCAGCTACGAGAAGGGCGCAAGCACCAACCCCGATGTTACCGGTGATCGCGGCGTCACAGGCGATACGGCGCAGTCCGAAGTGTCCTTCTGCTTTATCGACCAAAGCGGCCAGCAGGTGCAGACCCTTATTCTGGCTCACGGCTCGGTGACCATTAACGCCGAAACAGGCGAATACACCTATACCTTCAACGTCTTTGACGACGGAAACTACGGCGCGGACGGCAAGACCCCGCAAGGCATGAGCGACACCTTCACGGTGTACGCGCGCGACGCCGAAGGGGCCTATTCCGATCCCAAGGACATCACCGTAAACATTGCCCAGCACGATCGGTGGGATACGGGCACCGGCGGCACCGGCGGCGACGGCAGCACTACCCTCACGGACGACGGTGCGCGGGTTGTTGTTGAAGACTACGGCAACGTGGACGCCCACGGCGGCAGCCATGTGACGGCCGGCGGCCATATCGGAGGCAGCTCGGGCTACTTCTTCATCGAAGAAGGCGGCAGGCACGTGCAGACCGTGGAAGGCAAGGACGCCGACGGCAACGTGTACGGCACTTTCACCATCAACCCCTTGACCGGCGACTGGACGTTCACCCTGAACAATTCGACCGACCTTGTGCAAGGCATGGACGGCGCGGACTCGGTGGAGCTTGTTCCGCCTACGGTCGGCAGCGTCTACGGCGGAAGCGCGCAGATATCCCTTGCCGTCCAGGGCACGGCGGACAGGCCGGACTTTGACAAGGACGAGTACAATAACCAGGTTACGGAGGACGAAGCCGGGCATACCGCGCAAACCGTCAGCGGCAAACTGTCGGCGCAGGATGTGGACAAGGGCGACAACGACGAACTCACCTACGGCGTGGGCGCGCCCGCGGGCGGTCAGAACCTTGACGCCGCCAACGGCAACGTCATTCACGGCCGGTACGGCGATCTGACAGTCAACCCCGACGGTACCTACGACTACACGATCAGGTCGGGTGTCAACGTGCCGCGCGGCGAACACGATGAAGTCTTCGAAGTCACGGTGACGGACAACGGCTACGAGGACGCGGACGGCAATGTTGTGGGCCGGCTCACGGACACGGCCACCCTCACCGTCAGGGTTACGGGCCTGAACACGGCTCCCGACTATACGGGACCGGCGCTTGTCAACCTTGCGGTTACGGAGGACGTCTTCACCCAGGGCGATTTCGTCGTCGCGCAAGGCTCTATTGACCTGACGCGCTTCTCCGATAACGACGGCGACGAGGTGCACCTTTCGGTCAGCGCCGGCGACGGCGCCACGGCGGGCAATTCCTACGCCATAGGCCAGTACGGCACCCTGTTCATCAAGCCGGACGGCACGTACGAATATCGCCTGAACAATGAAAGAAGCGATGTGCAGGGCCTGAAAGGAGACGCACAGCTTGAGGATACCTTCTGGATCAAGGCGGACGACGGCAACGGCGGCGTAACCTCCATCCCCATCACGGTGGATATCAAAGGCACGGAAGACGCGCCCGAGCTGCACCTGTTGAGCGCGGACGGCCAGGAGTACGGCGGCGGCAAGTCCCTTGACTTTGTGGAAGGCCAGACGAAAGTGGACGGCAAGGCCTTTGCCACGGATGTGGACGCGAAGGACACGGCCGAAAACAACTTCCACTTCAGCTTCGGTCTGGACGGGGCCGACAACCCCGTCACGGAATTGCCCGCCATAGCGATCGGCGGCAGCGTGAATGGGGAGATTGTCGGCAAGTTTGTCATTGACCCTGTCAGCGGCGAGTACTCGTTCATCCCGAACGAAAATATTGAACACCTGAACGTGGGCGAACAGATCAAGGTTGAGGCCCCGGTGTGGGTGAACGCGGATCAGGCGAACAACTCCGCCCACGACACTGTCGTCGTCACCATCACGGGCACGAACTCCACGCCCGGGATAAACGCCGTAACAGTGTCCGGTCTTGTTGAAGACGGCAACGCGCAAGTGACCGGCAATCTCACGGCCACGGACGCGGACACGGACGCCAGCCTGCAATTCTATGTCGAGGGCGGCGTAAAGACCGGCCCCACCACATGGGAAGGCAACTACGGCACCCTGACCCTGAACCCGGACGGCTCCTACACCTATGATCTGCACAATGCCAAGGTGCAGGGCGCGAACGTGGACAACACGCTGCACGACGTCTTCCAGGTGGTGGCGAGAGACCAGTACGGCGCGACCAGCGATCCGAAGAATCTGGACTTCGCCATTGAAGGCGTGAACGATCTGCCGAACATCACCGGCGTGACCGCCCTGTCCGCCACGGAAAGCAACACCTCGCCGATCACCAGTTCGGCCACGGGAACCATGACCGTGAAGGACGTGGACGACGCCCTTGACGTCAGCAGCTTCAGCGTCAAAGACAACGGTGAAGGCGTGTACGGCGAGCTGATTATTGACGGCTACGACGCCGCCACCGGCAAGCTCTCCTACCACTACGAGCTGGACAACGACAAGGCGGACAGCCTTGGCCGCAACGCCAAGCCGACGGAAACCTTCACCATCCTGGTGAACGACGGCCACGGCAATGTTGTGCCCCAGGTCGTCAAGGTGACGGTGAACGGCGTGAACGACGCCCCGACGCTTGACGCGGTGACGGACTTCTCCGTTACAGAGGCAGGCGGCGAGGTTGTGGGCACAAACTTCACCGGCGCGGATGTGGACAAACTGAATACGCCTGACGTTGTTTCCTTTGATGTTGTCGGCCACACTGCCCTCAGCAGCGCTGAAAAGGCGGCAACCGCCGTGGGCAACGGCTACACGGACAAGGTTGTCGGCGACCACGGCACCCTGTACTACAACAGCGCCAACGGCGCAAACAAGTATGTGCCCAAGGGCGACTTGCAGGAAGGCGTGACAGCAGCCGACGACTTTGTGGTCAGAGCCTATGACGGCGCGGCATACAGCGCCGGCGACACCCTGACCGTAACGGTTACGGGCCAGGCCGACGCCCCTGTGGTGACGCTCACCGGCGCGGCAACCCTGACGGCTGTCAACCACGAAACCGGCGCCACAAAGGTATCCCTGCTTCTGACGGTTGTGGATCCGGACGCCAGCGACACCTTCACAGTGAAGATTACGGACAGCGGCGACAACTCCGGCGGCACCAGCCTTGTCGGTCAGTACGGCACGGTGTCCTATGTGAACGGCCAGATTGTCTACAACCTCTCCCAGACCGGCGCCGTGCAGGCTCTCAAGGCCGGGGATACAGTCACGGAAACCTTTACCGTAACGGTAACGGATTCCACCGGCAACGCGGTTGACCAGACAGTCACTTTCACCGTCAGGGGCACCAACGACACTCCGGTGATCAGCGCCGAGCAGCAGATGGCGGCTGTCACTGAAGACAGCGGTAGCTACACCAGCTCCGGCTCCTTCCTTGTGACGGATGCCGACGACGCGCTGGCTGACCTGAGAGTTACGGTAGGCAACGACAACGGCGCGTATGGCCGCCTGGTCACCGGTTACGACCCCGACACGGGCAAGGTGGAATACACCTACACCCTGGACAACGCCAGGGCGGACAGCCTGGGCGCGGGTGTCAGCTATACGGAAACCTTCACCATCCGTGTGGAGGACAGTAACGGCGGCTATACGGATAGGCAGGTCACTGTCAAGGTCGTCGGCAGCAACGACGATCCGGTGCTCACCCTGACAAATCCGGTCGACGTGAGCTGGATCGACACGCAAGAAGTGGCTGTGGACGAAAATGCGTCGCCCAAGGTTACGCTGAACTACGCCATCACGGACGTTGACACCAACGACACTGACTTTGTCATCACCCTTGCCAGCGACAACAAGGGCACCTCCGGTTCCGGCAGCCTTGCGGGCGAGTACGGCACCCTGAGCGTGGTGAACGGGCAGCTTGTCTACACGGTCGATCCCAAGCTCGGCACAGGAACAGACCAGCAGGACGTCTTCACCATCAAGGTGGCGGACGGGCACGGCGGGTTTACCTCTCAGCAGGTGACGTTCAACGTGACCTCCGTCAACGACGCCCCCACAGTGGACGTGAGCTTTGCTTCGGCCGCAGACGGAATCCTTAAGGTCAGCGCCGCTTCCGTTATTCCGGACGACGGCGATGACTTGTCGGTACCCCCGCCCCTGGAAGGCCAGTTGTTCATTGCCCCCGGCGACACGGAAACATCGGTTGGCGCCCTGCTGACCACAGTTGTGATCACGGGCGCGGGCGCTGTTGTCGAAAACGGGGACGGTTCGCACACGGTCGCCGGTGAGTACGGCTCCCTTACCTGGAATGACGACGGCTCCTACACCTATACGCTGGATCCGGATCTGGACACGCTGCGCGAACTGGCTTCCAGCGACAGCGGTGGCCTGACGGAGACCTTCACCGTCACGGTGACGGATGCGGAAGGCGCGGACGCTACCGACAGCTTTGAGATAGGCATAGCCGGCGACGGCCATATGTACGCGGTGTCCGATGTGACGCATCTGTACTCGGGCGATTCCGACAATATGCTTATCCTCGGCACGGACGTCAGCGACCGCATCACGGTGAGCGGATCGGACAACGTGATCTACAGCGGCGAAGGCGACGACATCATCTCGGACTTCGGTTCGGACAACCAGATACTCGCTGGCGGCGGCAACGACCTCATTATCTTCAACGCCGGCAGCGAGGGCGGAACAATCGACGGCGGAAGCGGCGTCGACTTCCTCGTGGGCATGACGGATATCGAAGATCTGGCCGCGCTTGGCGACATAAAGGATGTGGAAGTGCTTGTGGTGGGAAAAGCCTCCTCCGACATCTCCGGCATGAGCAATCTGCAAAGCTGGGGCATCACTGTGGATGACGGCAAAGTGGAACTGGACGACCGCTGGGCGCCGAGCCAGGAGGCTCTGCCCGACAACATGGCGAACTATACGGCCTATACGTACACAAACCCGAACGACGCATCCGATACCATGACGGTGCTTCTGAGCAGCGGCGTGTAGCCTCTGTCTGAATCAGGAATAACAAAAGCGGGGTCGAACGACCCCGCTTTTTTGTTTGCCGCGCCCGGTTTGTCAAGCCACAAATTCATCCGTTTTCATACGCGACGCCATACAAATTCGACAGCGTCCATATTTTTTAGATTTTTTCTAAAAAACCGGGAATCAATCGCCCCGGAATGTGCGCCCGCGGGTTGCCTGATTCCGGAAAATCGTGTACACATTCACAAAACTTGGTAAGGAGCCGCTTGTGGAACATAGTGTGGAAGAACTCTCACCCGTTAAAAAAAAGGTCATGATCACCGCCGCCCCGCAGGAAGTGGAAGCGGCCATTCTGGGCACGATCGCCCTGTACAGAACCTCCGTGCAGATGGACGGATTTCGCAAGGGCAAGGTTCCCGCTTCCGTTATTGAAAAGCGCTATCGCCAGAAAGTTTATGAAGAGGCCCGCCAGAACCTTATCAACGCCCACCTTAACGAAGTCATGCAGGCGCTTGACGTCACGCCCGTGTCCGCCATAAATACGGACGGCGCGGGCGAGCTTGAGCGCGGCAGCCCCTATGCCTACAGCATCGAATTTGAGGTGCTTCCCGCTTTTGAACTGCCCGCGTACGAGGGGCTGGAAGTTGACCAGGAAAAAGTGGTCGTAAAAGACGAGGAAGTGGACGCCGTCATTGAGCGCGTCAGGCGCGACCGCGCGCAAATTGTGCCGGTGGACGGCGTTGGCCCGGCTGTTGACGGCCAGATAGTGAGCCTGGATTTTGCCGCCTATGAAAACGGTGAATTGCTGGAAGGCATAAAGGCGGAAAATTTTGATCTGCCCCTGGGGGAACGCCAGGCCCTCGAAGACTTTGAAAATTTGGTAAAAACCATACAGTACGGCCAGGAAGGCGAGGGGGAAATCAGTTTTCCCGAAGACTTTCTCGCCAGGGATCTCGCGGGCAAAACAGTGACCATGAAGGTGAAGGTGCACGCCATCAAGGAGCGCAAACTGCCCGAACTCAACGACGATCTGGCAAAAAGCCTTGGCGTGGACAGCATTGACCAGCTTAAGGAAAATATTGCCAAAAGCTACGTTCAAAGCCGCACCCGCCTGAACAAGGGCGTCGCCCAGAAAGCGCTGCTGGACCGCCTTTTGAAAACAACGGATTTTGTTCTGCCCGAAAGCATGGTGGAAACGCAGTTGAGCATGCTGATCGCCAAACGTAAAGATCGTATGGAGCGCATGGGAAAGAGCCTGGATTCGCTGGGGAAAAGCTATGAGGATTTGCGTGGAGAGCTGCTCCCGCAGGCGGAGGGGATAACGCGCTCCCAGGTGCTGCTGCTCGCCATCGCCAACAAGGAAGGACTTTCTGTGAGCGAGCAGGAAGTGGCTTTGCAGATTTTTCAGGCAAGCAGGGAAAGCGGCGATGATTATAAGGCCCTGCGCGAAAGCTATGAGCGCTCGGGCATGATATTCGCCCTGCGGGATCATTTGCTGGCCGACAAGGCCATGGACGCGGTGTACGACAAGGCAAGGGTTACGGAAGTGGACGCTCTTGCGCCGGAAGCCGCATCCGGGGAATGAAATGTTGTTGAGCAAACAGACGTCGGCGCTGTCCGGGAGGCCATAATGTCGTTAATTCCAATGGTTATTGAAACAACTGGCCGCTCCGAGCGGGCCTATGACATCTATTCCCGCCTGCTGAAAGACCGCATCGTGCTGCTCGGCTCCGAGGTGAACGACACGGTCGCCTCGCTCATCTGCGCGCAACTGCTTTTTCTGGAAGCCCAGGATCCTGAAAAGGAGATCAGCCTGTACATCAATTCTCCGGGCGGGTCGGTGACGGCAGGATTTGCCGTGTACGACACCATGCAATTCATTTCTTCCCCGGTGTCCACGGTCTGCATTGGCCGCGCGGCAAGCATGGGGGCTTTTTTGCTTGCGGCCGGCGCTCCAGGCATGCGTTTTGCATTGCCCAACAGTCAGATAATGATTCACCAGCCTTCGGGCGGGTTTCACGGTCAGGCTACGGATATCGAGATTCACGCCAGGGAAGTGCTGCGCCTCAAGGAAAGACTGAACAGCATTCTGGCTGAAAACACAAAACGTCCGTACGGGGAAGTGGTCAGGGCCACGGAACGCGATAATTTTTTAACATCCGCGGAGGCCCTGGAACTTGGCATTATTGACCGGGTGCTGGTTTCACGGCAGGATATGCTGCAAGAAAAAAACGGATGACATATGGGCAAAATTAAAAAACCCGCCGAACCCCTGCGCTGCTCTTTTTGCGGACGCAGCGAACTGGAAGTGCGCAACCTTATCATGCAGGACGGCGCAAGCATTTGTGACAGGTGCATTAACGAGTGCAGCAAGATTATCGCCCGCGACCAACTGCAAAGTCCGGCCGAGGGTGAGGAACGTCTGCTTTCGCCCCAGGAAATCAAGGACCGTCTGGACGAGTACGTCATCGGCCAGCACGAGGCCAAAAAAATCCTCGCCGTGGCGGTGCACAACCACTACAAGCGCGTGTTTTACGCCAACGCCATCGGTGACGACGTGGAACTGGACAAAAGCAACATCCTGCTTGTCGGGCCGTCGGGGAGCGGCAAAACCCTGCTGGCCAAAACGCTCGCCCGGGTGCTGCGCGTTCCTTTCGCCATTGCCGACGCCACCACGCTTACCGAGGCCGGGTACGTGGGCGAAGATGTGGAAAACATCCTTGTCCAGCTTGTGCAGAACGCGGACCACAACCTGGAGGCCGCAAGCAGGGGCATTATCTATATTGACGAGATAGACAAAATTTCCCGCAAGGGGGACGGCCCGTCAATCACCCGCGACGTGTCCGGCGAAGGCGTGCAGCAGGCCCTTCTGAAAATCATTGAAGGCACCGAGGCCAATATTCCTCCCAAGGGGGGGCGTAAGCATCCGCAGCAGGAATTCATTCGCCTGAACACGTCCAATATTCTGTTTATTGTGGGCGGGGCCTTTGTGGGGCTGGACAAGATTGTGGAAACCCGCGTGAGCGGAGGTTCCATGGGCTTTGGGGCAAGGGTGCGGGCAAGCGGCGAGCTGTCCATGACCGACCTTCTGGACAAAATACACCCGCAGGATCTGGTGAAGTTTGGCCTGATTCCGGAATTTGTCGGGCGCATTCCCATTATTACCCATGTGGACGAACTGGACGAGGCCGACATGATACGCATTCTCACCGAGCCAAAGAACGCTCTGGTGCGGCAGTATCAGAAACTTTTCGAGCTTGACAACGTGACGCTGCGTTTTACCCCCAACGCCCTCAACGCCATTGCGGCCAAGGCCATTGAACGCAAGACGGGCGCGCGCGGTCTGCGCAACGTGATTGAAAAAAATATGCTGGACATAATGTTCAAGCTGCCGTCCATGCCCAATGTGCGCGAATGTCTGATCAACAGCGCCGTGATTGAAAAAGGCAAGGAGCCTGTGCTGCTTTACGGCGACGGTACAGAGGTTGGCGACAGGTATGCGGCCGAGGACAAGGCGTCCTGACGGGGTGTGGTTATGCCTGTGATAAAGCATGTGGGAGTGTTTGTGGAATTTCCGGTGATGCCGTTGCGGGAAGTGGTGATGTTTCCCCGGGCCATCATGCCGCTTTTTGTGGGGCGCGAGGCCTCGATCAAGGCCATTGAATCGGCGCAGAATTCCTATGACAGGCAGATTTTTCTTGTGGCCCAGCGCAATCCCGAACTGGAAAAGCCCGCTGACGACGACCTTTGCCCTGTAGGGGTTGTCAGCAGGGTATTGCAGATGTTGCGCCTGCCCGACGGCACCATCAAGGTGCTTTTTGAGGGGCTTTACCGGGCAAAATGGGAGAATTTTCGCGATTCCGGGCCGTGCGCCGTCGTGCGGGTGCTCAGAATGCGGGAGAGACAGAGCCGCCTGGAAGAAAAGGACGCCTTGGTGCGGGCGGTGCATGAAGCCATGGAAGAATATGGAAAAGCCGCCAGGAAAATTCCCCAGGACGCCGTGCTTGCCATGCTGGGCCTGAGCGATCCCGGCCCGTTGGCGGACGCTGTGGCGTCCCATATCAAGGCGGATTATCGCAAAAAACAGGCTGTGCTGGAAAGCGAAGACGTTACCGAGCGCCTGGAACTGGCCTATGAGCTGCTTCAGGGCGAAATGACGCTGGCCTCTGTGGAAAAACGGATAAAAAACCGCGTTAAAGGCCAGATGGAGCGCAACCAGCGCGAATACTATCTCAACGAGCAGATCAAGGCCATCAACAAGGAAATGGGGCACGAGGAAGATCCGCGGACGGAAATGAACGAGCTTGAGCAGAAGATCAAAGCGCGTGACATGCCTGATGAGGCGCGGCGGAAAGCCTTGAGCGAGGTAAAAAAATTGCGCTCCATGTCGTCCACGGCGGCGGAATACACAGTGGTGCGCAATTATGTGGACTGGATTCTGGATCTGCCCTGGAATGATCTGAAACCCATTGATATTGATATTGAAAATGCGCGCGCCACCCTGGATGGGGACCATTACGGTCTGGACAAACCCAAGGAGCGCATTCTGGAATACCTGGCCGTGCAAAAACTTTCCCAGGGGCTGAAAGGGCCTATCCTGTGCTTTGTCGGCCCGCCGGGCGTGGGCAAGACATCCCTGGCAAAATCCGTCGCCAGGGCGACAGGGCGCGATTTTGTGCGGCTTTCCCTTGGCGGCGTGCGTGACGAGGCTGAAATTCGCGGGCACCGCCGCACCTATGTGGGGGCGCTGCCCGGTAAAATTATCCAGTCGCTCAAAAGGGTCAAGTTTAATAATCCGCTGTTCTGTCTGGATGAAATAGACAAATTGACCTCGGATTTTCGGGGCGATCCGGCCTCCGCCCTGCTGGAAGTGCTTGATCCTGAACAAAACAACACATTTATGGATCATTACCTGGATCTGGAATACGATCTTTCCAAAATATTTTTTATCACAACGGCCAATTCCCTGCACGGGATACCCGCGCCCTTGCTGGACCGGATGGAGATCATCGAGCTGTCAAGCTATCTTGAAACAGAAAAACGGCATATCGCGCGGCGTTTTCTGGTCCCCCGGCAAATTGCCGAACACGGCCTCAAGGAGCACAACTTTCGTCTGTCCGAAAACGCGCTGCTTGAAATTATCCGCGCCTACACCCGCGAAGCCGGGGTTCGCAATCTGGAACGGGAAATTGCCGCCCTGTGCCGCAAGACGGCCATTCGCCTTGTGGAAGAGGACAATCTTGAAAAATGCGTCGCCATTTCCCGCCAGAACCTGGGAACGCTTCTCGGCGTAAAAAAATATCGCCATGAGGAGCGCGAGGACAAGCCGCAGGTGGGTGTTTGCGCGGGGCTTGCCTACAATCAGCGCGGCGGCGAAATTTTGCTTGTGGAAACCTCTCTGATGAGCGGTTCCGGCCATGTCGTCACAACCGGACAGCTTGGCGAGGTCATGACGGAGTCGGCCAAGGCCGCTTTGTCCTACGTGCGGTCACGGGCCGACCTGCTGGGGCTGGACGCGCGTTTTTACCGCAAGGTGGACATACACGTGCATGTGCCCTCCGGGGCCACGCCAAAGGACGGCCCCTCGGCCGGCATTACTCTGGCCACATCCATCTCCTCGGCCCTGCTCGGCATCCCTGTGCGCAACGATGTGGCCATGACCGGTGAAATTTCTCTGCGGGGCCGTGTTCTGCCCATCGGCGGCCTGCGGGAAAAACTGCTGGCCGCGCGGCGCAGCGGCATAAGACGCGTCATCATGCCCCGCGACAATGAAAAAGACCTGAAAGAAGTGCCGGATGAGGTGCTCAGGGATCTGGAACTGATCTTTGTGGAGCATGTGGACGAAGTGCTGCCGCAGGCGCTGGACGCCGATGCCGGGGAAATTTTTTCCGGGCGTCCGGCTGCCCGCCCGATCTGTTCTTCCCTGCGCAGCGACAAAGGGGACAGCGCCGAAAATCAGACGGCGCAGTGATTTCAATTTTCAATAATGCCGATTGCCCCTAGGGCCTCGTTGCGTTCGGTGCAGGCCCCGCATTTGCCGCAGGGTTCTTCCTGATCCTTGTAGCACGTTCTGGTCAATTGCCACGGCACCCCCAGGGTCTGACCCATAGCCGCGATGTCCTTTTTGTTGATGTTCACAAAGGGCGCCAGCAGGTGAACCCTGCCGTCCGAACTGCGGCTGATTGTTTCCGCGGCGGCTCTGATGAACGGTTCCCGGCAGTCCGGGTAGATGTGGGAATCGCCGGAATGAACGCCGATAAGCACGGTCCGCGCCCCCACGCTTTCAGCGTAGCCCGCGGCCACCGACAGAAACATGAGGTTGCGCCCCGGCACGACCGTGAGTTTCATGTTCCCGGCATTGTAATGCCCCTCGGGGATGTCGCCGCCGCTTGTGAGCAGGGCGCTTTTGAAGGCTTCAAACGCGCCGGTCATGTCGACAACGCGATGTTCCGCGGCGTTGTTCATGTGAGCCATGATTTTGTCACAGGCCTTGAGTTCGTAACGGTTGTGTTTTGATCCGTATCGGAAACTCATGGCTGTCACATGATCAAATTGCGCGGCGGCCTGAAACAGCAGCGTAGTGCTGTCCATGCCTCCGCTGAAAAGTACGACGGCCTTGTTCATTGCCCGTCTCCGCCGAGCCAGCAGGCCGTGCGGCGTTGTCCGTCGGCGGCCGTGGGCGGGGCCTGTCGCGCGCAGCGCGTTTGCGCCCTGGGGCAGCGCGGATGAAAGGCGCAGCCGGGCGGCATCCCGGCCAGCGAAGGCACAGTGCCTTCAATAGCGGTCAGACGGCCGGAATCGCCGCGCCGGCTTTTTGCCGCGCAGGCCATCAGGCCGATGCTGTACGGATGCTTCGGCGATGCGAAAAATTCCCGGGCAGGGGCGTATTCCACAAGGCGTCCGGCATACATGACGCCCACAAAATCCGCCACCTGCGCCACTACGGCAAGGTCGTGCGTAATCAGCAAAACCGCCATGCCCCGCTGCCGCGTCCGCTCGAGGATCAGCCGCAGAATCTGTCCCTGAATAGTGGCGTCCAGGGCTGTGGTGGGTTCGTCAGCCAGAAGTATGTCCGGTTTGCAGGCAAGGGCCATGGCTATCATGACGCGCTGGCGCATGCCGCCGGAAAGCTGGTGGGGGTAGTCGTCGTAACGGCTGCGGGGAGAGGGTATCCCCACATCGCCGAAAAGCCGCTCCGTTTCTTTTCGCGCCTCATCACGCGTCATGTTCAGGTGAAGGCGCAACGGTTCGGCTACCTGCTCTCCCACGGTAAGCACGGGATTGAGCGATGTCATCGGTTCCTGAAAAATCATGCCGATTTTGTGCCCGCGAATGCCGCGCAGGGCTTTTTCCGGCAGGGCAAGCAGATCTGTTCCACGCAGGATGACCCGGCCGCCTGTTTTTGCCGAGCCTGGCATAAGGCGCAGAATGGCGCGCGCGGTGAGACTTTTGCCGCAGCCGGATTCTCCCACAAGGCAGGTGACGACGCCGGGCTGGAGAATGAGGTTGACCTTGTGGACGGCGGACAGACGCTTTGGGCCGGAAACGAAATCTACAGAAAGGTCGTCCAGACGGAGCAGGGGGGGGGATGTTTGCATGGGACGCGCGAAAGTCTACCGTTTTACCTGGACATTGCGAAAATTGAGATATGCCTCACGCATGCTGATATACGGGTCTACAGCGGCGTTTCTCAAATCGATGTAAATCGGCAGCACATCGTCCAGGGCGTTGAAGCGCAGGCCAAGTTCTGAGCCGGCGGCCAATTCCCAGGGGTAGACGTAAAAAAACGGGTCGGTAAAGAGATCTCCCCCGCGTCCCAGGGTGTCGCGCGCGGAACTGGGGCCGATGAAGGGCCAGACTATGTAAAATCCGTGGCCGATGCCCCACCGGCCGAGTGTCTGGCCAAAATCTTCACCGCTCGGGTCAACAGGCACAATGGTTTTTTTGTCTTTGGCCACATTGGCAAAGCCAAGCGTGGTTGTGGTATTGATGATAAAACGTCCGAATTCAACCCCGGCCTCCAAAAAACGGAACTGGAGGATATTGTTTATAAAACGCGTGGGAAAAAGCAGATTGTAAAAAAAGTTTTTGAACCCGTCGTGCAACTGATGCGGCATAACGGCGGCATAGGCGTCGTATGCGGGCCTGGCGACATGCAGATAAAAAACATCGTTGAAACGGAACCAGAAACGGTTCCATGGCTCAAAAGGATCCGCCACGCCCGAACCGGGCGTGGCGTCGTAGTCATCAAGGGTGTCCGACACTTCCATGCCGTTTTGCGGGCGAACCGTGATGGCGCCCGGCGGCAGGGCGGGGCTTGCGCCATAAACCGCGGAAGGCGTCGGCCTCGCCGCGGAGGAGGAAGCGCCGACGACGTCTGCGGCGAAAATCAGCGTCAGTGCGCAGAGCGGGGCGCAGAGGCTGCTTTTCATTTATTTACGCACTTCCAGAACTTTGGATTTCACACGCTCAATGAGTTGATCCGGCGTGGCGCTGTTCAGAATATCCTGAAACTGCGTGCGGTAATTCATGACCAGGCTGACGTTTTCAATCAGCACGTCATAAACGTGCCAAGCGCTGCCTTTGGGCAGCATGCGGTAGGATACCGGCACTTTTTTGCCGTCTTTCATGGTAATTACAGTACGAATTTCTGTCCGGTCTCCGGAAGGAGAACGCGTTTCGCCAACGTACGCCACCTGTTCGCCGTTGTATCCGTCAATTTTATTTACGTAGGTGTTGATCAGCAGGTCGGCAAAGGCGTCGCTGAATCTGCTCTGTTGATCCGGGCTGAATGTGCGCCAGCGCGCGCCTACCGTTCTTGAAGAAAATTCTTTGAAGTCAAATATGTGTAATACTTCATCTTCTATTTGCCGACGCAGTGGCCCCCGTTTCGCCGGGTTAACGTAGTCGGGATTTTTAATGCTGTTCAAAATGCGTGTTGTGGATATTTCCAGCGACTGGAGAGCCGGGGAAGGGGCAGGCGTCTGCGGCGTCGACGCAAGGCAGGGAGCGGCAAACAGAAGTCCGAGGACAAGCGCTATACTTTTCATTTCACACCCCCAAAAGCGTATTTGCCGATCATGGCTTCAATGTCCACCGCGGATTCCGTTTCCTGAATGGCTTCGCCGAAAGCAAGCTCCCTGTCCGAGCCGCCTCTGGAAAGGCTGATATATTTGTCGCCGATCAGGCCGCTGGTTTTGATCGAGGCGACGCTGTCGTCTGTAAGATGGAGGTTTTCATTGAGTCTCAAACGCACCACAGCCTGGGTGCGCAAGGGGTCCGGGTCAAGTGTGATGCTTGTTACGCGCCCCACCGGCACGCCCGCCATTTCAACATCCGCGCCCACCCGCAGGCCGGAAATTGATTCAAAGCGGGCGGAAAGTTCAAAGCCCTGATTTGCAAAGAATTCCATACGGCCAAGCTTGATGGTCAGCCAGGCTACGCAGACAAGCCCCAGCAGGACAAATATGCCCACTGCCGTTTCACGAAAGTTGTTCATAAGGTTAGTTTATTCCTTTGGTTTCAAACTTTCAAGCGCCGGCTTCCCGTCGCATGAACTGACGCAGATAGGGGTGCGCGCTCGCTTCCAGTGCCTCCAGTGATCCTGCAAAAATTGTTCCACCATCCTTGATTACCAGTATATGCTGCGCTATGGCCCGCAGGCTTGCCAAATCATGGCTTACGACAACAAGCGTCATGTCGGCATAGTGTTCGTGCATGGAGAGCAGCAGTTCGTCCATACGGGCGGCCGTAATGGGGTCAAGGCCGGATGTGGGCTCGTCGCAGAGCAGAACGCGGGGTTCGGTTATTATCGCCCGCGCAAGACCGGCGCGTTTGCGCATGCCGCCGGAAAGCTGGTTGGGATAAAAATCGGCAAAGTCCTCAAGGCCGACCATACGCAGCACACGCAGCGCCGCTTCGCGCAGAAGCTGTTTTGACATGCTGAGGTGTTCGCTCAGGGGGAGGGCCACATTGCGGGCAAGTGAAAGCGCCCCCAGAAGCGCGCCATCCTGAAAAAGCACCCCCATCCGGCGGCGGGTTCCGCGAAATTCCGCGGGGCTCAGGGCAAAAAGATCCTTGCCGCCAATCAGCACCGAGCCGGAAAGGGGCCGGGAAAGGCCGATGATCTGCCTGAGCAGGGTTGATTTGCCGCAGCCGGAGCCGCCCAGGATTACGGAAATTTTTCCCGCGGGCAGCACGGCGTTGATATCCCGCAATACGGTAAAGTCGCCGTAGCCGGCAGTCAGCGATTTGAATTCAATCTCCCAGGCCCGCATGAGTGTTGCCTACAGCAAAAAGGACGTCAGCACATAATCTGACACCAGGATGAGGACACAGGAAATGACAACCGCCGAAGTGGTGGCGTTGCCCACGGCTTCCGGCCCCATGCTGTCGCGGCGGCGATGGGCGTTGTAGCCCTGATGGCAGCAGACGGTTGTGACCAGAAGCCCGAAAGTCACCGATTTTATAAAACCCCCTCCCACATCCGTCATGGTGACCGAGCTTGCGATACGGTAAAAATAGGCGCCTTCGTTGACGTTCAGCAGCAACACCCCGGTGCAGTAGCCGCCGACAATGCCGATGACGTCAAAGATGGCCGTGAGCAGAGGAAAGGAAATCAGGGAAGCCAGAAGACGCGGGCTGACAAGATAGGCAAGGGAATTGATATCCATGACATCCAGAGCGTCAATCTGGTCTGTAATGCGCATGACGCCGATTTCCGCCGCCATGGACGATCCCGCCCTGCCTGTAAGCATAATGGCCGTGAGCACAGGGCCAAGCTCGCGTATCAATGTCAGGGAAACAGCCGAGCCGAGCATGCCCACCGAGCCGAACTGCACCAGGGTGTAGTAGCCCTGCAGGCCGATAACCATGCCGCAAAAAGCGCCGATAAGCAGGATGACGAAAAGTGACTTGTACCCGATGACGTAGACCTGATGCAGCGTGCGCGGAAAGATTTTTACGCTGGTGAAAATCTGGCCAAGGCCCGAAAGCGTGAACAGCGTCAAATTTCCCGCGGCATCAATGGCGCGCAGGCAGGGGCGTCCTATAACGGCCGGAATGTCGCTCAGTTTTGTCACGGTTCGTTCAGCGTCCTGTTTTTCGCTTTGGGGCGGCAACAGGTTTTTTTGACGTCAGAATTGGCGCGCCAAGTTTCATTTTTTGCAGCTCTTCGCGCAGATTTGCGGCATCCGCCTCACTGCCGCGCAGATGTACCATAACCAGAAACACTTTGCCGCTTTTATTCCGGCTGGATCGTATCCCGCGTTTTTCCAAACTGTCGCGCAGGGCGTCAACGTCTTTTTTGTTCTTTAAGGCCGCTGCCTGAAAGAGGTAATCAAAAAGGGGCGCATTCTGTTTTCTGGTCTGGTCAGTTGTGGTTTGTGCCGGCGCGGATGACGCAGCGCGTGTGCCGGGGGGGGGCTTTGCCTCGGCTGTTTCAGGAGAGCGTATGCCCCAGGCGCCCATTTCCGCGCCTTGCGGACGGCTGAACGGGTAGGTTTCAGGCGGCGGAGCCGGATTTTCGGCAATGGGCCGCCCTTCCGGGGCGGCGGGCGCCGGTGCGGGTTCCGCGGTCGGCGGCTGCGCGTCCGGCGCGCCCGAGGCGATGGGAGGATCGCTCCTGAGAGCGCTTGTCATCTGTTCCACGCGTTGTTCCGGGTTTTGTCCGCGTCCGACCATAAGCCCCATAAAAAAGGCCCATCCCATAACGGCGGCAAGCGCCAGAGCAAGCGCCGCCACCGCCGTGGAGGAAAGGTTAAGGGCGATGCGGCGCGGTTCGGATGTTTCAGCCGAACTTTTGGAAAAACGATTTTTTTGCGGCGGCTGGGGCATACGCGTCCTCACATGGCGTCCGGGGCGTCAACCCCTAAAATTTCAAGTCCGTTGCGCAGTATTTGCCGGACGGTGCGCAGAAGCGCCGTGCGGGAAACTGTGCGCGGCATGTCATCCGGCAGCAGCACCTGATGTTTTGCATAATAGCTGTGCAGCAATCCGGCAAGTTCCATAAGGTAGTGGCTCACGTAATGGGGACTCAGTGACCTTGCCGCGGCGCGCACCGTGTCCTCAAAGGCGTCCGCCTTGCGCAGAAGGGCAATATCTTCAGGGGTGTCAAGGCTTGCCAGCATATCTTCCGTTGCCGGATGCGCAAGAGCAATGCCGGATTCGTCCGCGCGGCGTAGCACCGCGCAAATTCTGGCGTGAGCGTACTGCACGTAGTAGACGGGGTTGTCCATGGTGCGCTGCTTGACCAGTTCCAGATCAAAATCCAGCGGACTGTCGCTCTTGCGTGAAAGGAACATAAAGCGCGCGGCGTCAACGCCCACTTCCTGAATAACCTGGGCCAGCGTTTCAAAAGTGCCCGCGCGAGTGGACATGCTGACGGGCTTGCCGTTTTGCAGAAGGTTGACAAGCTGTATCAGCACCACGTCAAAACTCTCCACGGGCCGCCCTATGGCGGTAATGGCGGCCCGCATGCGCGGTATGTAGCCGTGGTGATCCGCGCCCCAGACATCAATAAGGCGGTCGTATCCCCGCTGGAATTTGTCACGATGGTAGGCAATGTCCGTGGCAAAATAGGTCAGGCTGCCGTCGGATTTTTTCAGCACGCGGTTTCTGTCATCGCCGAATTTTTCTGTGGCGAACCAGAAAGCCTTGTCTTCAGTGAAGGTATGGCCGGCGGCTGTGAGAGCGGTAAACGCATCCTCCACAGCATTTTTTTGCACCAGTGATTTTTCTGAAAACCAGCGGTCGTGCCCGACACGAAAATTATGTAAATCCGCCCTGATTCCGGAGAGAATTTCGTTCACCGCCCGCGTATAACAGCGATTTTGCCCTTCTGCTTCAGGGCAGTCCGGCAGAGTCGGATCGTCGTCGAGCATTTTTTGGGCTATGTCGACAATGTAGCCGCCACGGTAGTAGTCGTCAGGCCAACTGACGCCGCGACCGGCCAGTTCCAGCACCCGCAGCCAGACAGAAAGGCCCAGCATGCGCATCTGGTTGCCGGCGTCATTGATATAGTATTCGGTGTCAACAGCGTACCCGGCCATGCGCAGCAGGCGGGCAAGACTGTCGCCCACGGCGGCGCCGCGGCCGTGCCCTACATGCAAAGGTCCCGTGGGGTTGGCCGAAACGTATTCCAGAAGGATTTTTCGCCCTTGTCCGATTTCACAGCGGCCGTAGGCATCACCCGCGCTTTCAACGGCAAGCGCCGTGCGCCGCCAGAACTCATTGGTGAAGGTCACATTGCAAAAACCGGGACCGGCGACTTCGGCCTTTTCCACATCCGGGCAGCGTTCAAGCAGTTGCCCGGCAAATTTGCGGGCCAGTTCCCGAGGGTTTGCTCTGGCCGTTTTTGCCAGCAGCATGGCCGCATTGATGGAAAGATCGCCGAATTTTGGATCACGCGGGGGTTCAATGACGGTTTTTTCCGGCCAGTCAAAGCCGCTGTCTTTCAGTATGGCAGCAAAGATTGTGCGCAATGTGTCAATGGCGCGCATGATGTTTTCCGTTCATAAAATTACAGGCCAAGGTTCTGAACGCTTTGCAGATCGCTTGCCGACATGATGTTCAGATCATCCGCGTTTACGTTGTGCCGGGCAAGGCAGGGCGCGATCATTTTTCCAAGCACGGATTTTGGTCCCAGTTCCAGCCAGCAGCGCGCCCCGTCCTCATATTGACTGCATACGGCTTCAATCCAGCGAACGGGCGAGGTCATTTGTTCGATCAGGCAGTTTTGCGCGCTTTCAGCGTCGCGCGCAGGCTTGCCGTTACTGTTGCAATATACGGGAAAACGCGGTTTCTGCCAGTGTGCCCTGCGCAACAGGGGGGTCAGTTCCTTTGCCGCCTCCCGCATCATGGGGCTGTGAAACGCGCCGCCGACCTTGAGTTCAATGCCGCGTCCCCTGCGTTCTCTGGCTTTGCCGCAGGCCAGGGCCACCGCTTCTTTGACGCCGCTGATCACAAACTGGGTTGGCGTGTTGTAGTTGGCCACAAGCAGCAATTCACCGGATGTTGAAGATGCCTCTTTGACGACTTCCCGCACCTGCTCAAGAGAGAGCTTGACAATGGCCGCCATGCCGCCTTTGGCGTCAGGGTCGGCTTCCGCCATCAGGCTTCCGCGCAGGGCCGCGATTTCCAGCACGTCTTTCAGCGGCAGAACCTGGGCGGCGGCAAGCGCGCTGAGTTCGCCGAGGCTGTGCCCGGCTGCCCCGCACGGGGCGATTTTGTCCGCCGTCGCCGTCCAGAGATTCAGATTGACGACGGTCAGCGCGGGTTGCAAGGCGCGAGTGTCGCTTATTGCCGATTCGTCCCCTTCCCAGAAGATTTCGCGCAACGGCAGACGGGATATCTGCTCGGCCTGCTTCCACAGGTTCATGGCGTCCGCGGAGTATTCGGCCAGATCGCGGCCCATCCCGGATACTTGCGCTCCCTGGCCTGGAAAGAGTAGAACTGGTTGGAGCATTCTTGTGGCATCTCCCTGAAATTTTGAATTATTGACTATACGCTATCAAATCGGCACTTGCAAGATTCAGTTTGGCGGCCTACCCACCGGCGCGGCGCGCGTAGGTCTGCACAAATTCAATGGCTGCCGCGCGGTCAGGCACTTTTCCCGCAATCTGCGCCTGCAGCAGCGCTTCGCGTATGACGCCGACAAGCGGGCCGGGCGCCAGCTGTGTTTCCTGCATGATTTCATTGCCGTTCAAAAACGGTTCCAGCAGTCGTTCCGGCGTTTCAGCCCGATCCAGGTATTTCAGATTGTGGTTGAACGAGGTGTAATTGCCGTTGCGGGCGCGCAGATCCGCGCGGTACATGGCAATCAGCCGGGAGTATTCGTCCAGTTCCTTGAAACGGCGTACGCCGCGATCGGTCAGCATAAAATGAAAACGCATGTGATTGCCGACCAAATGGCAGAGCAGATCAATATCCTCGGGGGAGAAATGCAGCCGTCGCAGTATCTTGCGCGTAACCTTCGCCCCGACACGGTGGTGTTGATAAAAGGTCCACTGACCGTCGAAAAATTCACCGGTAAAAAGTTTGCCCACGTCGTGGAACAGTGTGGCCATCGTTCCCAGCCAGTCGTAATGAAAATCTTCTTCCGGGTAACAACGCACACAATCCAGCGTGTGGTCGAAAACGGTTTCTTCTTCTCCATCTTCGGTGCGCTGTTGCCGGATGCAGGAAAGCGCGTCAATTTCCGGAATAAGGCCCTGGAGGATATGCACTTCATGGAGCAGACGGACAAAACGGTATATGGATTCGGCGGCCACCTGACGCCACTCTCCCATGATGTCGGTGGCTGAAACGTAATCCAGCACACGCGTTGAAGCGCGTACAATGGCGAGTCGGGTGTTCGGGTCAAGAGGGAGATCAAAATTCGCCGAGAAACGCAGGGCTCTGATAGCCAGCAGGTAGTTATGGTGCAGGGTTTCGTCCGCCAGACCGGTGAGGCGGACGCTTCCTGTTTTGAAATCTTCAAAACTGTCATAGACATTGTCGCCATGCGCGGGGCTGCCAAAGCCGGTAATGCGTAATTGCAGCCGTTTGGCCGGATTCAGGGCGTGAATCATTCTTGGCGTTATGCGCAGCAAGGACAATTCGGGATGAGAGGCTTCCGTCATTTCCAGAGGATAAAAGCGAAAAAGTATATCGTTTTCGGTAAATTCGGCCACTGCCTGATCTTCGGCGCCTGCCCGGGCCTTGGGGAACAACTTGACGATAGTGTCCAGGTTTGATTCGCAGGCTATGTCCACTTCAGCCGTCTGCGTTTTTTGCAGCAACTGTTCCTGCAACGGCGCGTTTATCACATGCGCGTCGTATCCGTTGCGCAGCAGTATTTTACAAATTGCAATGGCCTCTTTGATCGCTTTTTGCATCCTTTCACTCCTTGAACATTTTTGCCACTATACACGTTGAACAGGACAGGGGGCAAGTGC
Organism: Desulfovibrio sp.; assembly: GCA_031284485.1. Classification (GTDB taxonomy): domain Bacteria; phylum Desulfobacterota; class Desulfovibrionia; order Desulfovibrionales; family Desulfovibrionaceae; genus Desulfovibrio. Next base: position 26,595 of record JAISZT010000098.1, read on the forward strand.
GCAAAAAGAAAACCTTGCTGAGAGTGTTTACGCAGAGGTTCACGCCGGCCTGCCCGCGCGCGGGGGGCAAGTCTTTTTTGCAACAAAAATAAAAAAAAAGTGAAAAAAAATTTCGGCAACGCGTAACTGTCCGAAATAAAAAAATATCGGACACAACAGCCCCGTCCGGGCGCTTTGCGTGAAATTTATGGGAACGACCGGGCAGGCGCGCGAGTTCTTCAGGATTTGCTCAAACGAAATTACGGACAAGCTCATTCCTGGGTAAATTTATAAAGGCGCACGGATACAGGCTGAATGTTGTTTTTGCTCATGGCCGACACCTCAAAGGCATATTCTCCGCTTCTGCCCGGCGGCGGGCAGGGGCCGCGATAATATCTTGCCAGCGCCCCTTCGGGGATCACGCCCGAATCGTCGTTTTTCCAGACGCCTCCGCCCAGCAGACGCTCTCCGTCGCCATACTCCATAAGGCGCACGTCAAAATGATCTATGCCGGGGGGCACGCCCTCAAGGTCGATCTCAGGAGAAATGCGCGAGCACCGGTGGACATCCCGCAGAGCGACGGAAATGGACATGGTGCCGTATCCCGCATCCGGCCTGCCGGCGCAGGCCGTCAGACACAGCGGCATCCAGAGCACGGAGAACGCCATCCGCGCAAAATATCTCATTTTATTAGCGCACATTCGTATCCTCCAAAGAATATTTCACATTTTTTCCTTTCAGAGCTATACGTAATAAACAGCGCAAAGACAACACCTATCAGGAGACTTTTATGCCGATCCTTGCCAAAAGCGTCAGTTCGTATGTGGAAAAAGCCTCATGGATCCGCCGCATGTTCGAAACCGGCGGACGCCTCAAGGCGCAGTATGGCGAGCAAAACGTCTGCGACTTCAGTCTGGGCAACCCCGACCTTCCGGCGCCCGCCGCCGTGGCCCGCGGGCTGCGCGCCTTTGCCGAACACGCGCGGGAGCCTTTCGCCTTCGGCTATATGGCCAACAACGGTTTTGCCTGGGCGCGGGAAAAACTGGCCGCCCATTTGAGCCGGGAGCAGGGCGTCGAACTGGACGCCGACGACGTGCTTTTAAGCTGCGGAGCGGCAGGCGGAATAAACGCGTTTTTTCGCGCCGTGCTCGACCCCGGCGATGAAGTTTTGAGCTTTGCCCCGTACTTTGTGGAATACGGCTTTTACACGGAAAACCACAACGGCGTGTTCAAGGCCGTCATGAGCCGAAAAGACACGTTCGCCCCGGATCTCGACGCTCTGGAAAAAGCCGTCAGCCCCGGAACGCGGGTTGTGCTGATCAATTCGCCCAACAATCCCACGGGCGCGGTGTACAGCCACGACGACATCGCCGCCCTGGCCGGTCTGCTTGAAGCCAAAAGCCGGGAATACGGACGGCCGATATGGCTTGCCTCGGACGAGCCTTACCGCTTTCTTACCTATGACGGCGTGCGGACGCCGCCTGTGCTGCCGCTTTACCAATACGCGCTGTGCATAGGCTCTTTTTCCAAAAATCTCTCCCTGCCCGGAGAACGCGTGGGCTATGTGGCCGTTGCGCCGCACCTTCCGGAAAAAGCCGAACTCATGGCGGGGCTGACGCTGACAAACCGCATCCTCGGTTTTGTCAACCCGCCGGTGATAGGCCAGCACCTCATGGCCGCCGCCCTGGACAGCAACGTGGACATCTCCGTTTACGCGGCGCGGCGCAAGGCAATGGCCGAAGTGCTGACCGGCGCGGGGTACGAATTCCGGATGCCCATGGGCGCGTTTTACTTTTTCCCCAAAGCCCCCGGAGGCGATGACGTCGCCTTTGTCAACAGGTTGCTGGAAGAAAAGGTGCTTGCCGTGCCGGGAACGGGCTTCGGCTGCCCCGGCTACTTCCGTCTGGCCTTTTGCGTGGATGAAGGCGTCATCCGCAAGGCGGCTGACGGGTTCGCCAAAGCGCGCGCGGCTTTCGGATAGAGGAAGGCCCGGTTTATGGGGGAATCCGCAAGGCGGCAGTGACAACGAAAATTTTCATAAATCTTGACGATACGTTGAGGAAGGAATATCGTACTCTTTTCCCGGATACGGAGCACTGGATGGAAGACAAGGAAAAACGCGGAAAACCCGCCATCCGCCTGAACACAAAATCTCAGCACGCGGCCTATTTCATGCCCATGCTGGAGAGCCTGGCCGCGCACGAGGGCCTGAACGAAGTTCTCAAAAACCGCACCTGCAAGGCCTGCGACCTGCTGGACGCGGGCGTGCCCCTTTTTCCCAACACCTTCCGCAAACAGCACCCGGTTGTCCATATTCTCAAACGTTTCAGCGGGATGCCCCCGGAAGGCCTGGCGGAAATGGAGGACGTTTTTTCCCTGGCCGGACGAATCGTTTCCATGCGCTCATTCGGGAAAGCCGCCTTTTTTCATTTGATGGACGTGAGCGGGCGCATCCAGTGCTACAGCGCCAAGGAGCAACTGGGCGAAGCCGATTACGCGGTCGTCAAAAAGCTGGAAGTGGGCGACATTGTCGGCGTGCGCGGCATATTATTCCGCACAAAAACCGGCGAATTGACGATATCCTGCGGCAGCGTGACGCTGCTGACCAGGTCCATGCGGCCGCTGCCGGAAAAATACCACGGCCTCAAAGACATGGAAACGCGCTACCGCCAGCGCTATGTGGACCTCATCGTCACGCCGCGCTCACGGGAAATCTTTCTCAAGCGCAGTCAGATTGTGCGCGAATTCCGCCGTTTTATGGAAGACAACGGCTTTATGGAAGTGGAAACCCCGATGATGCAGCCCCTGCCCGGCGGGGCGACGGCGCGGCCCTTCGCAACCCACCACAACGCCCTGGACTTGCGGCTTTACATGCGCATCGCGCCGGAGCTTTATCTGAAGCGTCTGCTGGTGGGCGGATTTGAAAAAGTGTTTGAGCTTAACCGCAATTTCCGCAACGAAGGCATCGACACCCGCCACAACCCGGAATTCACCATGTGCGAATTCTACTGGGCCTACGCGACGTTTGAAGACCTCATGGACTATACGGAAAAGCTTCTTGCCCATCTGGCGAAAACAGTCTGCGGCACGACCGTCATTCCCTACCAGGGCAATGAAATCGACCTCACCCAGGGGCGATGGAAACGCCTGAGCTTCCACAATTCCCTCACGGAAATCGGCGGACATTCGGAAGATTTCTATAACAACTACAACAAGCTTGCCGCCTATATCCGCGAACGCGGCGAAAAAGCCACGGAAAACGATTGCCTGCAAAAGCTTCAGGCAAAACTCTTTGACCTTGACGTGGAACACAAGCTCATCCAGCCGCACTTCATTTACCATTACCCCACGGAAATTTCGCCTCTTTCGCGCCGCAACGACTTCAGGCCGAACCTTACCGACCGCTTTGAACTTTTTATTGCCGGACGTGAACTGGCCAACGCGTTTTCAGAACTCAACGACCCGGTTGACCAGCGTTTGCGCTTTGAGGATCAGGCGCGTGAAAAAGCGGCCGGGGATGACGAGGCGCACAGCATGGACGAAGACTACCTGCGGGCGCTTGAATACGGCATGCCGCCGGCGGCGGGCCAGGGCATCGGCATTGACAGGCTTGTCATGCTGCTGACGGATTCCGCCTCCATCCGCGAAGTGATTTTATTCCCCCTGCTGAGGCCTGAATTTTAAAAAAATCAGCCTGTTGCATAGTTCGCGCAAATCATCGCAAGCAGTCTATAAAAAATTTATAAAAAATGTCTTGAAACTCGGGGAAAACTGGGTCAAGATGCCGCAAATGTCCTTTGAACTATTTGTGGCCTTGCGCTATCTTTTTTCGCGGCGCAAGCAAACCTTCATCTATATCATCTCCCTGATGTCCATTCTGGGGGTGGCTTTGGGCGTAGGCGCCCTTGTGCTGGTTCTCGGCGTGTACAACGGCCTGACCACGGACATGCGGGACAAGATTCTCGGCGCGAACGCCCACGGCATTGTCATGAGCCATATTCCCTCGGCCTTTGAACACGCGCCGAACCTGACGGAGCAGATACGCGCCGTCCCCGGCGTTGTCGCCGCCATGCCCTTTATCTATACCGAAGTGATGCTTTCCGCGGGCGGCGGCGTAAAAGGCGTTGTGCTGCGCGGCGTCAATCCCGCGGAAGCGCCCGAAGTGCTCTCCATGCTCCGGCAAATAAAGGCCGGCAGCGTCGCCGGCCTGCAAAAAGAAGGCGCGCCCGGCATCATTATCGGGGAGGAACTGGCGCGGCGTCTCGGCCTTGGCCTCGCAAGCCGCGTCAACCTGCTCTCCCCCTCGGGTCAGAAGACATCCTCCGGCTATTCTCCGCGCATACGCCCCTTTGAAATTGCGGGCATCTTCAAAACCGGCATGTTCGAGTACGACTCCTCCCTGGCTTTTGTCTCCCTTGAGGCCGCCCGCGATGTCCTGGGCTTGCCGCCAACCTTTCTTTCCGGAATTGAAATCACCGTCGCCGATGTTTACGAGGCGGACAAAACAGCCGCCCTCCTGACCGAAGCGCTGGGGCCGAGCTTTTACGTCCGCACCTGGATGGAAATGAACGCCAACCTCTTCGCCGCTCTCAAACTGGAAAAGGTGGGCATGTTCATTCTGCTTGCAATGGTGGTTTTGATCGGCTCATTTTCCATCGTCACCTCGCTTGTCATGCTGGTCATGGAAAAAACCCGCGACATTGCCGTCATGATGTCCATGGGCGCCACGCCCGGCATGATCCGCCGCATTTTCATGCTTCAGGGCACGATCATAGGCGTCATAGGCACACTGTCCGGCTATGCGCTCGGCCTCACCCTGGGCGAGCTGCTCAAGCGCTACCAGTTCATCAAGCTGCCGGACAACGTCTACACCGTGGACCATCTGCCCATCATCATCACGGCTTCGGATATCTGCATTGTCGGGGCAAGCGCGCTGCTGCTCTGCTTTCTGGCCACCCTCTACCCGGCGCGGCAGGCTGCCCGCCTGCAACCGGCCGAAGCTCTGAGATACGAATGATGTCCGGAATCTATAAATTTTCCAACGTCACAAAAAAATTTTCCGGCCCGGAGGAAAATCTTGAAATTCTCAAGGATATCAATTTGGTCATAGACGAAGGGGAGTCGGTTGCCATCATAGGAGCTTCAGGTTCCGGCAAATCCACCCTCTTGCATCTTATGGGCGCTCTTGATATTCCTAGCAGCGGCACCGTGTCGTTCAACGATCAGAATCTGGCGGGCATGAGTCTGGAACAAAAAGCCGATTTTCGCAATAAGACGCTGGGATTCGTTTTCCAGTTTCATCATCTGCTGCCGGAATTTTCACCGCTGGAAAACGTCGCCATGCCCGCCATCATCGGCGGCGCGCGCCGGTCGGACGTGCTGCCCAAAGCATACGACATGCTTGAACGCGTCGGGCTTACCGGACGCGCGCACAGCAAGGTCGCCACCCTCTCCGGCGGGGAGCGGCAACGTGTGGCCATAGCGCGTGCGGTTTTTTTGCGGCCGCGCGTTCTTCTGGCCGACGAGCCGACCGGCAACCTGGATGAAGCAGCGGGGGCGCAGGTGAGCGGCCTGATGCATGAACTCAACCGTGAACTGGGCATGACCTTGGTGGTGGTAACGCATAACCGGGATATTGCCGCAGGAATGAACCGCACAGTAGAACTTAAAACCGGCAAGCTCCTGCCCTTGCAGAGCGATCAGACTTGCCGCACAACGCCACTTTCTGCACAGGCCAACGGGGACGTAGTATGAAAAAGCATGTATGTAGCGCGCTCATCAAGGCACTTTCTCTTTTAACCCTGACGTGCGCTTTTCAGGCGAGCATGCCTGCCCACACAGTCGCTGCGGAGCAGCCGCCGCTGGTGCTGGTTTTACCCTTCCAGGTCAACGCCGGCCCCGAGATGCCGAACGCCCAAAACGATGTGCCGCAGCAGATTGTGAGCCAGCTTGAGAACAGCGGCCTCAAAGCCGTGCCCATGAACCGCGCGCGCGCGCTGCTCGCAGGCCGGCAGCCCGCCGTCAACATATCCGCGGCGCGCGAACTGGGACGCAAGGCGGGCGCCGCGCTTGTCATTTACGGTTCTTTCAACCAGCTCGGCGACACTTTCACCATGGATACGCGCCTTGTTCCCGTGGAAAAGGGCGATGCCGTGCCCGAAGGATTTGAACGGGACTCTCTGGTGTCGCTGACCGAATGCGCAAACGCCCTGGCCACCCGCGCGGCGGGCATGCTTGGCGTACAGGACAGGCGCGCCGCCGCGCGGCCCGGCCTTGTCCCCATGACCGCCCCCACCGGCGGGGGAATCAGCGACGTGCAGATACGCGGCATGAAAATTCTGGATCCGGACATAGTGCTTGCGCGCATGACCATCCGCCGCGGCGACAAGCCGGACGCCAACGCCATCAACGAAGAAGTCAAACGCATCTGGAGCATGGGATATTTCAGCGACGTGCACACCACCATGGAAAACAATGTTCTTGTTTTCACCGTGGCGGAAAAACCGCGCATAGACAATATTGTCGTGGAAGGCTCCCACAATATTGATCAGGAGGATGTGCTGGCCGCCATGAGCACCAAAACCGGCAATGTCCTCAACGAGCAGATGCTCGCCGACGACCTGCAAAAAGTGACGGAACTTTATCGAAAAGAGGGCTATTATCTGGCAAACGCCTCGTACAAACTGCAGGATCGCCCCGGCGGCACGGGGGCCGTGCTTGTGATCAATGTTGAGGAAGGCGGCAAGCTCTACATACAGGAAGTGCGGATCGACGGTCTCAAGGAATTGAAGCGCGGCGACATTGAGGACTATCTGGCGCTCAAGAAGCGCGGCATCCTTTCCTGGTTCACCGGCACAGGCACGCTCAAGGAAGAATATCTGGAGCGCGACACAAACGCCATCGCCGCCTATGGACTGAACGAAGGCTTTATCGACATTCAGGTTTCCGCGCCGCAGGTTGAGTACAAACAGGACGGCATCCACATTATTTTCACCGTGCATGAGGGGCCCCGCTATACCGTGCGCGAGATAAAATTTGCCGGCGACATCATTGACACCGAAGAAAACATGCTGAACGTGGTGGAGATGGACGACTGGAAGAAGTCGGAGAAAAACTTCTCCCTGACCGTCATGCAGGAAGACACCAAACGCCTCACAGACTTTTACGCCGACTACGGATACGCGTTCGCCGAAGTGGACACGCGGCTCATGAAGGCTGATGACGGTTCCGCGCAGGTGGACGTGGGATACATGATCACCAAAAAGCAGAAAGTCTTCATCCGACGGCTCCTGACCGAAGGGAACAACAAAACGCGGGACAACGTCATCCTGCGTGAAATGCGCCTTGGCGACGGCGATATGTATGAAGGGGCGAAGTTGCGCCGCTCAACCGAACGTCTCAACCGTCTGCGCTATTTTTCCGCTGTCGATACCGAGCTGATTCCCACCGGCGCGGAAGACGAAGTCGACCTCAAAATCAAGGTCAAAGAGGCGAACACCGGCGCCATCATGGGAGGTATCGGCTATTCCACATACTACGACGTGGGCGTTACCGCCTCCATTATGGAACGCAACCTTTTCGGACGGGGCTACTGGATCCAGTTGCAGGGCTTTTTCTCCTGGCGGCGCACCACAGGCATGCTTTCTTTGACCAACCCGCGGCTCTACGATACGGAAATCTCCATCGGCAACGATATCTACTATATCCACGACTACTGGGACGACTTCACCAAGGAAACCATCGGCGACACCATACGCTTTGCCTATCCCCTGGGTGAATACACCTCCGTCGGCCTGTCCTACCGCCTGGAACGCTATGAACTCACCGATGTGTACCTGGACGCCTCCCCCTACATCCGCGACTACAAAGGCACAAACTGGACAAGCGCCGTTTCCGCCCGCATACTGCGCGACACCACGGATTCAAAGGAACGTCCCACCCGTGGAACCATCACGCGGTTCTGGTCGGAATACGGCGGCGGCGGACTCGGCGGCACAGACAACTTCATCAAATCTGTGGCCGACTGGCAGGGGTTCTGGTCTGTCACCCCCGAGAACACCTTCCATTTACGCGGACGCCTTGGCGGAGTTTTTGAAAACTCCGACCAGAACGTGCCGGTTTTTGAACGCTTCTGGCTGGGCGGAATGGACACCATACGCGGGTACGCGTACTCCGACATTTCTCCCCGCGACTATAAATACCGCGGCGACCAGATAGGCGGCGACCGCATGGGCATTGTCAACGCCGAATATATATGGACGTTCCAGAAAGACCTTGGGCTTGCCCTGGTGCCCTTTGTTGACGCCGGCTTTAATATTGACCAGAAAACCATGGGCAATGATCTGGACAAATACTTTGTCGCCTCGACGGGCCTGGAGCTTCGCTGGCGCTCACCCATGGGCGACCTGCGCATTGCCTACGGCTTTCCTCTGGTGCAGGGATACGACAAAGAAATGAAGCAAGGCCGGCTGGAGTTCAGCATGGGGCAGTTCTTTTAGGCCGTTTTGCGGCAGAGCAGCCACACGCCCAGCAGCAGCAACGGCAGGCAGAGCGCCTGGCCCATGGTCAACCAGCCAAAAGCCAGGTAACCCAGTTGCGCATCGGGCATGCGCACGAATTCCACAAGAAAGCGCGCCGTGCCGTATCCCGCGGCAAAAAGCCCGGCAACCGCCCCTGTTTTACGCGGTTTTGAGGAATAGACCCACAGGGCGATAAACAGCGCAATTCCCTCCAGCAACGCCTCGTATATCTGCGACGGATGACGCGGCAAGGCGCCGGCGCCCGGAAAGACGACGGCCCAGGGCACGTCGCTGACCTTGCCCCAAAGTTCGCCGTTTATAAAATTGCCCACACGTCCGAAAAAAAGCCCCAGGGGCACGAGGGGCGCCGCAAAATCCGCAACCTCCCAAAAAGATTTGCCGCGGCTGTTCGCAAAATACAGAAAAGCCCCCAGCACGCCCAGCAGCCCGCCGTGAAACGACATGCCGCCGTTCCATATACGCAGTATTTCCATCGGATCACGGATATACACCGCCAGGTCATAAAACAGCGCATACCCGAGACGCCCGCCGAGAATAACGCCCAGCATGGCGCAGGTGAGCAAATCATCCACATAGGCGGGCGACCACGCCCCGCCGGAACGCGCCGCCCGTCTGCGGCCAAGCCACCACCCCGCCGCAAAGCCGGCAAGATACATAAGGCCATACCAGCGCATCTGCAGAGGGCCTATGGAAAAAGCCACCGGATCAACAGGAAAAAAACTCATTCCTGCCATTCCGGCGCGTTAAACTCGCCCCTGCTCCCGCCGCTCTTGTGCAGCAGGCGCACGCGGGTGATGACGATATCACGCTGAACGGCCTTGCACATGTCATAAATTATTGCGGCGGCTGTCTGGGCGGCCACAATGGCTTCCATTTCCACGCCGGTGACGTTGTCGGCCCGGATTTCAGCCTTGATGTGTATCTGGGGCGGGCTTTCACGCTCGGCAAAGGAAATATCCACGAAATTCAAGGCAATGGGATGGCAAAGAGGGATCAGATCACTGACTCGTTTGGCCGCCATAATCCCGCCGATTTGAGCGCATGCCAAAACATTCCCCTTGGGCAGAGCCGATTTTTTAAGCAATTCCAAGGTGGCGGGGGCCATCTCCACAACAGCCTCGGCAACGGCGACGCGCCTTGTGGGCGGCTTTTCACCCACATCTACCATTTTAATTTCGCCATGAGGCGTCATATGTGAAAAATCAGTTTTTGGCATGTCCCAATCCTCCCCCTGTTTTATCCGCAAACTATGCGAAATGTATGCGGCGTCCTGCCTCTATGGCATCTGTTTACCTATATACCGCTGAAAAAAAACTGTAAACAAACTGCATGCCTGGGCAGTCATGCGTTCAAATCCCGCGCGTTCACGCAGCGCCCCGGCGCGGGACACAAGCCTGTCGCGCAACCGCGCGTCCAGCATGATATTCAGCATGGCATGCGCCAGCGCTTGCGGATTATTGTCCTCCAGCATCAGGGCCGCGTCTTCGTGCCCGCGCAGACGCTCAAGGTGCAAACCGCTGCGGCTGCAAATAACCGGCAGAAACGACGCGAAGCCGGCCCAAAGCGCGTCCGGGCGCTCATCAAAGGCCGGGCCGGGCGCAAGCCACGCATGGCAGCCTTCAAGCACATCCGGCATATACTGATCGTTTAACAGACAAAGGCGTGACGCCACGCCAAGATTCGTCGCTTCTTCCAGTATTTCAGCGTAAAGAGGCCCAGCCCCCGCCATGCGCACTTCCCACAGAGGCGCGTCATCCCTTTGCCAAATGGCCGTCATGGCGCGCACCGCGGAGCGCGCGCCCGATCGCGGGGTCAGGCTTGAACCCATGCCAAAAACAAAATGCCTGCCTTCCTCCCATTCCGGCGCCTGCGTGTAGGCGTTCACGTCGATGCCCGGCGACAGAAGAACAAGCTTGTCCTCGTCGGCAGGCGCGGCGCGGTCTTTGAAAAAACGGCGATCCGGCGCATTGCGGACCGTCTTTTCCCACGCTTTCACGATATGGCGGCGCACATACTCCGAACCACACAAAATGCCGTGCGCGGAGCACAGCATTTTACTGCCGCAAATTTCCGGCGGCGGCGGCCGCAGGAAAAAGGCGTGCACAAGCACGGCGCCGCCCTCACGCCGCATGCGCAGCATCCTGTACCCCAAATCAAGCGACTCCACCCCCACAGTCTGTATCAGCAGCGTTTCATTCCTCCGCTGCCAGTTCCAGAGACGCAAAAGCAGCAAAGGATTCCCTGCCCACGAACCGCCCACCGTCAGCACGGGCAGCCGCATTTCCAGGGCGCACGCGTGCAGCCAGGAATTTTTCAAACAAACGAGCGTTGGTTTGACGCGCACTCTCTCGCGCAGAGCCAGGGCGAGCGCCAGAGTTTGCTCTTCCTCAACGTCAGGCACGCTGACAAAAGGCGAATTTTGCCCGTTTTCCGCCCTGTTGCGCAGGCAAATCAGCACGCAGGCGGCAAAATTCGCTGTTTTCATATCGTTCCCGCGTAAAAAATTGCGGATTACTGCAAAAACGCGTTGTTGTCCGTCACACGCAGCAGATCCCGCGCGCACAGTTCCTCGGCAATCTGCACGGCGTTGAGCGCCGCCCCTTTGCGCACGTTATCCGCCACAATCCACATATTCAAGGCATTTTCACCGCTTTCGTCCTCGCGAATGCGCCCCACATAGACCGGATCCTCGCCACCGGCAAACAGCGGCATAGGGTACATTTTTTCACGCGGATTGTCGTACACGACGACGCCGGGCGCTTGAGAAAGCAGTACGCGCGCCTCCTTGGCCGAAATTTTCCTTACCGTCTCCACGTTCACGGATTCGGCATGACCGTAAAATACCGGCACGCGCGCGCACGTGGCTGTGACCTTCACGGCGGGATCGTCCAGAATTTTCACTGTTTCATTGACCATTTTCATTTCTTCCTTGGTATAGTCATTCTCCAGAAAGACATCAATGTGCGGCAATACATTGAACGCTATACGGTGGGGATACACCCTGTTTTCCGTGTCGCGGGCGTTAAAGAGGTCACGCGTCTGGCGTTCAAGCTCTTCAATGCCTTTCTGCCCCGTACCGGACACAGCCTGATATGTTGAAACCACCACACGCCTGACGGCGGCAAAATCATGCAGCGGCTTCAGGACAACGACTATCTGGATTGTGGAACAATTGGGATTGGCGATAATGCCTTTATGCCGGTCAAGGTGCTCCGGGTTGACCTCGGGCACCACCAGCGGGCAGCGCTCATCCATGCGCCAAGCGGCGGAATTGTCCACGACAACGCATCCGGCGTGGACGGCGTGGGGGGCAAAGCGCAAAGACGCCGCCCCGCCCGCGGAAAAAACGGCCAGACTTATGCCGGTGAAACTGTCTTCCCTCAATTCCTCCACCGTCAATTCCTCATCTCCATAGGGCACTTTGCCGCCTGCGGAGCGGACTGAAGCAAAAGCCCGCATACAGGTAGCCGGGAACTTCCTGTCGTGAAGGGTTTTGAGCATTTCGCGGCCCACAGCGCCTGTGGCCCCGACAACAGCAACTGTCAGTGTTTTGTTCATGCTTGTAGTCATTGTATTCCTTCCTTTCAAAAATCAAGACTTCCTGGTGTGCGCGGAAAGGGAATCACATCGCGAATATTGGCAATGCCGGTCAGCAGCATAAGAAGCCGCTCAAAACCCAGGCCGAAGCCCGCGTGCGGCGCGCTGCCGAAACGCCGCAAATCCGTGTACCACCAGTAATCGTCCGGATCCTTCCCGGTTTCCTGAAGGCGTTGCGTCAGCACATCAAGGCGTTCCTCGCGCTGGGAACCTCCAACAAGCTCCCCTATGCGCGGCGCCAAGATGTCCATAGCCGCCACAGTTTCGTTATCATTATTGCAACGCATGTAAAACGGTTTGACTTCCCTAGGGTAGTCATACACGATGACCGGCTGCTGAAAATGCTCCTCAGCCAGATAACGTTCGTGTTCTGTCTGTAAATCCATACCAAAAACAACCGGAAACACAAATGATTTGTCGCTGCTTTCCAGAAGGCGCACGGCTTCGGCGTATGTGACGCGCGCAAAGGGTTTTTCAAGCATGGCGCGCAGCCTGATCAGCAGATCCTTGTCCACGAAATTGTCAAACAACCGCAGATCGGCCTCGCAATGCTCAAGCACCCGTTCAACGACATGGCGAATGAGGCCTTCGCCAAGTTCCATGCAGTCCATAATGTCGGCAAAGGCCATCTCCGGCTCCACCATCCAGAATTCCGCCGCGTGGCGCGGCGTGTTGGAATTTTCCGCCCGAAACGCGGGGCCAAAAGTATACACCCGCCCCAGCCCCATGGCCAGCGCTTCCGCTTCCAACTGACCGGATACGGTAAGGTAGCAGTTGCGGGTAAAAAAATCCTTTCCCGCGTTTTCCTCACCCGGAGGCAGCGTTGTGACGCGAAACATCTCGCCCGCACCTTCGCAATCAGACCCGGTAAGCACAGGCGTATGCACCCAGACAAAATGACGTTCACGAAAAAATTCATGCACCGCCCACGCCGCTTGCGACCGAATGCGGAACGCCGCGCCGTATTTGTTGGTGCGCATGCGCAAGTGGGCGATGCCGCGCAAAAATTCGTCAGAATGACGTTTTTTTTGAAGAGGATACGTTTCCGGATCAGCGTGACCCAACACCCGTATTTTTTCAGCCCGCACTTCCCACTTCTGATCCTTGCCCGGAGAGGGCGTCAGCGCTCCGGTGACGGAAAGCGCCGCCCCGACGCCGGCCGACCCGAGGGAAGCGTACGCATCTGTGCCGTGGTCCACAACGCACTGCATGTTGGCCAGACAGGAACCGTCATTGACCTCGACAAAGGAACAGGTTCCAAGGTCACGCCGCGTGCGCGCCCATCCGCAGATCTGAACGGCATCCTGCGCTGTTTCGGCGTTCAGGGCATCAACGATCAAAGTTTTTTGCATCTTGGCGACTCCTCGACCGGCAAAAACGGTTGCCTTTTTGCGTATGCGAACTATAGTAACGGCAGGAGAATTCATTGACAAGTTAAAGTCCATAATAACGTGACAAGTTCACGATGGTCGCATCCCCACCGGAGAAACCACCATGAAAACAGCCTCTTTTATCAGTTGCTCACTCTGCCTCCTTTTGCTTTTTTCAACCGCCGCCGCTCACGCGGCGGGAAGCGCCGCGCCTGCCGCCTCCGCCGCGCCTGCCCAGACGGCGAAGCCCGCGCCCGACAATCCTGAAAAAAGCGTTGACCGCATTACCGTGGTAAGCATCCAGCATGAAGGTTCGGACAGCATAGGCGCCAACCTTGCCATGCGCCTTAAAGAGCGCTTCAATCAAAGCAATCTGTTCACGCTCAATGACGACGAAGAAAAAGACATTCCCAAGCTTCGCCTGCTTTTGAGCACCGAACCGGAATTTCCAGGCCGCCCCAACGTTGGTTCAATCTATTCTGTATGCTGGGTATTCAGCCAGGGCAAGGGTTATCTTGGATATCTTCTGTCGCGCGACCTTGGAGCTGTAAACACTGACGACATCGCGGACCTTGTGAACAAACTGACGGAACGCACTGACGGCATCGCGGCAAGATACGGCAACTTGTGGAAATGAGGCGCGTTATTTGCCGCCGTTCCCATGATTTCCGACATTCCATCATCCAAAAATTGTTCGATTCCATTACGAACATACTGTAATACCTAAAAAATGCAGGGGGGCGGACGTCGGCCACCCGGATGCGCAAAGCACTCCCCCTGTCATATCTGCAAGGCGGCGAAATCGGCCAGACGGTCAAAACGGAAACAAAGCGCCTTGAGCATGGTCAGACGGTTATTCCGTAAAGCCGCATCCTCGCACATAACCATAACGCCGTCAAAAAAAGCGTCCACGGCCGGGCGCAGCCCGTGCAGGGCAGCAAGGGCGGCGGCATGGTCTCCCGCCGCCCACAAGGCGTCAAGCCGGGGGAGTTCATCGCGCAGCGTCCTTGCCAGCGCTTTTTCCGGCTCCTCCCGCAGGAGATCTTCATCCCATGAACCGGAAGAAGCATCGGGGGCGGACGCGGCGGCCTGCTTGCGTATGATGTTTGCCACGCGTTTGAATGTTTGCACCGCCTGCGCGTAATCCGGTTCGCGGCTGAACGCGGCAAGCGCCGCAAGCCGCGCACGGCAGTTGTTCAGCCGGTTGATGCCCGCGCCGATGGCCGCGTTCACAAGCGGCGTGTCCAGTCCCTGATTCTGAAAATAACCGCGCAGACGCATGGCCAGAAAGTCCATCAGCTTGTCCGGAGTCCGCGCCGGCGGCAGTTGCCGCCCCTGCTCGTTGTAGAGGCGGAGCGCCACGCTGAAAAGCTCGCGTACGTCAATGTCAAGGTTGAAATCCAGAATGATACGGACAATGCCCAGGGCACAGCGGCGCAAGCCGTTGGGGTCCGCCGCGCCGGTGGGGATTATGTCAAGGCCGAAACAGCCGGCCAGGGTATCGGCTTTGTCCGCCAGAGCAAGCAGCGCTCCCGCGAGACTTTGGGGCAGGGGAGAATCCGGACCGGCGGGCAGATATTGCTCCCGCAGCGCGTCAGCCACAATTTTGGATTCGCCCTTTTGCCGCGCGTAGATGCCGCCCATAATGCCCTGCAAATCATCAAATTCGCCCACCAGTCCGCTGACCAGATCAGCTTTGGAAAGGCGACCGGCCCGCGCGGCTTCGTCTTTTATATCCGGCGCGCACTGTTCGGCCAGTTGCAGACAAAGCGCCTCAAGGCGGCGTGTCTTGTCGCCCATGCTGCCAAGATTGCGGATAAAAATAACCTGATCCAGTTCAGCAAGCCATTGATCAAAGCCTTCCCGCAGGTCAGCGCGCCAGAAAAAGCGGGCGTCCTCCAGACGGGCGCGGAGCACACGCTCCCAACCGCGCTTGACAAGGCCCATGTCTTCAGGGCTGATATTGAGCACGGTCAGAAAATACGGCATCAGCGCGCCGTCCGCCGTTTCCAGGCCAAAACATTTCTGGTGGTGCTCCATGCTGGTCAAAAGCACTTCTCCGGGCACTTCCAGGTAGGCGGGATCAAACTCCGCCAGCAGGGGCACGGGGTGCTCCGTCAAGCCCTGCACTTCGGTGAGCAGGCTGTCTTTCCAAAGTACCTTGCCGCCAATCACGGCGGCGAGAGCATTGCCGTTTTCTACAATTATTTTACGGCGTTCTGCTGTGTCAGGCGTGATGCCGCCCAGTTCTGAAACAAGGGAAAGCCAGTCTTTGGCCCGCGGGACGGCAATGGGACCAGGCCCGTGAACACGGTGCCCGTAAGTTTCGCGCCCCGAAGTCAGGGGGCCGACGGCAAAGGGAACCACCTCACCGTCCAGCAGCGCCAGTATCCAGCGCAGGGGGCGTGCGTAAGCCAGACTGTACGTGCCCCAGCGCATGCGTTTGGCAAAAGGAAGCGAGGTGATGACCGCCGGACAGATCTGCGCCAGAATGTCCTTTGCGGTGCCGCCGCCCGTGCGTTTCCGCACTGCCGCATAGTCGCCTTTTTCCGTCCGCGCCGCAAAGACATCTTCAACCGCGCAGCCGTGCGTCCGCGCAAATCCTTCCAGCGCCTTTGTGGGAACGCCGTCGGCATAGGCCGCGCGCATGGGTGGGCCGGTAACGATTTCTTCCTTTTCCCTCTGCACGGGATCGACGTTTTCAATCAGCACGGCGGCGCGGCGCGGCGTGCTCATGACGCGCAATTTTCCGTGTCCGATCCCTGCCTGCGACAGAGCTTCCGTAAAACGGGACGCCAGTTCCTCTTCTTCCTGGTTCAGAAAACGGGCGGGCAGTTCCTCGCTGCCGATTTCAAGCACAAAAGTCGCCATACTTACCCCCGGACCGGCTCTGATTCAAGCATGGGATAGCCCATGTCTTCCCGCTGCGCCGCATACAACTTTGCGACGCCGGAGGCCAGCGCCCGAACCCGGCCGATGCGGGCGGCGCGTTCAGTGATGGAAATAGCGCCGCGCGCGTCCAGAAGATTAAAGACATGCGAGCATTTCAAACAATAATCGTACGCGGGCCAGGGGAGGTTTTGCTCCAGCATGGTCTTGCACTGACCCTCAAAATCGGAAAAATGGCGAAGCAGCATTGAGGCGTCGCTGGCCTCGAAGTTGTGCCGTGACTGCTCCACTTCATTCTGGTGGTAGATGTGTCCGTAGGTCACATTTTTGTTCCAATGCAGATCATAAACGGATTCAACGCCTTGCAGATACATGGCAAGCCGCTCCAGACCGTAGGTCAATTCCACGCTGACCGGCGCAAGATCAATGCCGCCCACCTGCTGGAAATAGGTAAACTGGCTTACCTCCATGCCGTTCAGCCAGACTTCCCATCCCAGTCCCCAAGCCCCCAGAGTGGGCGACTCCCAGTCGTCTTCCACAAAACGTATGTCATGGCGCGCCGCGTTGATCCCCAAAGCGTCCAGACTTTCCAGGTAAAGCTCCTGCACATTGTACGGCGAGGGCTTCAGCACCACCTGAAACTGAAAATAGCGTTGCAGACGGTTGGGATTTTCACCGTAGCGACCGTCAGTGGGGCGTCGTGAAGGCTCCACATAGGCGACATTCCAGGGCTCCGGCCCTATAACCCGCAGAAAGGTGCCCGGGTTGAACGTGCCCGCCCCGCACTCCACACCGGAGGGCTGCTCAAGTACGCAGCCGCGTGCCCCCCAAAAATTTTGCAAAGTAAGAATAACATCCTGAAAATACATACGCTGTCCTTACAGGTAATATCAGACACGGCGAAAAGAGCCGTTTTGCCAGGTCAGCCCCAGGTGATATTGCACAAAACCGTCGATAGCTTTCGCGCAAGCGCGGCGTTCAACGGGGGCAAGATCCTCCACCGGCCAGTCAGAGGGAAAATTACGCTGTACCCGGCGCAACAGATCAAGCCCCCCTCCGGACACTTCCACACCATAACGCGTCGGCCGTTCAGCCTTGCAGTTCGTGCAGCGCAAGTGCCCTTCATCTACAACAAAAAGAACGCTGCCTGTCAACGGACCTCCGCAGACGCCGCACTTTTCCAGAAGTGGCGCGAAGCCCATCGCGCCTGCCAGACGCAGACGAAAAAAAAGCGGAAACAATGAAGACAGGCCGGAACCGGCATCCAGCGTGTGCCGCATATCTTCCACAAGGGCAAATGTTTCCGCCGCTGCCTCGCCGTTGATGTCAAAGGCTTCGACAAAACGCAGGCAGTTGGCGGCCAGGGCCATACGCCGCCAGTTTTGTCGCAGAGCCTGCGGCCCTGTCAGTAAAACAGCTTCCTGCAAGTTCAGGAAGCTGCCGTTTCTTGCCGTGCTGACGCGACAGCGCAAGGTGTTGAGCACATCAAGGCAGCCGCAGAAGCGCCGCTTGCTGCGGCTCCCGCCAAAAGCAAAGAGCGTCAGCAGACCGCGCCTTTTACAGAGCAGCTTCAGCCAGATGTCTGCCTCGCGAAAACGCCCCATGCGCAGCACCATGGCGTGGTCGGCCCACTCAATCATCGCCTTTCCGCCGGAGGGAAGATCAGTGTGCGCACCTGACCGGATTGTCCGGGGACAGGCATATCCTCTCCGTCATAGCGGACGCGCACGCCACCGGCGTTGCCCAGCTTGATTTCCAGTTTTTTACTGAATGTCAGGGCAAAGGTTTCGCCCTTGCGCAATGAAAATTGCCTCGTTTCAGTGCTGTCCGCGTTGGAGTGAATCCAGCACTCTTCCGTGGCGGTGATGATTATCTTGTGGAGTGATGAGCCTGTCGGCGCGGCGCGGACGTCCGCGGGGGCAGCGGCCCCTGCATCCGCGTTTTGCGCTGGAGGCTGCGCCACGCGCTGATCCTTCGCCTGCTCCAAAGGCTCAACCACGGTTCGAGTCCGCTCTGCTCCCACCGGTTGGGCTGGCATTGATGGCGGAATCGACGGCTGAACCGGTGATTGTGCGGGAGTCTGCGTTTGCACAGGCTTTTGCGCTTGCGGCTGGGCTGGAGAAGGGTCGGCCAGACGTCGTGGCCTGCTGTCCGGTGTTTCCAGCGCGCCGTGACGCCAGATCATATATCCGCCGCCGCAGAGCAGTAGCACGACAAACAGCCCGCCTATCCATTTAAACGCTTTGCGCAATGAGGACGACTCCGTCCCGTAAACGGGCCTGACGACCTCCGCGTTTCCGCCACCGAGAAAATCGACAGCCTCGCTTACCTCCTCCGCGGCAAGACCGAGATAGGAGGAATAAACACGTATGAACCCCTTGGCATAGGCACGGTGCGGCAAAGAAGACGCGTCCCCTTCCTCCAGAGCACGCAGAAGCCGGGCACCTATTTTCAGGTTTTCGGCAACATCTTCAATGCTGAGATTACGTTTTTTACGTTCGGCGCTTAATGCCGCGCCCAATTCCTCAAAGGTCATTCCCAGCCCCTGTAATTACGGCCTGATTACAGCCTGATGTCGATAACGGCTTTTTTACGCAGTTGCGTCGTGTACTCTTCAAAGCGTTCCGCGGCTTTCGGCTGACGCAGAATACTGTCGATAACCGGGGTCGCTTCTTCCAGAGTAAGCAACTTTGCTTCACTGCCGCCATCGGGCCGGAACAGGCGCACCTGAGCCTTGCGCCCCTGCAGATCAAAAATTTCAGTCACATCACCGGGCTTCATCTTTGTCAGACGTTCTCCCCATTCAGGATTCAGGCGGTCCCATTCCACCGGCCCCATATCGCCGCCTTTTTCCCTGTTTGGGGCAATGGAATACTTTCGCGCCACCTCAACAAAACTCAGGGAGCCGTCCCTGATTTTGGCCGCTATGGAGCGCGCGTCCACATTCGGCGGGTAGACAAGCACGGCCATGTGCAAACCTTTGCGGTCGAACAGATTATTTTTGTTTTCTTCGTAGTATTTCTTGATTTCCTCCGGAGTCACCACAACACGACGCGCTACTTCCATGCCCATAATTTTTTGACGCAGCAGTGATTTTTCGAAATTGGCCCGAATTTCGGCCACCGATATTTTCGCCTTGGCCAGTTGATCCTCAAACTGCTCCCTGGTCATCCCGCGTTCCTTCATCATCCTCGCGAGTTCTTTGTCCACATCCGACGGGGCAATGCTGACCTTGAGCCTTTTGCCTTCCTGAGCAATGAGAATGTCCATGATCATCATGTCCAGCGCCTTGCGCAACATCTGGTTCATGGCCTCGGTCTGCGCGGGATTGTTGGGATTGATCCCAGCGCGCATCAACTCGGGCAAAGCTGTTTTTTGCAGGTCAAACATTGTGATGACCTGCCCGTTGACCACGGCCGCCACCTTGTTGATCTGCGCGGCATGTACGCCAACGCTGAAACCAATCAGCAATATCGACAGCAGAAGAAACGATCTCTTCACGACAATTCTCCCCTACGATGGTCTGTAAATTGTGCTATGGCTCTTTGTAGCGTACAGCATGTCCTATTAATATACACTGTTTGTCACTGCCTGTCACGCTGCGCGCCCGCCCCGTTTCCCTTTTCCTGTACAGGAACGTTTGCACCGTCAGGACGAATGTCCTCTTCCTCGGCAGGGTCATGGACAGGCTGACGCGGCTTTGGCCTTGACGATGCCGTCAGCAACCCCTCCCTGATGTTCGGTGAAATTTTTACCGTGGATCTGGCAAGGCTGCTTTCAAGCCACCTGTCAAAAGCCGTTATTTTTTCCTGTTCAAGCAAAATGTGCTCAATCAACGGATACGCGGAGGATATCTCCAGTGTGCGCGCCGCGCGCCGCTCTGCCAGACACACGCTTCGCCAGGCACCGCCTTCCTGACGTGGAGGAACGCATGCGCCGGGAACGAGTTTTTGCGTCTCTTCCCGCCACAATTGCGGCAATTCATCAGCGGCTACATCCAGGCATTGCGCTGTGGCCCCGCTGTGTGCCTTTGTTCCATCGGGAAAAACAGAGCAAAAAGCATCCAGGCTTTCACGTTGTTCCCCGGCGACAAAGCAGACATTTATCATTGCGGGAAGCTGAAATTGCGCCCTGTGTTCATTATAATAATCCCGCACCATGGACAATTGGATGCGGATGCCGGGCAGCAGAACACGTTTTTCAAAACTGACCATGGACAAATGGTCACGCATAAGTATCCGCCAGTCTGTTTCGTCCAGAGACTCATCCTCCAGAAACCGGGAAAGCGCGTCACCGCCGTAGTCTTCGCGTATGTCGGCCAGTGCTTTGTCCAGGGCGGCATTGTTCACAGGAATATGAAGCCGCTGCAATTCCTGTCGCACCAACGTCTGCACAATCAATATTGCCAGAGCTTCGCCGTACTGGCTTTTCATGGCTTCAAGCGACAGGCGCGGCAATGTGCCCAGCGCAGCGGAACGGCCGTCCAGCAACGCTTGCAGGGTGCGCAGGTAAATAGGCTCATCGTTGACAGTGGCCACAACACCCTCGGGGGCGTCTGTTTCACTGCAACCCGCCAGCAAAAGACAGCAGGACAACACGGCGGATGTTGTCAGTGAACGAATGCAAATCAATAATAATCGCAACATGGCACAATTCTGTCCAACGTCAGGGCGCGCCCACACAAACGCCTTCCAGAATGTTGCGCGCGTTTTGCAAAGCCTCGCTGAAAGACATATCCGCAGGCAGAGGCAGCGTCAAGCCGGCGGGGGGAGTGAGACGCGCGCCCGGCGTACTGGTCGCCAGTTTCACAATGCGTTCCGGCTCGGCTGCGCTTTGCCCCTGCGCCCACACCAGCCGTAAATGCGTACGATGTATGTCCGCTTTTTGTACCTGCAATTTTGTGAGAAACTGCTTGATATCCAGCACAGACAAAAAATTGTTTAATTCGTCCGGGAACGAACCAAAGCGATCCCGCATGGCGAGGGCTGTTTCCTCTCTGGCAGCGCCGCCCGCGGCGGACGTCAGCGCCTTGTAGTATCGCAGGCGTTCACGCCCGTCGTCAATGTAGGAGGCAGGAATATGGGCGGGCAGCCCGAGCGTGATCTCTGTTTCCGCCATTTGCGCCGCAGGTGTTCCCTTAAGGCGATTTACGGCTTCCTCAAGCATCTCCAGATAAAGATCAAGCCCCACCCGGCCGATATGCCCTGACTGGGCTTCGCCAAGGATGTTTCCCGCGCCGCGCAGGCGCAGATCCTCCATGGCTATCTGAAATCCTGCGCCAAGATAGTCCATATCCAGAATAATGCGCAGACGCTCTTCAGCCACGGCGCTCAAACGCTCGGCGCCGGGAGTGATAAAAAAAGCGTATGCCTGCCTGTCACTGCGCCCCACACGCCCGCGCAACTGATAAAGCTGTCCCAGACCGAACATCTGGGCCTGATCCACCACCAGCGTATTGGCGCGTGGAAAATCAAGGCCGGATTCCACAATGGAGGTGCACACCAGCACATCCAGTTCCCCATGCCAGAATTTACGCATGCTTTCTTCCAGAGCCGTTTCGACCATCTGTCCGTGCGCGATGCTCACTCTGGCCTGCGGGACGAGGGAGCGCACGTACTCCGCAATGCGCTCAATGCCCTGAACCCTGTTATATACCCAAAAAACCTGTCCTTCCCGCTCAATTTCGCGCTCGATCACCTTGCGCAAAACAGCGTCGTCCCGGTGCAGCACGGCCATGGCCACAGGCTTGCGGTCCTGCGGAGCCGTTTCAATAACAGAAAGATCCCGTATCCCGGACATGGAAAGTTGTAAGGTACGAGGAATGGGTGTTGCCGTAAGCGTCAACACATCCACATTTTTTTTGAGCGCCTTGAGCTTTTCTTTATGACGGACGCCGAACCTTTGTTCTTCATCCAGAATCAGCAGGGCCAGATTGGGCAATCTGACGTCGTTGGAAAGAATTCTGTGGGTGCCGATCAAAATATCAATCTGGCCGGTCGCCGCCGCTCTGAGCGTTTCCTTCTGACGGACGCCCGAAACAAAACGGCTTAACAGCCCCACATTGACAGGAAAACCCGCAAGGCGCGCCCTGAATGTCTGATAGTGCTGCTCGGCCAGCACCGTTGTGGGGCAAAGCAGGGCTGTCTGCCTCCCCTCGGCTGCGGCGCGAAAGGCCGCGCGCAGCGCCACTTCTGTTTTGCCGAAGCCCACGTCGCCGCAGACAAGGCGATCCATCGGTTCGGATTTGTGCATATCGTTCAGCACATCCTGTATGGCTCTGGCCTGATCCGGAGTTTCCTCAAAACCGAAAGTGGCTTCAAATTCATTGTATAGTTCTCCGGGCGGATCGTAGCGAAAACCTTTCGCCACCTTGCGCCAGGCGTACATTTCCACAAGATCGGCCGCAATTTTTTCAATGGCTTTATGGGCTTTTTCCCTGCTTGCAGACCATCCGGCACCACCCAGGCGGTCCAGCGCAGGCTCAACGCCCTCTCCGCCCTTGAAACGCTGGATCAACCCCAGTCTGTCCGCCGGCACGTAAAGTTTGTCCTGCCCCGAATACTCAATGAGCAGAAAGTCGTTGGCGACCTTGTTAATATCCAGGTGGTGCAAACCGGCAAAACGGCCGATGCCGTAGTCGCGATGCACCAGCAGATCTCCGTTTTTCAGGTTGTCAAAGCTGTCCAGCCCCTTGAACGCCCTAGACGCGGCGCGTGGCGTTTTTTCCGCGCGCGGGTACAGAATGTCCTCACCAAGAACGAGCGTGTTGTCCCACACAAGTTCCGCGCCCGCGCGAAAGGGCGAAACAAGGGCGAACAGCCCCCGCCCTTCGGGATCGTAACGCAGGGCTGGGGCGATACTTTCCTGCTCGGCCAGTTTCAAAAACTTTGTCCGGCTCCGTTCGGAGGCAAAACTCAAAACAACCTGTCGGCGGCTGTTCCGCCATTCTTTCAAACCTGCGGCCAAGTGCTGCCACGGCCTGTCCTGCGCGCCGGGCGAGGCAAAAAGTTCTGTAAAAGAATGCAGGGAGCGTTCCTGCATATCAAGGCCGCTGCGCTCTACGCCAACCACCAGCGGCTCGGAAAAAACGCGCTGAAAGTTCCGCCAGGGCATCGGCTGGGAATTTTTGCGTAAAACAAGATTTGCCGACTGCGGAAGCGGCGCGTCAGTGTTTTCCAGCAGTTCCTTGAACGCAAGCCGTCCGTCGCGCATGGCCTCGGCGCTGTCCGTCTCCCCGGGCAGCAGCCAGAGCGTGTCCTTGGGCAGCCAGTCTTCCAGCAGACTTGCCGTCTCAAAAATGCTGCCCGGCAAAATGGCGGCGCTTTTTGAATCCAGGGCTTTTTTCAAAGAATAGCAGTTATTTTCACTAATTCTGCCCTCGCTGAACAAACGGTCACAGCGCGTTCGCGCCGCCGCCAGTTCGTCCTTATTCAGGGCAAGAGGGCTTACGGGCAGCAAGGTCAGTTCTGTCAGCATTTCCACCGAACGCTGGTTTTCAGGGTCAAAAAGACGCAATTCCTCAACAATATCTCCGAAAAATTCCATACGCGTCGGCCGGGCGTAACCGGGAGGGAAAATGTCCAGAATGTCGCCGCGCCGCGCAATGTCGCCCGGACGGTTCACAAGGCCCACACGTTCATAGCCCCATTCAACGGCCTGATCCAGGATGAGATCCGGCGAATATTCATGGCCCTTTTGCAGGGAGAGGCTGTGCGCGTCAAAAAAATTTACGGGCATGCAGCGTGTGAGCAGGCTTTCCACCGAGGCCACAATGCAGCACGGACGGCCGAGGGCAAGGGCATACAGGGATGCCAGCCTGACCGTCCATACCTCTTTGTCCCGTAACGAGGTCGAAGGCGGCAGGACGAGGCAGGGGCGTTCCCACGCTGTTTGCGCCAGAGGAATGTCGCCTCTGGAGATCGTTGGCGTGAACAGGGTAAGCAAGGCGCGGGCGGCGTTAAATTCTTCACGGGTTCTGGTCAGGATCACAGAACTCCGCTTTTGGGCAAGAGCCTGACAGGCCAGCCGACAGCGGGTACCCATGCCGGCGCGCTCCAGAGAATACTGCCCGTCGGGGCCGGCATCCTTCAGACTTGCCGACAATATATCAAGTGTTGACATGAATAGAGGTCATAAAACCTGGGTGACAGTGCTGCCGCCCAGGTTTGAGCATCGGCTAGTGCGAACCGCAACCTCCGCCGCAGGCGCTGCACCCTCCCTCATCAGGAGACTCCAGAGGCAGCAGCGAATCCACCATAAAACCCATGTATCCCAGATCAATCGTCACACCTTGTACCTGAGCCAGCAAATTCCTGCTGATGCAAAAGGTGAATCCGTTTTTTTCCGCAGTGATGTCCTGATCGGTCGGCTCATCCATGGCCAACGTAAGACGAGGACCGCCGCAGCAGCCGCCTGCCGCATAAATCCTGATGGGAGATTTTTCCTTGTCCGCAAAAAAGGCTTCAAGTTCTTTGCGGGCAGAATCTGTCAATTCCAGCATAGTTCCTCCTGTATTGCAGTCGCCATACAACTAAATACAAGTTGACCGTTTGTCAATTGTCGCCGAGATTTTCTTGCCCGGCGCAAACAGTTACTGTATATCAGGTATGGTATTGCCGACACGCTGGAGGATGCATATGGACACGACCCCGCTTTTGAACGAACAGGAAATCGCGCATACGCTGAACGAACTGGCCGCCAGGATTCTGGAGCGTCATGATGAAAACGGGCTGGTGATGCTGGTGGGCATACAAAGGCGCGGCGCGGATATTGCCGGCCGCCTTGCCAGATTGATTGAAGCGCGCGTTGGCAGGCCTCCTGCGCTTGGCACACTTGACATCAACCTTTACCGTGACGACTGGACAAGTGTTGAAGGCAAGCCGCACATCGGGCAGTCAAGCATTCCCGGCAATGTGGCCGACAAAGTTATCATCCTGGTGGACGATGTGCTTTTCAGCGGCCGCACGGCGCGCGCCGCCCTTGAAGCCCTGCTCGACTATGGACGCCCAAAGGCGGTGGAACTGCTGGTGCTCATCGACCGGGGACACCGCGAGTTGCCCATACAGGCGGATTATGTGGGACGCGCCGTCAGCACCAGCCTGAGTGAACATGTGGATGTGCTGCTTAATGAACGTGACGGAAAAGACGCCGTGCTTGTTTCCCGCGCCTGATGGAGTTTGTTTATGAACAAAAACAATGACGCCCTGTCGATGGACGCGAGCATGCCTCGCCTGGACAGAATTGTAGAGCGCCTTTGTCACCCCTTGTCGCTGGATACTGTCTGGCACAACCCGGCGCAGGGCGCGGACATGCCTTCCATAATTGAACTCAAGGAGATCATGAGCCGACTGTCCGCAGCGATTTTTCCCGGATATTTCGGCTCCGCCAGTGTGCGGCGCGAATCCATGCGCTACCATCTTTCGGCAAATCTCGACTCCATTTACCGCAAGCTGGGCGAACAGATTTTGCGCGGTTTTTGTTTTGACTGCGGCAGGCGCAAGGACTCTCTCCCCTCCTGTGCAACGGACAGCGGGCAGGCGGCGCTGGCTTTCATGGATCAATTGCCTGAAATACGCCGGTTGCTGGCGGGCGACGCCCATGCCGCCTATGAGGGCGATCCGGCCGCCTCCAGCCCCGGAGAAACCATTTTTTGCTATCCGTCCATGCGCGCCATGCTACACCATCGTATCGCGCATGTGCTGTACACCCTCAAGGTACCCGTGATTCCCCGCATCATGTCTGAAATGGCCCACTCTCATACCGGGATTGACATTAACCCCGGCGCTTCCATCGGCGAAGAATTTTTCATTGATCACGGCACGGGAGTTGTTATCGGCGAAACCTGCATACTGGGGCGCAACTGCCGCCTGTACCAAGGGGTGACGCTCGGGGCGTATTCCTTCCCCAAAAATCCCGACGGATCTCTGATTAAAAACATCCCGCGCCATCCGATACTGGAAGACAGTGTTACTGTCTATTCCGGAGCAACCATTCTGGGACGGGTGACTGTGGGACGCGGAGCGGTGATCGGCGGCAACGTTTGGGTTACTGCGGATGTTCCGCCCGGAACCAGAGTTTTGCAGGAAAATTCTCATGTGTAAAAGTCGGACGGCGCTGGCGCTTTGTCTGGCCGCGCTGCTGTTACTGGCTGGATGCGGCCAGAGCGCGCGGGTGCAGGCCAAGGGGCAGTCTGCCGTCAGTGTGGGCGTGGGCAGCCGCTGAAAGGTATAGCCGGAGATGCCGCGGCATCAGGCGCTCTTGGCGACCCTGATACCTGCATCCTCCGCTTGCGGCCAAGCGGGAGCGGTATTTCCCAACCCTTTTACCGAGTAAGCCACAGGAACTTCCACATGTGTCGCATGTTC
The DNA here is from genome assembly GCA_031284485.1 of Desulfovibrio sp. Classification (GTDB taxonomy): domain Bacteria; phylum Desulfobacterota; class Desulfovibrionia; order Desulfovibrionales; family Desulfovibrionaceae; genus Desulfovibrio. The sequence continues at coordinate 53,334 of JAISZT010000098.1, forward strand.
TTGCGGGTTATCCGGAGAAGGCAAAAACCGTACGGTGGCCCAACTGATGCCGAGTATATAAAAACCGGAGAATACGCAGAGCAGCGCTCCGGCATGGTGCGGCGCTCCAAGGGCTATGCGCATAAGCAGAGTGCCCGCGGCATAGCCGGAATTACGGAAAGTGACATGAAATGAAGGGGTAAAGTACTGCCCGATAAGCACGAGAAATATATCTGTAAAAATAAGACAGGTATAAAAAAGATGGAAAAACATTGTTTCCTGCTTCAGCAATACAACGTGATAACCATCATAAATGACAAGATACACAAATATGACGAGGAGCAAAAGAGAGACACTTTTCTTGGCATTTACATATCCCTCCATATCCGTATAATTCTGTATATATTGAAGTTTTGTAAAAAATCCGCGCACGATAAAAAGAATGAACCCCGCAAGAGCGGTTATTGCTATTTGCAGCAACATATCAGTATCTTCAACCAGGCTTATGGGGTCGTGCAATAAACCGATGTCTTTAAAGGCATCCCTGAGCATGATAAGCGCCATTATTTCAAGCTGTTTGCGAACCGCCAGCGAAACTGACTCAGACAGGGAAAAAATCAAGTCTATGACTTCAAAAGCCAACACCAATGTAAAGGCCAGTTGGATGGCTGCAAAAGGATTGCCGGGAAAATGTCTTCCCACAACCGCGGGAATAAAACCAAGGAAATTGAGAGCAATCGCCAAAGTGCTGCCTGCAAAAAGCAGAAGCAGACTCATGGAAAGGCACTTCGCAATTTTTGGTCTGTTCCATGTATTGCGAATCATATCGTATACCAAAGCCAGTCTGTTGACCACTGTACCCATATCCTCCGTTTGCATGAGCAGCATATGCGCCCGAGGATGACAGAACGCTTTCGTCTTTGTGACGATTATATGAAATTATCGCCTGGACGCCTCTTGGCACTGCTGTCCCTTGCCTGCATGAACAACGCTGCGGCTGGCGCACGCAAAATCTCATCTCCGGGAACCGCTGTCGCCATTCGTAAGCCTCGCGGATGCGGCAACATCCGGCGCGGCAACGGCTTCCGCAAGATGGTTCAGCCAAATTTCGGCAAAACCTTCATGCTCCACAGTGCCTGCCAGTACCGGCATACACTTGCGCCCCGTCGCCTCAATGCGTGAACGCCAGGAATCCCCCTGTTCACCCGCCATATCCATGAGCGCGTGCCGCCCGACAACCGAGAGCAGCGGCATAAGCCAAACCCTGGATGAAGACAACCGCAACAGAATTTCTTCCAACGCCACAGCGCCGTTCATGGCCCCCACGTGCACGCGGCTGTCCAGCAAACGCACCATCGTATCCAGATCACCATAGCGGGACACGGCCGCGTGCCTTGCTCCATGCCCCATAAAAATCACGTCTTCTTCTTCGTTGCGCGTCTGCGGCAGATGCCGCATGACGGCCTTCGCGGCCAGCCGGACATCCTCTTCGGTAGTCAACAGAGGACACCCCACACGACCTTCAATCCCCATCTGCGACGCCACCTCGTCCACTGCGACGCAGACATCGGCGTACTCTTCACCCGCAATGGTCTGCAATGGCTGCACCACGACCCTGTCAAATTTTTCAAAACAGCACTTATACAGAGCCTTGCGGACAGAATCACTTTTCAGTCTGGCGCTGGCCAGACGTTCACGCAGCAAAATTGAGGTAAAAGCCCAGCGCACCGAAATTCCGGGAAAACGCGCACGCACGCGCGCATCAAAGCATTTCAGCGCTCTTTGCCCCTGAAGGCTGCTCACGCCAAAAGCCACAAGCAAAATTGCCTTTTTCATAAAAATCCTATATGCTACTTGTTCCCCAAACACAATTTCTGAAAATTTCGGGATGGGCGTCCGGCCAAATGGCTTGACACGCTACTTCGTATGGCGTAAAAAATTTGTTTTCTGGCGCTGTGCAAATTCTGACAGCCATGTATCCTGAGGAGTGCATCTCAATGAAAACTTTCAGTCCTACCCCTAACGACATCAACCATCAATGGTTTGTGGTTGACGCCAAAGATCAGGTGCTTGGCCGTCTGGCAAGCCAGATCGCCCACCGCCTGCGCGGCAAGCACAAACCGGAGTTTGCCCCGCACATGGACAACGGGGATTTTATCGTGGTTGTAAACTGCGAACAGATCAAAGTTACCGGCACGAAACTCAATAACAAAAAATACTATCGCCACTCCGGCTGGGTTGGCGGACTTAAAACAACCGCTCTTGGCGACATGCTTGCAGACAAACCGACACGAGTGCTGATGCACGCTGTACGCGGCATGTTGCCGAAAAATCGCCTCGGCCGCGCCATTTTGAGAAAACTCAAGATTTATGCCGGTACGGAACATCCGCACACGGCCCAAAATCCGCAACCTCTTACTTTGCCCTGTTGACCTTGCCCTGATAAGGAGCGCGCACTATGAGTGAAAAATTTGAATATGGCACCGGCCGACGCAAGACAGCCATAGCCCGTACCCGAATTTACGCCGGTTCCGGCGGAATTACCGTCAACGGACGTTCCGTTGACGAGTACTTTCCGCGCAAAACTCTGCAAATGATTATACGTCAGCCCCTAGTGCTGTCAAAAATGGCTGAAAAGCTGGATATCAAGGTCAATGTCGCCGGCGGCGGGGTAACAGGTCAGGCCGAAGCCGTACGCCACGGCATTTCTCGCGCCTTGCTGCTGCTTGATCCGGAACTGCGTCCTGTGCTCAAAAAAGCCGGGCTGCTGACTCGCGACGCCAGAAAGAAAGAGCGCAAAAAATACGGCCTGCGCGCCGCCCGCGCACGCTACCAGTATTCCAAGCGTTGATTTCGGGGCATTCTTCCCCCTGCCTGCGATTGTCTTTTTTATGACCCGCCGTCTTCATTGACGATGAAGGCGGCATTGGTTTATTTTACGCCAGCAAATTTTGAACATTGCGGCATGCCGCCAAGTTGTTTATAAAAAAAACATGCTGCAACCATAAACAGGAGTCGGTAAACATGTCGCCCAAGTATCGCCTTGTAACACGTAGTGATTTTGATGGTCTTGTCTGCGCTGTCCTGCTGAAGGAACTGGATATGCTTGAAAGCATCAAATTCGTCCATCCCAAGGATATGCAGGACGGGGTAGTCGAAATAACTGAAAATGACATCACCACAAACCTGCCGCATACGCCAAGGGCGCATCTGGTCTTTGATCACCATCTCTCCGAAACACTGAGACTCGGCGGAAAAAGACCGGACAATTATGTTATTGATCCCGAAGCGCCGTCCGCTTCAAGAGTTGTTTACGATTATTTCGGGGGGCCAGCCCGCTTCAAGGAAATATCAGATGAAATAATGCGCGCTGTTGATCAGGCGGACTCCGCCCAGTATTCCAAAGACGACATTCTTCAGCCCAAACGCTGGACACTGCTCAATTACATCATGGATCCGCGAACGGGGCTGGGGCGTTTTCGCCAGTTCAGAATCAGCAATTACGACCTGATGATGGAACTTATCACACACTGCCGCACGCACACCATTGACCAGATACTGCAACTTCCCGATGTGCAGGAGCGTGTCGATCTTTACCTTGAACACCAGGAAAAGGCTATTGAGCAGATCAAACGCTGCTCCACCGTGCATGGCAAACTTGTTATTCTTGATCTTCGTTTTGAAGACGTCATCTGGTGCACAAACCGCTTTATGGTTTACGCGCTCTTCCCGGAATGCAACATCTCCGCGCATGTGCTCTGGGGCCTGAAACAGCAGAACACGGTTTTCGCTGTGGGAAAATCCATTTTGGACCGTTCAAGCAAAGTCAATATAGGCGAGGTAATGTTGAAGCACGGCGGCGGCGGGCACCTGGCCGCAGGCACTTGCCAGGTGATGAACGACCAGGCGGATGCTGTACGAGAAGACCTTATCATCGCGCTCAACAAGTAAAACAGACTATGATCCTGCAGACAGGAGTTTCCATGCGACGAACTTCCCTGGTTCCGGGCCTGATCCTGCCCCTATTTCTGTTCTTCACAGCCGCAACATCTCTGCCTGCCCGGGCTGCCCCTGCCGAATCCCTGACGCAGCTTTCCAATGGCCTTACCGTTTATGTCATCAGGGACGCGCGCTTTCCCCTCGTCTGCACAAGACTCTACGTCCGCACCGGATCCGCCAACGAAAATCCGCGTTTTGCCGGCATCAGCCATCTGCTTGAACACATGGTTTTCAAGGGGACAGACCATCGCCCCAAGGGTCAGGCAGCCCGCGACGTCGAGAAACTTGGCGGCTATCTCAACGCATCCACAGGTTTTGACAAGACCGTCTATATCACCGACATGCCCGCCGCGCACTGGCGCACCGGCATGGACGTGGTGCAGGACATGGCCTTTCGGGCAAAGCTGAATCCCGGCGATCTGGAATCTGAAAAAAATGTTGTTATTTCAGAACTTGAAGGGAACGAAGATTCCCCCATGCGAAAATTGTTTGAAGACCTCCAGACGGCGGGGCTGCACAATACCGCCTACGGCCGCCCGATTATCGGTTACAGGGAGACCGTCAGAGCAATCACGGCCGAAGACCTGCGCGCTTATGTCAAGCAATGGTATCAGCCGCGAAACATGACGCTGCTGGTGGCGGGAGACATTGACCCGAAGGCCGTGCAGGCGCACGCTGAAAAGCTTTTCGGCAATCTGAAAAACAGCGGTCTACTGCCTGTAACGCGGCAGCCGGACATCGCAAACGCGCCGGGAGGACAACGCGTTGTCATAAACAAGGGCCCCTGGAACAAGGTATATCTGGGCATGGCGTTTCCTGTGCCGGGGTTGCGTGATCTGCGCAGCGCCGACCTTGATGTGCTTGCCTATCTGCTGGGAGGGGACGGCACCTCACGCTTTTACAACAGGTATAAATATGAAAAACAACTGGTGGACGACATCAGCGTGAGCAATATGAGCTTGGCCGAAGCCGGTCTTCTGGTCATCACCGCCCAAATGGACGCCGGCAAAATTCTGCCCTTCTGGCAGGAACTGACAAAGGATCTCGCCGGACTCAAAGCCGGTGATTTCAAGCCTGACGCCCTCAAACGGGCCAAGGACAACCTGGCAGACGAAATGGACAGGGCGGGCGAAACGTTGAGCGGGCTGGCCGCCTGGAAAGGCATTGTCCAGTTTGATCTTGGCGGGACGCGGGAAGAGCGAAATCTGCGCTTCAGCATGAACGCCGTCGATGCAGCCCGTCTGCAACGCGCCATAAACGATTGGCTTGTGCCGCAACGCGCGCGGGTGCGTGTGCTGGTTCCGCAAAACGCCGTATTGCCGGATCTGGAAGCCGTATTACAAAAAAACTGGCCGGACGTTCCTGTTGAAAAAACCTCAGGAAGCGAAAAAATTGCCCGGAACCGGTCAGAAATTCTGAATCTGGGCGACGGGCGCACCGTGATTCTGCTTCCGGACAACTCTGTTCCGTACATCTCCCTGGATTTGGCCATGCCCGGCGGCAACGCCCTGCTGACGCCCGACCGACAGGGGCTTGCCAATCTCGCCGCCCAGGCGCTCACCACCGGCAGCGGAAAACTCGACGCCCAGGAAACAGAGCGATTTTTCTCGGATCGCGCAGCGGCCGTATCGGCCGAAGCCGGTTTGCAGACCTTCCACATAGCGCTCAGCGGCCCGGCGCGCTTCACGGCGGATTACTTCGGCGCGCTTGGCGACATTGTGTCAAAACCGCGCTTTGACGCCAAAGAAATACGGCGTGAAGCGGAAAACATGAAGTCCGCCATCCGGCAACGCAGCGACCGGCCCCTGTCCTATCTCTTTGCCAAACTTTCCCCTTTTCTGTATCCGGGCGGACATCCATACGGATTTGACAGACTAGGGACGCCGGAAAACCTTGACCGCTTTGAGCGCAAAGACGTGCAGACATTCTGGAAACTTCAGTCAACCCAGCCGTGGGTGCTTTCCGTTGCCGGAGATCTTAACCGTGAGGCGGTGCTGGCCTTTGCCAAAGCGCTGCCCGTTCCTCAAGCGGCCGCGCCCGCCGTATCACAACCCGAATGGGGACGGGAAAAGCGCCTTGACCTGAATCTTCCCGGCCGCAATCAGGCACATTTTTTGCAGTTGTTCAAAGCTGTTCCGCTGACGCACCCTGACGCACCCGCGCTTATGCTTCTGCAAGCCGTGATTTCCGGGCAAAGCGGTCTGCTCTTCAGCAGTCTGCGAGACGCGCACGGCCTTGGCTACACAGTGACCGCCTTTTACCGCACCATGCCCGAAGCCGCCTTTATGGCCTTTTATATCGGCACCACGGCAGACAAGGTACAGCAGGCCAAGAGGGGATTTGCCGACATCATCTCCGACCTTGCCAAAAAGCCCCTGTCCAGAGAGCTGCTTCTTGCAGCCGGCAACCGCCTGCAGGGCGAATACCACCGAAGCCGCCAGAGTCTGGCAAGCAGGGCGAACGAATCCGCCATGGACGCTGTGCTGAAAAATCCGCAGGATTTCCGCAAACTTCTGCTGGAAAAAACCGCGGCTCTGACTCCGGCGGATATACAGTCCGTAGCGCGTAAGTATCTGGGTAATGAGAACCTGTACGAAATAACATTACTTCCATAAAATTTTGAGTTCTGAAGGTAAAAATATTGACGTTAAAGCAACATACGGGTAAATGGAGGGAAAAGTCTCCCCAGAAGACTGTTGCCCGCAGTGAGCACGGCCTTCAGAAATATTAATTATCCATAACAGATGGAGAAGGCACATGCCAAATTACGTTTATTTTCTCATATCGGTGGTGGCTTTGATTGGCGGGTATGCCATTTACGGCACAATAGTGGAAAAAATCTTCGGCGCGCGGCCGGAAAGGCCCGTGCCGGCGCGCACCCGCGCCGACGGCGTGGACTTTGTGGAAATGCCCGCATGGAAAGTCTGGCTTATCCAGCTTCTGAATATCGCGGGCGTCGGCCCGGTGTTCGGCCCCATTCTGGGCGCGCTGTGGGGGCCGTCCGCCCTGCTGTGGATTGTCATCGGCTGCATTTTCGCTGGCGCCGTGCATGACTATTTCGCCGGAATGCTTTCAGTCCGCTACGACGGCGCAAACGTGCCCACGATAGTAGGACACAACCTTGGCAACACGGCAAAAATTGTCATGCAGGTTTTTTCCGTTGTGCTGGTGGTGCTCGTCGGCGTTGTTTTCGTCGCCGCGCCGGCCGGTCTGCTTGCGAAGCTGACGCCGGACTGGATGAACATGACCTTCTGGATCTGCGTTATTTTCGCCTACTATTTTCTGGCGACGATCCTGCCCATTGACCAGATTATCGGACGTTTCTATCCCCTTTTCGGCGCTGTGCTGATCTTCATGGCTGTCGGCATCACAACCATGCTTTTTGTCAGCGGCACGGAATTTTTCCCCTCCATGCATTGGGCGAACCAGCATCCCAAGCAACTGCCCATTTACCCGCTGGTGTTCATTACCATTGCCTGCGGCGCGCTTTCCGGTTTTCACGCCACGCAGTCTCCGCTCATGGCGCGTTGCCTTGCCAACGAACGCCTGGGCAAACCTGTCTTCTACGGCGGCATGATTGCCGAAGGTCTTATCGGTCTTGTTTGGGCCACAGTGGCCATGAGCTTCTACCATACGCCTGAGGCCCTGACGGGCGCTCTGGCAGCCGGCGGCCCCGGCAACGTCGTTTCGGAAGCCTCCTTTGCCCTGATGGGTAGTGTCGGCGGCGTACTTGCCATTCTGGGCGTTGTCGTGCTGCCCATCACTTCCGGCGACACGGCCTTCCGCGCCGCGCGCCTGACCATTGCCGAAGCCTTCAGCTTCTCCCAGGCAAACCATAAAAACAGACTGCTCATTGCCGTGCCCATATTCGCCATAGGCATTGTTCTCGCCAATGTGGACTTCAACATCATCTGGCGTTACTTCGGCTGGGCCAACCAGTCGCTGGCCGGCATCGTGCTGTGGGCGGGCGCGGCCTACCTTTACCGCAAATCCAAGTTCCACTGGATATGCACCGCCCCCGCCATGTTCATCACCTCGGTGGCTATTTCCTATATCTGCTTTGAAAAGAATATGGGATTGGGCTTGCCCATAGACGTATCCAATATAATCGGCGCTGCTGTGGCCATCGTTTGTCTGGTGGCCCTGCTCCTGCTGGGGAGGCGCACTATTGCCGGCGCGCCTGAAAACGTCTGATATCGGCTCGCAATTTGCCTGAAACGCAAAGGCAGGGCCGATGGCCCTGCCTTTTTTCGTAAACGAGACACAGCATGCTGAAACCACCAAACATTCTGACTATCGCCGGCTCTGATTCCGGCGGCGGCGCGGGCATACAGGCCGACCTCAAAACCGTCATGGCGCTGGGCGGATACGGCATGAGCGTCATCACCGCGCTCACAGCCCAAAACGGCGGGGGGGTCAAGGGCATCCACGCGCCGGACCCGGACTTCGCGGCCCTGCAACTCGCCGCTGTTCTGGAGGGCTTTCCTGTGGCTGCGGCAAAAACCGGAATGCTCTTTTCCTCCGCCATTATCCGCGCCATAAGTCCTATCTTGCAAAAACGCGCATTTCCCCTGGTTGTTGACCCGGTTTCTATTAGCCAGAGCGGCAGTCAACTGCTGCAGGAAGATGCGGTGGAGGCGCTCAAACAAGAATTGCTGCCGGGTTGTGAACTGCTCACGCCAAACCGCCCGGAAGCGGAAATGCTCACGGGTCTTGCCATCAACAGCCCTGACGAGGCCTGCGCCGCCGCGGAAAAACTTCTTCAGATGGGGGCAAAAGCCGTCCTGATCAAAGGCGGGCATATGGGAAACACGATCATGGTGACCGACATCCTTTGCGAATCCGGGCAAGCACCGAAACATCTGCCCCAACCCAGAGTGGAAACAGACAACACACACGGCACGGGATGTACACTTTCAGCAGCCATAGCCACTGGTCTGGGCAAAAAACTGCCCCTGCAAATCGCGGTAAAAAAGGCGCAGGAATTTATCAACCTGACCCTGCGCAAAAGCTACGCCCCGGGATTGGGCTGCGGCCCGGTCAACCATGCCGCCGGCTTGGTTGTTTGACGTATACCGCCGCAAAGGATAACATTTTAACTAGGCTCGTTGACATTTTGGAGCATTGTGTGACGACAACGTGGAAAAAATTATATTTTGATCAACAGGACAGGGATATCCTGATTCTGGTTAATCGTATTCTGGAATCCAGCAGCAGTCGTCCTGATGACGGCCGGTTTGATCCCAGACTGCATCCTCACGGCATAAAAGAATTGGTGGCTTCACCCGTTTCGCGCATAGCTTACGCTGTAATCAACCTGCTGCGCAATCTTGAGGCAGGTGAAACGCAAGCCAAAGACCGCCTTCTGGCTTTGCAGACGCTTTACGACGAAGTGCTCAGTAGCACACATTCCGCCTTGCGCCGCAACACGGCCCGTGTGCTTATGCAAATCATGAAACGCATGGTGGGCGCTCACGGGCAGAACCTCAAACAACTCAAGCTGGCTCATGATTTTCGTCTTGCGATTCAGGGCACGCCCCGTATTGTACGGCGCCTGCTGGCTCAGCACCATCTTCCGGAAATGCCTGAAGAATGGAATCAGCTCGCTTTCGACGACCACGTATACGACGCCAACACGAAAGGCCGCAAAAGCCCCACACACCTTATCATGGACGCGTGGATCAAGGGCATGCGCTCACTCACTGTCGCTTACGAGTACTGCGTTGACCCGAAAGTCGCCAAGGAATTGCTGGGCGCCGCAAAGATAACCGGCATTGAGGTGCGTATCGGCCTGGAATTTCAGCTTCCCTTCTATGATCGTACCATAAGCTTGTTCTGGATTCCACGCGGGTTTACCTCTGATGACGACTTCATGGAATTTCTGCGCCGCCCCAATGTCGCGGCCATACAGGAAAGAGGACGGGAAGTTCTGCGCTGGAAAAAAGAAATGGTGTTGCAGCGCCTGGCCGCGTGGAACAATAGCCATCGACCGCAATTGGAAACGGAATGGGGCGTCTCCATACCCGAACTTGCCGATGAAGCTTTTTTGGACTTTGTAGGCCGCGGGCAACCTTCAAACCTGCATCTGGCGGAATGCCTGCACAAGCACATCCTGCCCGCGGCAAAGGAACGCGCGGAAAAATTGTCTGTCCTGCAGGATGAGGCATCTCGTGCCGAGCTTGAAACTTTGGAATATCTGAGGCCGGAGACTATACTGGACGACTGGCTTTCACCGGATAAACACCCTGAAATGTCGGATATGTACTACCACATACACTCGGAAAATATCCCCGAAATGCTGCGTCTGACACCACAGGAACTCACCCGGGAACTTGTGGCGCTTACTCCCGGATACAGAATGGCCCTCGGATCCACAGGCTTGAATGTGGAAGATGTGACGGAGCTGCTTTGGGATTGCAACGGCGCCATCACGCATCTGGAAATTTTTAACATGAAAGGCTGGATGGAAGGCAAACTGTCCAACATCGCGGCTATCAGCGAGTTACAGCGATCGCTCAACCAGGGACTGGGGCCGCGCGTCAAGCAGATGGTGCGTCAGATGATACGGCGCATGGAAAACACGGACGATACTGAGCGCGCGGAAAAATTTCAAAATATTTTGCGCCATATACCACAGCTATGGGCGCACTACCGGCAAAAACCTCTTAAATCCCGTTTGGGCACAAGTTCGGCAAGCCGACTTTCGTTCGGCATGGGTCTGGTGTACAAGGACACGTTGCCGCGACGCGCCATGAAAACACTGTGGGGCAAACAACAAAACGCCAAGCCCATACCTGTATTCGCCCCCCTCAAAGAATCCGTCACTTTCACCCCTCCCGACAATCCGTCATCCTGGCAACGGCTGGCGGTACACTTGCGCCGGCTGCCGGGCTGCGCTCATCTTGGCATGTACCAACGGCGTGAATGGAGCGCCGCCAGTGAAAACTGCGTGTTCCGTCCACGCGGCAATATTGTCAACCTGGGTGGCTTGAACCCCTCGGTAAAAAACGATCTTCTGGGAAAAATACATAAAAGTAACGAAATATTGCCGGAAATCACCTATCTGAACAGTTCGATAACCAACTGCCTCAAAGTGCTGCTCGGTTTCATCCCGGCTTTTTTCTCCTTCCTGTATACGCAGGAATGGTGGTTTCTGGCCTGGTTCGGCAGCGTTATCTGGTTCGGCATCACCGGAGTGCGCAATGTGGTGCAAATGGTTATGGCCGCCAAAGGCGCAAACCGCGACACGCTTATTCACTGGAAGGCCCAGGTCAATGTCGGACGGCTGTGTGATTCACTTATGTTCACGGGCATTTCCGTGCTTTTGCTGGAACTGGCAGTGCGTGTCCTGCTGCTCAAAGAATATCTCGGTGTGACTGTTACCGAAAATCCTATTCTGGTGTTCGCTACACTAAGCATTATCAATGGATTGTATATCTGTTTCCACAACATATTTCGCGGTTTTCCAAAAGAAGCGGCGATCGGCAATCTGTTTCGCAGCATTCTGGCGATACCGGTTTCCTCCTTGTACCTTTTCCTGCTGAGGAGCGGCATGCTTGTCCTGGGCGTCGACAATCCTGAAATATACCTGATTCCCAGCGCGGCGGTAATATCCAAATCGGCTTCGGACACTGTGGCCGCCCTCATTGAAGGCTATGCGGACAGCCAGGTCAACCTTCGCAGACGGCGCTGGGACTTCAACAGTAAAATCGCCAGCGTGTTTGACCATTACACGCGCCTTGAACTGCTTTTTCCCCAGGACAACGCCCTGATAAAGCTGTCAAGGACAAAAGGGCTTGACGGTCTTGGCGGTGAAAAAGGCAGGGCGCTGGAAAAAGCCTTCATTATCAATGCGCTGGATCTCATGTATTTCTGGTTTTACCAGCCGCGCGCCCAGGACGCCTTCCGCCAGATTATCCGCACCATGCCCAAGGCGGACCGCATTGTGCTGGTGCGCTCGCAGCTTGTGCTCATGCGTGAACGTGAAATCAGCCAGATGCTGGTGGACGGGCTTTTAGGACGGGATTTCGCGCCGCCTCTGGCCTTTTTTCTGAGCAAACACAATGCCTACCTGCGCCGTTTGATACGCTATTGCCGTCTTGGCGGATCACGCGAGCACGGCATGCCCTTGTAAGGATACCCTCATGCCCGTCATTCGTAAAAGTCTGCTGCAGCTTCTGTTTTCCGGCGCGTACCTGCTGCGCTGGAACGACAAACTGCGACCGACGGAATTGCTTGAAACTGACAAACAGGCCCACAAAATGCTTCTGGCCTGTGTGCTGTGGCATGAAAATTCACAAAATCTGCCGAATACAGAACGCCTCGCGCTCGCCCGCGACATTATTGAAGGCGGGCTGTTCGACTATTTTTATCGTCTGATCATTACGGACATCAAACCGCCCGTTTTTTATCGCATCAAGGAAAACACGGAGCATTACCGGAAACTTACAGCGCACGTGCTCACCCGGCTTGAACCGATACTTTCCCCTCTGGGGCCATTCTGGCAACGCATGCGGGACTGGCATTCCGGCGCAGTCCAAAACCCCCTGGCCCAACGCATCCTGACGGCCGCCCACCTCTTCGCCTCGCAATGGGAATTTCGTCTTATCAAGCCTTTGAACTCTTTTGACGATGAAATGGACGACATTGACCGCTCCTTTGTCGAACGTCTGGACGCTTTCCGTTCCCTCAAGGGCATGGACGCCATACTGACGCCCAATACGGCCCTGGCCCGGCTGGCGAACGTGTGCGGCCAACTGCGCTTCCAGATACGCTGGACGCAGGCCCCGCGCATACCGGCCACATCTGTGCTCGGGCATATGTTTGTCGTAGCCGCGTTCGCCTACCTTTTCAGCCTTTCTGTGGAAGCCTGTACAGCCAGAGCCAATAATAATTTTTTTTGCGGCCTGTTCCATGATCTCCCGGAACTGCTGACCCGCGACATTATTTCGCCGGTCAAGCAGTCTGTGGACTGTCTGCCCGCCATCCTGCGCGAATATGAAGAGGAAGAACTGGAACGCCGCATTTTTCGTCCTTTGCGTGAAGAAGGCCTTGCCCCGCTGGTGGAGCGTATTTCCTACTATCTGGGTATTGCGGTCGGCTCCGAATTTCAGGAAACCGCGCGTCAGGGCGACGTTGTCATCAAGGTGGACGGCTTTGACGCCCTGCAAAAAGGATACAACGCGGACGCGCTGGATCCCAAGGACGGACAAATGATCAAGGTATGCGATCTGCTCGCCGCCTTTCTGGAAGCGCACAGTTCCATCCGCAACGGCGTGTCGTCACCGCATTTGCAGGAAGCCCAGGCCAGAATCAAGGCCAAACTGTGCGAAAGCCCACTGGAATGCTTGCAACTTGAAGCTTTGCTGGCCGATTTTGATTGATCCGGCCGCCAGATGGAATAATCAGGAGAAATATTATGGTAATTTCGCGCAACCAGTTATTCACCACGGTGGTCAATGGGAAAACGTGCGGATTTACCCCTCACCGTTTGTCGCGCCAAGCGAATCTTTCACCCGGACAGTCACCGGTCTGTCATAGCAGGCGAAAAACCGGTCTGTTTCCTGCGCTGTAAAGCGCGGGGTGACGAGGCTGACGACAGGCACGATGACAAGCCCGGCAAGCATGGCAAAAGCCCCGGCGTTGATGGGCGATTGCAGTAGCGCGGGAAAAGCGCTTCGGAAAAAAATATTGGCGGTCATAAGGCATGTGCTGAACAGAAAACACGCCCACACGGAGGCCCGCGTTACTTTTTTCCAATACAGCCCGTACATGAAGGGCGCCAGAAACGCCCCGGCCAGCGCTCCCCAGGAAATGCCCATGAGCTGGGCGATAAAGGAAACGCCGCCCTTATACTGGATGATGGCGATAATTGAGGAAATCAGGACAAAGGCGGCAATCAGCATGCGGATAATGACCAGCTGACGTCTGTCGTCCATTTTTTGGATGACTGTGCCCTTGAGGAAGTCCAGCGTAAAGGTTGTGGCCGATGTCATCACCAGCGCCGCGAGCGTCGACATGGACGCCGACAGCACAAGCATCACGACAACCGCGATGAGCAGCGGCGAAAAGGTGGACAGCATCGCCGGAACAATGGCGTCAAACCCGTCCGCGGCCACATTCACCTTGTCTGAAAACAACCGCCCGAAGCCGCCGAGAAAATAGCAGCCCCCGGACACAAGAAGCGCGAAAAGCGTGGATATGACGGTGCCCGTGCTGATGCTGCTCTCCGACTTGATGGCGTAAAATTTCTGTACCATCTGCGGCAAGCCCCATGTGCCGACAGAGGTCAGGATGACAACGCCAAGCAGCGTTCCGGGATCCGGCCCGAAAAGCGATGCGAAGACGCCGGGCGTTGTGGAAACGGCGGCATCGTTCACCCTGGCAAGAGCGTCCAGTGAGCCGAGAAAACCGCCGTTCACCCGCAAGACAGCCGCCACCACAGTGACAATGCCGCCAAGCATGATGATCCCCTGGATAAAATCGTTGACCACCGTGGCAAAATAGCCGCCGACAATGACATATATCCCGGTCAGCAGCGCCATCGCCACTATGCAGACGGTAAAATCAACCCCGAAAGCCATGGCGAAAAGACGCGAAAGACCGTTATAAAGGGAGGCCGTATAGGGTACCAGAAAAATAAAGGTGATGATGGAAGCGCCCACTTTAAGGCCGCGCGACTGAAACCGCGCGCCGAAAAATTCCGGCATGGTGGCGCTGCCGAAATGCTGCGTCATGATGCGGGTACGCCGCCCCAGCACCACCCAGGCCAGAAGCGACCCGATAAAGGCGTTGCCCAGACCTATCCATATGGAGGAAAGCCCGAATTTCCAGCCGAATTGCCCGGCATAGCCGACAAACACCACCGCGGAAAAATAGGATGTTCCGTAGGCAAAGGCTGTCAGCCACGGGCCTATTGAGCGGCCGCCCAGAACAAAATTGTCAACATTTGTGTTGTGTCTGCGAAAATACAGGCCAACACTCACCATCACGGAAAAAAAAACAACAAGCAACGCTATTTTTATAAACATCCACCGCCCCCGTAACCACTATTTTTATTATTGCCGCCCGTAATGGTCGTCAAAACGCACAATATCGTCTTCTCCAAGATACGCGCCGCTCTGCACTTCAATAATTTCCAACGGAAGACGGCCGGGATTGGTCAGACGGTGCCTGGCACCCAGCGGTATATAGGTAGACTGGTCTTCATGCAACAGGGTTACGTCGCCGTCCACCGTGATTTCCCCCGTGCCGCACACAACCACCCAGTGCTCCGCGCGGTGATGGTGCAGTTGCAGGGAAAGCGACGCGCCGGAGTTGACCATGATGCGCTTGACCTGAAATCTGTCGCCCGCCGACAAGGTTTCATACCATCCCCAAGGGCGCAGAACGCGGATATGGGCGTCTTTTTCCACCCTGCCGCTCTCCGCCAGACGCGCCACCAGTTTTTTGACGTCCTGCGACCGGCTTTTGTCCGCCACCAGCACAGCGTCGCCGGTTTCCACCACAACCGTATTGTCTATTCCAAGCGCCGCGACAAGCCGCCTGTTGGAATGCAGGTAATTGCCGGAGGCTTCAACCGTGACGACATCGCCCACACAGACATTGCCGTTGGCGTCCTTATCCTCGGCATCATACACGGCGGCCCATGAACCGACATCGCTCCAGCCTGCGGCCAGCGTCACCATCGCGGCCAGCGGCGTCTTTTCCATAACCGCGTAGTCAATGGAATCAGACGGGCAGGCGGCAAAGGCCCCGGCCTCAAGCCGCGTAAAATCCGTATCCTCAACGCGGCCTTCCCAGGCCGCGCACGACCGCGCATATATGTCCGGCGCGAATTTCTGCAGTTCATCCAGATACTGCGAAGGCTTGAACAAAAACATGCCGCTGTTCCAGTAATACCCGCCTTCGGCAAACATGGCGCGCGCGTCTTCGCCGCAAGGTTTTTCCACAAAACGCCGGACGGAAAAACCTGTCGCGAGGGCATCCCCCCGTTGCAGCCAGCCGTACCCGCTCTCGGCCCACTCCGGCGTAATGCCAAAGGCCACCAGACGCCCGTTCGCGGCGCACACGCAAGCGTCCGCCACCGCGGCGGCAAAAGCCTCAACATCCCGCAATACATGATCAGAAGGCAGAACAAGCAAAAAAACATCGTCTTCATCGCGGGCCGCCAAAGCGGCCACGGCGATTGCGGGGGCCGTATTGCGCCCCACAGGTTCGAGAATGACGCGTCCCTGCCCATTGCGCTCCTGCAGTTGCGCCGCCGCCAGGAATCGCTGCTCCTCGTTGCAGACGACAAATAAACTGTCCGTATCCGGCAAGGACATGGCGCGTCGCAACGTATTCCCGAACAGCGTGTGTCCGCCGAAATCAATGAACTGCTTGGGATACAGGCTGCGCGACAACGGCCACAAGCGCGTTCCGGCACCGCCGCACAGTATCACTGGACGAATTTTCACTGCGTGTTCCTTTCTTCCTAAGGGACAGGCTTGCGGCTGCGCACAATGGGCGCGCCAAGGCGCATTTCTTCCATAAGTTTCAACACTTCGGCAGCCCTCTGTTCACCACCCCGCAGCAATACAAGCACAAGGAGCACCTTGCCCTCCCGCTGCATGCGGGTGCGCAGTCCCCGGCCTTCCAGACGTTGGCGCAGGCTGTCCACATTGTCTTCATCCTTGAACGCCGCCACTTGAAAAACATAGTCAAACAGCCCGGATGTCTTTGACTGCGGTTTTTGCGCTTCCGCCGGATTTTCCGAAGAGACCGACAGAGATGGGGGCGGAGGCGCGACAGCCGGTTTGGCAGGCTGAACGTTTGTCTGTTGCTGCCGGGTAAGAGCGGCGACGTCATTACGCAAGACACTGACGAAGTGCAGTTCTTCAGGCGCAAGCACACGTTTTCCCTCTTGCGCGACGTCCTTGCCGGTCTCCGCGCCGGAGCCGTCCCGCCTTCCGGCATCGGCGGATGTTCCGGCATCCTGTTGTCCCGACACCACGCTGTCATGCGCGGAATAGGCCCGGCCGCGCATGACTCCGGCCACATAGGCCAGAACGATGGCCGCGGCGAACAAAAAACACATCGCCACCAGTGAAGGGACGCGGAATCGCAATCCGTTCGGAAAAAAAGAAAATTTCATTCCTGAAGCCGTTTTTTGGCCATGCGCATTTCACGCAGCCAGCCGTACCACTGTTCCAGTCCCTCGCCACTGCGGCAGGAAAGTTCAAAAATATTCAGTTGCCTGTTTAATTTTACGGCAAAAGCGCGGGCGCGGCTCATATCAAAATCCACATACGGCAACAGATCAATTTTGTTCAGCACCATCACTTTTGCCAGATTGAACAAAAGCGGATACTTTTCCGGCTTGTCGTCACCTTCGGTCACACTCAAAAGCGCCACCTTGGCATCCTCTCCACAGTCAAATTCCACAGGGCATACAAGATTGCCCACATTTTCAATAAACAAAATATCCAGGCATCTCAGATGAAGATTTTCCAGCGCTTTCAGCACCATGTTGCTGTCCAGATGGCAACCGCCGTCAGTGTTGATCTGCACCGCCTGCGCACCTGTGGCCGCTACCCGGCGGGCGTCATTATCAGTCTGCAAATCACCTTCAATAACGGCCATCTGAAATTCTCCGGACAAATCGCGCAGTGTCCTCTCCAAAAGAGAAGTCTTCCCCGCCCCCGGAGAACTGATCAAATTCAACGTTAAAATCTTGTGTCCGCTCAAAAGCCGTCGCACGTCCTCAGCCTTTTTTTCGTTGGCTTCCAGCACATTGCGCACTATGGGAATCTGCATTCCAGTCTCCTTATAGCATTTTTGTAATGAAATTGTTCAATTTCATTACGATCATTTTGGAAAAAAACGCGGTTTTTTCCAAAATCCACGCCGCGTATTGCGGCGCACTGCCCTGACGGGCAGTGAGGGCAGTTACACTTTTTCAAAGTTGAACTGCCCAAAAAAAATTACCGAATTTGCAGTCTGCTCAAAATCAATTCCTTGCCCAGCACTACCGCATGACCAAATTGTTCGCCGCAACCGGGGCAAGCCTGCCAGAGAGCTTCCTGCCCCTCGCCCCCGAAAACATTTCCGCAAGAGGAACAGCGCAGACGCATAGGCAAACAAAGCATTTCAAGACGCGCGCCTTCGTGCGACGTGCCCCTGATCATAACCTCAAAACAAAATTGCAGCGATTCCGGGACAATGCCCGACAGAGCGCCGTATTCAACATAGGCCACATCCAGCCGTCTGCAACCTTGCCGGGCAATTTCTTCTTCCACCATATCAAGCAGGCTCTGGGCAACGGCCATTTCATGCATGGCACACTGTAACGCAATGCCCCCACTGCGTAAAGGGTGCCGGACAATCTTGCCATCCGCCGTAAATCGTGTACATTTCAGTCATGCATTTTCAGAAATACTTGGGCGTGTACTCTCTGCTCTCGCCGGGCGCACGCCAGAAAAAATACTTTTTCGTCTGGGAAGCAGGGCCTCAAAATTTTGTGACCCAACAGCTGGACAACGCTTTTCAGCCCATAGCAGATCCTGAACGTATCCCATCAGCATACTTTACAAAAAACTTTGTCCCAGAGCATTCCATCCTTGCCGCGCCAATAGCCAGGCCACAGATTCTCTCTCGACCTGAGCATCTCCCCCGTGTCGACACAGTTGATGCGCAACCGGAGCGGCAAGCTCCAAAGTCAAGCGAAATAAAACTGACGGAAATCAGGATGCGGGAAGCATTCAGACAAACACTTTTACGGCTGAAGCGCCCGCGTGAACGCCAGACGGCAATTAACGCGCTACAGCAACTTGCACAAACCGCGGACAATATTGTTCCAAAACATAAGCACATGTTTCGTGATTTCGGCGTTGCCTTACGCAAAAAAAATCTGCCGGATCTGGCCCTCCCGTTTTGCCAGCGTGTGCTGGAACTTGCTCCGGATGACGATCATGCCCATTTTAACCTGGCCCGTATTTTTTTTATTCTGGAACAATATAACAAGGCGATCAAACATATCCATACGGCTATGGAACTTAACGCCGATGAAACCATATACCAGAGAATGCTGACCCATCTCAACAAGATAAAATTGTTTCAATCCAGCCAAAATCGCGTTAAACGTATCCGGTAAATTCGATACGTCTGCAGCTGTTTTCTCGTCGGGAGTCATCATCGCATGAACAAAATTATTCTCTCTCTTCTTCTGGCAGTCTGTGTGCTCGGCATGGTGTTGATCATGCTCAACGAACGACTGGATCGCAAACCTCAGCAAATCCAGGTACAAACAGCGGAACGTGTTGCGCCGCCCCCCACTCAACAAACGCCACCCCAAATACCCGACACGACGCCGGGTAACGCGCCGACTGAGAACGAAAATGCAAGGCCTGTTGTCGCGGAACAAAAAAACACCCCGCCAGACGCTCCGGCAACCCAGATGCCGCCTGTTGCCGAACAGCAACCGGCTTTGCCGCAGCCTGCAACGCCTCCACCGGCCCTGACGCAGACTCCGACTCCAACCCCCGTTGTTGCGCCGCCGCCGCCTTCCCCGGCTCCCGCTGCTCAGCCCGCGATGACCCCGGCTGCAACTGAAAAGGAAAACGCGGCAAAACCTGGAGCAGACAAGCCCGGCACCTCCACAGCCAAGCGAAACATTTCCCGCATTGTCGTCATGGCGCGGGACACGGGTTCAACTGTGCGCTTGTCGGGTACCGCGCCTATCAGCTACAAAAATATGAATCTGACAAACCCGGAGAGGGTGGTGATAGACTTGAGCGGGCAATGGGAAATCAAGGCGCCGGGCGTGCCGGCCAACCCTCTGGTCACAAATGTCCGTATCGGAAAATTGCCGGACAAAACCCGTATAGTCATTGACCTGAAGGCGAAACCTAAAACTACGCGTTTTGTGCTCTCAAAAGAAGAGGACACGCTGGATGTGCGGATCGACCAATAATTCCAATTCCAAATTGCTGGTACGCCTCCGCCGCCCTGGTCAGAAAGCTGGAGCGGGTCATCCCGGCATCCTTCGCTTTGCGGTCGATCATGTCCAGATGGGCGCGGGAATGGGGTCATTATCATCCGCCATAGCCTCCAAATGCCCCAGCCAAGGCTTCAATGGTCATGGCAAGAGAAAGCCGGATCCGCGTAGAATGTTACAGGATCGCGGCAAACAGGGCCGCTCTCTACTGTTCCATCTCCCGGCCGCGCGCCTCGGAAGCGAGCACAGCGTCCACAAGGATGCCGATCAGTCCCGCGCGATCAAGATGATTGACTCCGGCAATGGTCAGGCCGCCGGGGGAGCAGACATCGTCGCGCAACTGCATCAGCGGCGCGGCAATTTGCTTTGCCATACGGGCAGAACCGGCAAAAAGGGCGGCAATCATCTGTCTGCTCTGCTGATGTGTAAAGCCCAAAGTTACACCAGCCTGCACCAGCCCCTGCATCATCTCAAAAACATAGGCAGGCCCCGCGCCAATCAGGGCGGAAAAGGCGATAAACTGCGATTCAGGCAATGTAAGACAAAGCCCCAGTGAACCAAAAACAGCAAGCAGTTCAGACTTGATCCCGGAAGACAGAGAAGCGTCATCAAAACAGAGGGCAAAAACGCCTTCACCCACCAGGGCCGGCGTATTAGGCATGCAACGCACCACGGGGCATTTGCCGCCCGATGCTTCACACAATGTCTCCCGGCTCATGCCCGCAACTACAGACACCAGCACCTTGTCCGGGGCAAGTGCCGGGCGAATCTCTTTCAGCACCCCGACAGCCTGATATGGCTTGACAGCGAGCACAATCAGGCTTGCATCCTTTGCCACATCCAGGGCGTTCGCCATGGCGACAACCCCCTTTTCTTCCAGAGGACGCATGCGCTCGGGCGCGCGGTCGCAACCACAGAACGCATGGGTTCCGTCAAACCTGTCCGCAAGCCCGGCAAGAATCGCTCCGCCCATATTGCCGCATCCAATACAGCCTATCCGCGTCATGGCCTTTTCCTTCAGTGAATGTGCCCACATGGGCTACTGCTTGATGCCCTGCATCTTGGGCAGACTTTTTACCACCTGTAAGGCGATGCGCAACTGGTTGTCACGCGCCAACTGCTCCTTGCCTTCTTCTTTTTTTGTCTTGTCACGACTGCTTTTTTTGTCTTTTCCATTTTCCAGATGACGATTCAAATCCTGCTCGCGCAACTGGAAACGCGGATTCTCCTTGTCATCGGCGCGCGGCGCTTCAAAAGCGACTTCCATGTCCGGCACAATGCCTTCAGCCTGAATGGAACTGCCGCTTGGGGTATAATACAATGCCACCGTAAGCTTAAGGCCGGAACCGTCGGAAAGCGGAATAATTTTTTGCACCGAACCCTTACCGAAGGATCTGTCTCCGATAATCAGAGCGCGCTTCTGGTCACGCAAGGCCCCGGCGACAATTTCAGAAGCCGAAGCCGAACCGGCGTTAATCAGCGCCACCATGGGCGCGCGCACATCGTCAAATTGATTTTTCGCCTCATACACGTGCTCCGTGTTTTCACGACGCCCCTTGATGGAAACAATAACGCCTTCCTGCAAAAAAACATCGGAAATGCTGACGGCCTGATCCAAAAGACCTCCGGGATTATTACGCAAATCCAGCACTATGCCCTTGATGCCGCCCGCCGACTTACTTTCTTTTTCCGCATTTTTAAAGGCTTCTCTCATCTCCTCGGTTGTGCGCTCGGAAAAACGCGTCAAGCGAATCCAGTAGTATCCATCCTCCAATTTTTTGGACTTGACGCTGGTCAGAGGAATGGCGTCACGTACAATGCGCACTGTCTGCGGGGATTTGACATCGCTGTGCAATATGGTCAGTTCCACTTCACTGCCCTTGGGCCCGCGTATGCGTGAGACGACTTCCTGCAGGGAAAGTTCCTGGGTAGACTGCCCGTTGATGGACAAAACCACGTCGCCTGTCTGCAGACCGGCGCGAAAAGCCGGGGTATCCTCAATGGGCGTAACCACAACCACCTGGCCATTTTCCATGGAAATTTCAATACCCACGCCAAAAAACTCGCCCGAAGTCGTCTGCTGCATCTCCTTGTATTCATCAGCGCTCATAAATGTCGAGTGCGGATCAAGCCCCTGCAACAAACCCTTGACAGCGCCGTTGATCAAGTCATTTTGCGTGACATCGCGAACATAATTCCGTTCCACAAGATCAAGCACCTGGCTGAAACGCTTCAGGGCCTCAAATTTGTTGGGAATTTCCTTGGCCTGAGCTTTGCTGTCCGCCGCGGCCACCGCCATTTCTTCCGGCGGGCTTTCGGAGGGCAGCAACGAAGCCGCCGATATCGGTGTCGCGAACAGGCCGACAACAAGGAATCCTACAACGCAGAAATTATAAAATACGCGCATGCCAAGGTCTCCGAAGCGGTAAAAGCCAGCAAAAATTATGGAGGATACTTACTCTTTTCATTTCAAAATGCAACACAAAAAATAGGCTGTACGGCAGTTTTTCTCAAGCCGAAAGTTATGGCAAAACCGGCCCCGCGCCCTTGACTTGGAAGCTCTCCGTGCTACTATCCGGCGTGAACCGGGGAAGCGCTGAGTTACCATCTTCTGATGCAGAGCAATAGAACCAATGCAAGCTTTAATCAAAAAAATACTGAACGCCAGGGTTTACGACGTGGCCATAAAAAGCCCGCTGGAAGGCATGCCGCGCCTTTCGGCGCGTTTGGGTAACCATATATTTTTGAAACGCGAGGATTTGCAGCCCGTGTTTTCCTTCAAACTGCGCGGCGCCTATAACCGCATGGCCAAGTTGACGGAAAAAGAAAAAAAAGCCGGGGTAATCTGTGCCTCGGCTGGCAACCATGCCCAGGGCGTTGCCCTGGCCGCGCGCAATATGGGTTTACGCGCCCTTATAGTTATGCCGCAAAGCACACCCCCGATAAAAATCAGGGCGGTCAGAAGCCTGGGCGGCGAGGTACTGCTTCACGGAGAGGCCTTTGATGACGCCTATATCCATGCACGCAAACTGGAGGCCGAACAAAGGCTTACCTTTATCCATCCTTTTGACGATGATGACGTAATCGCCGGGCAGGGAACAATCGGCAAGGAAATATTAGAGCAAAACCAGGACATTGACGCGATCTTCGTACCGGTTGGCGGCGGCGGCCTGGCTGCGGGCATTGCCGCCTATGTCAAGTTTTTGCGCCCGCAAATCAAGGTTATCGGCGTTGAACCCACCGATGCCGCCACCATGCACAATTCGCTGTCGGCAGGCAAGCGCCTGGTATTGGATCAGGTTGGGGTGTTCGCGGACGGCGTGGCTGTGCGCGAACCGGGCGTGCGCACCTTTGAATTGTGCCGAAAGCTTCTGGATGAAATAATACTTGTGGATACGGACGAAACATGCGCGGCCATAAAGGATATTTTCGATGATAACCGGGCTATTGCCGAACCGTCCGGCGCGCTGGCCGCGGCCGGGGCCAAGAAATACCTGACACGCCAAGGCGTTGGCGGCCTGAATGTGGTTGCTGTAAACAGCGGCGCGAACATGAACTTTGACCGCCTGCGACATGTGACGGAGCGAGCCGAAATCGGCGAAAACCGCGAAGCCCTGTTTGCCGTGACCATTCCGGAAAAGCCGGGCGAATACAAGCGCCTGATCAAAACATTGGGCGATCGCAACGTTACGGAATTCAACTACCGTTACAACCACAACAGCCAAGCGCATATTTTCATCGGCCTGCAAACATTGGGCGGAATCGCGGAACGCGAGGAGATCATAAAACTTTTGCGCGACGAAGGGTACCCCGTCAGCAACCTGAGCGACAATGAAATTGCCAAACTGCACATTCGCTATATGGTGGGCGGGCACGCCACCGATGCGCACGACGAACGCCTGTTCCACTTTGAATTTCCCGAACGCCAGGGCGCCCTGCTGAAATTCCTGGACAGTTTGTCCACAAACTGGAACATAAGCCTGTTTCACTACCGCAATCACAGTTCGGACTACGGGCGTGTGCTCTGCGGCGTTCAAGTGCCTTCGGCGGACAATGAACTGTTTATCGCAGCCCTGAAAAAATTGGGCTACACCTATCGGGAGGAAACCCTCAATCCGGCCTACAAGTTCTTTTTAAGCTGATCGGGGATACCGTAGAATCCCGCGAAACTGCCCCGACATAAAAAAGGGCCGCTGTTAAACGGCCCCATTTCAGTCACCCAGAGCATATCAGAAACTACTGACAGCAGTTTTCCACCTTGAAAAACGCTGCCGCTGTCGCGCCGCATACCGGGCAGGAATCACATGGTCCTTCGTGCGTATACCCGCAGACCTTGCAAACATAATAATCGACGTCGGCAAAGCCCTTGGGGTCGGCAATGGCTTTTTTGTACAATTTTGCATGCACTTCTTCAACTTTGTCGGCATATTCGAAGTATTTGGCGGCAATGTCCTCACCCTCTTCCTTGGCGTCCTTAATCATTCCGGGATACATTTTGGTAAACTCGTAGGTTTCGCCGTCAAGCGCGTCCTTAAGATTTGCCGCCGTATCACCGATTTTTCCGGCATTTCTCAAATGCGTGTGCGCATGAATGGTTTCAGCTGCGGCCGCAGCGCGAAAAAGCTTTGCCACCTGCGGCAATCCCTCTTTATCGGCCACCAGGGCGGAGGCGAGGTATTTGCGGTTTGCCTGGGATTCACCGGCAAAAGCAGCCATAAGATTTTCTTTGGTTTTACTCATTATCATCTCCTTTAACTGGTTAAACAATTATTTACTGAGAACAATTCCTATTTATAAGAGAAAGCGCAAAATGTAAAGGCTATTCCAAATTATTGTTCCGAGCCAATATTTTTTGTTATGTAGTCAACCATGAAATCAATCTGGTCCAATTCCTTGTATTTTACCGGATCCTCCCGCAAATCGCCTTCAATCTGCTCCTGCCGCAATGCGCGCTCCGCCCGCTCTTTTGACTCCAACAGATCCTGATACATCTTCTTTATATCGGTGATGTCCTTCGCGGTCATGGCCACACCGATATTTCCATCCTGAAAAGCTATGGGAAAAAGAACCGCCATGAGAACACGTTTTTCCCCGTCTTTACGGGTGATAATATTCTCAATGGCAATTTTCTTTCCTCCGGACACAGCAGGCATGCTTTCTTCATTCAATCGCCGCATACTCTTCTCATCCAGCATGATGCCAAGACCCGACACAAAAATTTCCTCTCTGGCATATCCGGTAATATCCGCCGCCGCCTGATTGACATACTCGACAACACCCAACGGGCTCATGCACATCACAAATTCCGGAGAGGCCTCAATAATGGCCGACATACGCACAGTGCTGGCCTCCGCTTCCCGGATTTCCCGCAAATCGCGGGAATATGCCGCAAGACGCAGGCCGTCCTTCCACTGCACGCGTACCAGAGTTGTTTCGCAAGGTAGCTCTTCGCCTGAAGCGCTCTTGTACATCCAGTCAAAATGCTCATACCCTTTCTCAAGTGCAGAACGAATAAGTTCTTTTGCCTTCTCGCCGGTAGGCCTTCCGTCCGGTTGAAATTCCGGATTCAAATCATAGAAATGTTCAATATAATCAGATTTGCGTGAAATGCCGAAAAACTTCAAGGCCTCCATGCTGCAATCAATCATAACACCGTGCTCATCCCACAGGGAACAAACCAGCGGCGACTGTTCCAGCATAATGCGCATCCGCTCGTCGGCCTCTTTTGTCGCCTCTATCTGCTTTTTCAGTTCCTCTGTCCGTTCATTAACAAGCTTGTCCAAACGTCTATTTTCCCGTTTGCGATTGTAAAGCAGTACTATTAAAAGAGACATTGAGAAAAGTAACAGCACGACAGCCCCGACCAGCCACGGCAGTTGCGCGCGCAACACCTTGTCGCGATAATCAAATGTCTTGCGCAACCATCGCCTGGAAATGCCTTCCGCATCAATCAGGGGCAGCGCCTTGTTTACAATGGACGCCAACACGGTTTCATTGATATTGAAGCCAAAGGCCGCGTCATAGCTGTGATCAAACAGAATATTTAATTTGTACCCCGGCTCTTCCAAAAAATTTGTCTTCACAAGAAGACTGTTGCGCGTCGCCATTATCATGCCGATTTCGTCTCTGTCCAACGCGGCAAAAGCCTGCTCTATAGAATCGTATTCAACCGTATTGGCATGATAGGGGAACCAGACATTAAACATGTTGGCACTCGCGCTGTCTTTTGTCAGTCCGATTTTTGTATGCAGAATCTCATTGAGCCGTATGTTACGAAAATTTTCCTTGGATAAAAGCGCAAAATAATCCCTGGAAAAGGGGACATCGGCCCATAAAAATTGCCCTTGGCGCTCATCTGAACGAATAAGTTCCGTTATCATGGCCGCTTCGCCGTTCCTGAGCATTGTCAAAATCTCGCTCAAATGTGAATTTTGGTCATTTACACGCACAAAAATAAGCCCTGTCAGGGCGGATATCTCCCCCAGCACATCAATGGCCGCCCCCTGCCACTTTTTTTCATAAGAATTATAAAAACTGAAAGGATAGTTGTTGTATTCAGACACAATCGGCACAGCCCGACGGGAGGCGACACGCCCGGATATATAGGAGTTTTCGCTTTCCGTCAGCTTCAAAAAAAATTTATGTCTCAGATAATCCCGCATTCCGCTGTTATAGAGATCCGTAAGATGACGTATCGCGCCATGCTTCAGGGCTTTTTGCACAACGGAAATGAAAGGTTCAAGAGACGAATTTTTTGTGGCCAGGGAAACCTGTATGTAGGCAAGCGGGTAGAAATCCTTTGTTTCTATGTCCCCGTAAGTATCAAAAGCCGCTTCGGCGGAGGCTTCACTGAAAAAAGCGTCTCCTCTGCCGGTTATCAGCGCGCTGTGCGCCGCCACACTGTCGTTAACAAAAACAGCCTCATATCTGTCCCGTAAAAAAGGTAAAATCTTTTCATAGACATCAGAGCCTTTCAGGAAAACATATTTTAACGGGCGTTCTTTTACTATTTCAGACAATGGTTTGCTGCCGATGATACGCATACACTTAACCGAACGCGAAGCGATGGGGTCTGTCATGTATGTGTTATTGCGCCTCTCAAGTGCCTCTGAAAATTCACCGGAGAAATCAATGGATTGATTCTGAAAACCTTTAAGCAACTCATCCCAGTGGTACACTGTCGGCTCAAAACGGTATCCAAACAGATTTGAAAGCCAGTCACAAAGTAATACGCTGAAACCCGCCATTTCCCGGTTTTCATCAAAATATGTTTCGCTGCTGAAAACCATGCCGTAAACAAAAGACTTTTTGCTTTCACGAAACGATTCGACAGCCTTGATTTCTTCTTCAGTCACACCGGGGATTTCCTGATATGAAGCGTATGCGGGGGGGGTGCTTCTGGCATGTTTTGTTGCTTCGGCTCTCTCGCAACCTGCAGAAAAAAACAGCGCAAGGACGGCGGATAACAGTAAAATATGGCGAAAATACTTCCACATAACAAACCCGCCGACCATACAAAATTACAATACAAAACAATGAGAAAGTTTACTCAATATTGCCCGCATTATCAAGCCCCGGAAGTTCCTCCGGCAGAGACCACCGGCGTACGCGAGCCTTGCAGACAAGTTCCGGACGATACTCAAAATGCATAATATCGTATTCGTGCCATTTACCGCCCCAAATAAATCCGCGCGCCTCAAAAGCCTCCACTATTGCGACAGGGTACTTTTGCTGCAAAGAATGCGGCGTAACAATGGCATGTTGATTCTGCTTGCACCAACGCCAGTACGGCGCAAAATTCGGGCTTAAATCAAGGGCAATGCCGAAAGCGTGGGGGCTTAGCCGTTTCTCTCCCGCAATATTGCGCCACATAAAACCGCCTGATGGATTGAGCAGTGCGGCCAATGAGGGCGTATCCCGCGCAGCCGCAGCCAGAGCCGGACCAACTTTCTCCAAAGCCTGCGCAGCCGCACAGGCAAGACGTACAGAGCGCCCCAGCAGCAGGACAGTGCAAAGTCCCCGGCTGACATCGCGGCAGTCTTTGCCATACAACGCCGCCAGCAAGGCATAAGAACGCCGTCGTCCGGGTGAAACGCCCGGCGGCGTTGGCGGACGGTAGGGTTCAAGCGGATAAATATCGGCCATACTGGCGCGCACATCGACACTAAAGGGATCGTCTTCCCCGCGCTCATGGCTGACGCGCGGTTCACTGTAGAGCACCCGGCGACCGTCTGCGAAAACAAGCCATTGGCTGCCGTCAGCGCTTTTTTCAAGAGTGTTGATTTCCGGATATGCCGCGCGCAGACAGCGAAGATTAACGGCATCGTCCGCATCCAAAAAATCCGCAAAAGAAGCATGCGGCGCCATGCTGCAAAACAGGCAAAGGATAAAAATGCGGCGCACGGGTGGTCAGCCGTTCAGCGCGTGTTTGTCAAAGAGCGCCGCCAAATTCAGCATGTTTCGTTCACTGTCAAACAATACCTGAACAAGTTTTTGCGCGGCTTCGGCCATGCGTAAAGCGTTTTCCCGATCCCGCAGCAAACTGATCACAGCATCAGCCAGTGCGACGGCATCATGTTGCGGAACAAGCAGACCGGTTTCCCCATGCTTTATCACATCGCCAATGCCGGCTACATTTGTGCTGATTATGGGCAATCCATAGGTCATCCCTTCAATGATAACCGTAGGCAGACCATCAGATTTTCCGGTTCCGGACAAAACAATGCAGGGCATGAGCATAATGTCGGAGGCACACAAAAAATCCGGAATACGGTCGTGGGTAACAAACGTATGGAAATGGACGGATTCCTGAATGCCAAGTTTTGCAGCCAACTTTTTCAGTTGGCGCTCGCAGAATCCGGAACCGGCAATATCCAGTCGAGACTGAATGCCGCGATCTTTAAGCTCGCGAACGGCTTCCACCGCATAACGAAAGCCTTTCATCTCGACAAGTCTGCCTATACACAACAGACGCAACGGTTCGACCATACGAACCTCCGCGCGGCGACTCTCATTGGGCACTGTGCGGATCGCGTATATCAGGTGGTGCTTGTCCTTGGCTTCAGGCTCAAATGTGTCAAGATGCAAAATATTGTTGGTAGCAATAGTCCTGGCGAATGCCGAGGCCCTTGCCTTTTCCGCCAGAGCGCCGTCAGGCGGATATATGTCTCCGGCATGACAGGAAAAGGAAAATGGTATTCCGGAAAGCCGCGAAGCGACCCAGGCGGCAGTGGCCGGACCATTGGCCCAGGCCGCATGAATATGCTCAACGCCCTGCTCCTGAAAACGCCGGGAAAGATAAATGCCACATAGACCGGCCCAGGTGTTTTCCAACTGCTGTTCCCAATCCCGCCAACGGCGAAAAAGAATATCTTTTATTACCTCAAGAGTTTTTCCTGGATTACGAAAAATACTCAGCAGCACCGCCGCAAACACCCGCGCAACAGCAAAAATGCCGAGCCGTTCCACCGGCACAGGGCAATGAAGAAAACGCCGACTGAGTTCCTTGTCCCGTCTGCCATAAAGGCTGACGACGCTAATATCGAAACCTTTATTATAGAACCATTCGACCTCATAGAAAACAAAGGTTTCTGACGATAGGGGGAACCAATGGGAAATATATACTATTTTCGCATGATGCTGCACTTCGGCCATTGAATTCTCCAAGCGAATGTACATCTAAACTAACAACTTTATTCCGTGAATGCAATATGTAGCTTGTCAAGACAGACGGTTTTGCGTAAACCGCTTGGAATGCGCCCCTGGAAATTCTACCTGGCCACCTTTGGCTGTAAAGTAAATCAATACGAAGGACAGGCCATTTTTGAGGCCTGGAAAAACCTTGGCGGAACGGAATGCGCCGTTGCCGCCGAAGCGGATATCATCTGCATCAACAGTTGCGCCGTTACGGCAAAGGGTGAGCGCGACGCGCGAAACGCAGTTTTCCGCTTGCGGCGCGAAGCGCCGACGGCCCGCCTCATCCTGACCGGCTGCGCCGCGCGCCTCTATAAAAATTTTCAGACAAAACCGGACAAACCGGATCTGATTATCCCGCAGGAAGAAAAATACCGCTTGCTGTTCGACCCCTGGATTGAAAAAAATAAAAGCCCTGTTGCCTCAACGACTTTCCCGCCTTTTGCCATTGATTCCTTCAAACGGGCGCGCCCCGTACTGAAAGTACAGGACGGATGCTCCCGCCGCTGCAGCTACTGCATCGTGCCGCTCACGCGCGGTAAATCTGTCAGCCGGCCTTTTCACGACATTCTGGAAGAAACACGCCGCCTCCTGAACGCCGGCCATGCGGAAATTATGCTTTCGGGCGTCAACTTGAGCCAGTACCGGCATGACGTCACAACCAACGGCAATTTCTGGGATCTGCTGCGTGATCTGGATCGGGCGCTGTCGCCGGAATTTGGTAAAAAAGCGCGCCTGCGTCTGAGTTCTCTTGATCCTTCACAACTTGACGACCGCGGTCTGGAAGTTCTTGCATCCAGCAGTATGGTCTGCCCGCATTTACACATCTCGCTCCAGCACACCAGTCAAAGCATTCTCCAAAAAATGGGGCGCGGTCATTATTCTGCTGAATCCCTTGCGTCGGCTTTGCGCAACCTGTCCACCGTCTGGCCGGCCATGGGACTTGGCGCGGACATCCTTGTGGGCTTCCCCGGTGAAACGGAGGACGACGTGGAGTATTTGCTGACGTATATTGACGGACTTGCCTTGAGTTATGCCCACGTTTTCCCCTATTCGCCAAGACCCGGCACAGTGGCCGCGACACTGCGCGACCAAAAAGACATACAGGTGAAAATCGCGCGCGCCGCGCGTGTGCGCGCCTGCGCGCAACAGGCAAGGCAGCGTTTTCTGCAAGCCCAACTGGCCCTGCCGCGCATGTTTGTGGCCCCGGACATTCCGCCCGCTCCCCCGCAAAACGAACAAAAAGACTTGCAATATGTCGCCGGCGGACACAATATCCTCTGGAAGGGCGTCAACGAATATTACATTCCCTGTTGCGTCAACGCGCCGACGACGCCCACAGGCGGACTGCTGGCCGTCCGGCCGACGGGCATTGCCGGAAACAAACTGATCACGGAACGGATATAGATTATGATACGCTGCACTGTTGCGCTGCTGTTGCTGCTCTGCCTTGCCAATATTGTTCAGGCTGAAGAACGGACTTTCAGCCGGTTCAGCGTTGACCTGTCGGAAGGATGGGACGGTGAGGAAACGACAAATTTTCTCAACGGCAATACAGAAGGGTACATGCTGGTGCTTGGCAAAAAAGACGACGAAGGTGAAAATTTTCTTGCCCAGGTGAGCGTTTTTCTGCTGCCCGCGCTTCCCGGCACAGCCGAAGCCGTTGCCCGGCAAATGGCCTCCATGCAGGATAACGCCTCAACGCCGCAAAAAGATGGAAATTTCTGGACATTCAGCGGCGAACCACACACGGAAGCCTTCAAAGCGACGGCTGTCACCAAGGTGGCCGCCACGGCAAAAAATATTTTGGTGATTATTTCCCAGGATCCTCATGGCCTGGGAGCGGACGCCATTGTCGCAAGCCTGCGGGGAATCACCCCTGAAGCCAAAGAGGCGCTCTCCGGAAACCGGCAACAAAAAGACTGATCATGGGGACTTTCGGCACGTACATCGCGCTGGCAAAAATCGGCCTTGGCTTCAGCCTCATACTTTTTGGCGTGTACAGAAAATGGGGGCTCTGGCTTTCCATCCTGCTGGGCGCGGTCGCAACCGGTTTTCTGTTCGGCATGGGGCCGACGGACGTGGCCCTGTCACTCCTGCGCACCGCGCATGAGCCGAAATTTCTTTCAATCGGCGGCATCGTCGCCTGCATTCTGCTGCTTTCCTCGGTACAGGAATTCACAGGCCAGGGGCATCGCCTTGTGGCGGGACTTGCCCAACATATGCGCTCCCCGCGCTTGCGCCTCATTTTTTTCCCCGCGCTCATTGGGCTTCTGCCCATGCCTGGCGGAGCCGTTTTCTCCTGCCCCATGGTGCGGGATATGGCTGAAGGCGCCAACATTCCCGTTGAAAAACAGGCGCTCATCAATTACTGGTTCCGCCATATCTGGGAAATTTCCTGGCCGCTCTATCCGGGCTACATACTCGCCTGCATTCTCGCGGACATTCCGATTTCTCTCCTGTGGCGCTACACATGGCCGATAGTGCTTATCAGTCTGACCGTCGGCCTGCTGTATTATCTGCGTCAACCCGTGGAGGCACCCGATGCCGCGCGGGCAGTCAGCACTGACAGGCCACCGCTGGGTACGGTGCTTCTGGAAGGGTTGCCCATATTGGTGGCCATCCTCGGCATGCCGTTTTACTACGCGCTGTTTTCCCTTGCCGACATTGACTTCACCGCGGAAATATACTTCATCTTCTCCCTGCTGACCGCCGTGGCGACAGCGACCGTTCAGACGCGTCTTCCCTTGAAAAAAATACCGGCGCTGCTCTTTTCTCCCGGCGTTGTGCGCATGATGCTCGTCATCTATACAATATACAGCTTCAAGGACATCGTCATCGGCGCGCATGTTATAGATTCCATTGCCGGCGCAGCCGCGAGCCCGCTGGCCCTGCTGTGCCTTTTCTGCCTGTTGCCGGTGGTGAGCGGGCTGCTTACCGGGCTGATGGCGGGTTTTGTCGGCACGTCCTTTCCTTTGCTGATGGGGCTGCTGTGGCAGATGGGCCTTGTCGACGATCGCCTTACCTGGACGATTTTCGCCCTGATCGCGGGAAACCTCGGGCAGATGTCATCCCCCATACATGCCTGCTTCATCGTCACCGCGGAATTTTTTCACGTTTCCCTGCCAAGATTCTGGCGTGGGGCGGTTGTTCCGGCCTGCATGCAGTTTGCGCTGGCAAGCCTCTATGTGGCATTTTTGCATTTTGTCGTGCAGGCAAAGCTCTGAAACCTGCACACAGGCATTAATGTTGATTTGTCAAAAAGCATTGCATGAGTTATACTGAAAAGCAACCATGACACACACTCTCATAGTTACCGGCGGCGTCGGCTTCATCGGTTCGGCGCTGGTGCGCCGCGTGCTCGCCACCAGCGACTGGCGCGTCGTCAATATAGACAACCTCTCCTATTCGGCCAACCCGGCCTCACTGGCTGACGTGGCGGACAACCCCCGCTACTTTTTCATCCGGGCCGACATTGCGGACGCCGCAGCCATGCGCGCCGCGTTTGAAGTGTTCGCCCCGGACGCCGTCATGCACCTTGCGGCGGAAAGCCACGTCGACCGCTCCATTGACTCCCCCGCCGCCTTTATCAACACCAACATACAGGGCACGTTCACCCTGCTGGAAGAAGCCCGCCGCCACCATAAAGCGCTTATGGAGGCTTCCCCGCAAAGGGCGCGCGACTTCCGTTTTCACCATATTTCCACTGACGAAGTCTTTGGCGACCTTGCCGACGGTGAGAGCCTGTTTTCAGAAGAAACACGCTATTGCCCAAGCTCGCCCTACTCCGCAAGCAAGGCTGCGTCCGACCACCTTGTACGGGCCTGGCAGCGCACCTACGGGCTGCCCACACTGGTGACAAACTGCTCCAACAACTACGGCCCACGCCAATTCCCGGAAAAACTCATTCCCCTGACCATACTCAATGCCCTGTCCGGCAAGGAACTGCCCGTGTACGGCAACGGCGCTCAGATACGTGACTGGCTTTTTGTGGAGGATCACGCCCTGGCGCTTCTGCGCGTTCTCACGCGCGGGCGTGTGGGGGAAACCTACAATATCGGCGGCAACAGCGAGCAGCGCAACATCAATGTCGTGCGCGGCGTTTGTGAACTTCTGGAAGAACTTGCGCCTTCCGCCGCCGGCCGCTACGCCGACCTGATCCGTTTTGTGGACGACCGCCCGGGGCACGACACGCGCTATGCCATTGACACAACAAAAATTACCCGTGAACTTGGCTGGAAACCACAAGAAAACTTTACCTCGGGCCTGCGCAAAACCGTGACGTGGTATCTTGAAAACAGACCCTGGTGGGAGACGATCCTCGACGGCAGCCACCGGACAAACAAACAATAACGGGAAGGCAACATGCGCTACAAAGGCATTGTTCTGGCGGGCGGCACCGGCACACGCCTGCACCCCATCACTCTGGGCGTGTCAAAACAACTTTTGCCCATCTATGACAAGCCCATGATCTACTACCCCCTGTCAGTGCTCATGCTGGCGGGCATACGCGAGATACTGATCATTTCCACGCCTGAAGACCTGCCCCAGTACCAGCGTTTACTCGGCAACGGTGATCATTTCGGACTTGATCTGCGCTACGCCGTGCAGCCGAAGCCTGAAGGCATCGCCCAGGCTTTTCTGATAGGCCAGGACTTTCTGACGTCATCCCCCGTCTGCCTCGTGCTTGGCGACAACATCTTCCACGGGCAGCATTTTACCGAAAAACTCCTGCGGGCCACGTCCTTTTCCCAAGGCGCGACCATTTTCGGCTATATGGTCAAAGACCCGGAACGATTCGGCGTCATTGTCTTTGACAAGGCGGACAATCCCGTTGAAATAGTGGAAAAACCGTTCCGGCCGGCGTCCTCCTTCGCCGTTACCGGACTCTATTTTTATGACGCGGACGTTGTGGACATTGCCAAAAGCATACATCCTTCCGCGCGCGGCGAGTTGGAGATCACCAACATCAACCAGACCTATCTTGAACGCGGGCGACTGCGCGTGGAAAAGCTGGGACGCGGCTTTGCCTGGCTGGATACCGGCACGCACACAAGCCTTCTGGACGCCTCCGCCTACGTGCAGACCATTGAGGCGCGGCAGGGACTGAAAGTCGCCTGCCTGGAAGAAATAGCCTGGCGGCAGGGCTGGATCGACGCCGCGAGGCTGGAAAAGGCCGGACGTTTTTTCTCCAAAACAGAATACGGCCAGTACCTGCTGCGGCTTCTGGACAACCCCGACGTATAGGAAACCCACATGGAATTTACGCGACTTGCCCCTGACGGCCCTGTGCTGCTGACCCCGGTACTGCACGGAGATGACCGGGGATTTTTCATGGAAACATTTCGCCAAAACGACTTTGAAGCCTTCTGCGGCAGACGCGATTTCGTTCAGGACAACCACAGCAAATCCAGGCAAAATGTCTTGCGCGGCATGCACTATCAGCTTGCCCGCCCGCAGGGCAAACTGGTACGCGTCATAGCGGGACGAGTATACGACGCGGCTGTCGATTTGCGACAGTCCTCTCCCACGTTCGGCAAATCTTTCGGCGCGCTGCTGGACGATAAAACACGCCAAATGCTCTGGGTGCCGCCCGGATTCGCCCACGGTTTTCTTGTCATGAGTCCCGAAGCGGAATTTGCATACAAGTGTACGGAATATTACGCGCCGGAAGATGAATACTGCCTGATCTGGAATGACAGGACGGCAAATATAGATTGGCCGCGACCTCTTCGGGATGTCATTATTTCAGACAAGGACAGGCAGGGTTTGAGTTTCGACCAATGTCCGAAGTACCGCTGACCCGGATTTCAGACACGGTTACAATTTCCGCCCCGTTTTCCTGCCAAGCCACTCCAGATATTTGGAATAATGCTTGCGCAGCAGCGTGAGCGCGTTTCCCTCCGCAAGCCCGGTAACGCCGTTCCGTCACCTACTTCACGGCGGCCTCGGCTTTCATATTTGTGTCCTTTTCACCAGATTTATAAGTGCCGATGACTTTCCGGACAGCCTCCAGAGGCAATGCGCCCAGCTTCTCCACAATAGCCGGATCAAAGGCCGAATTCTGCGAGAGCAGCTTCACGGCTTCGACAGGATCCATCCCGGCACGATAGGAACGCGCGCTGACCATGGCGCAATAGGCATTGACAACAGCCAGTATTCGGGCGCTCAAGATGATTTCCTCACCCTTGAGGTGCCTTGGTTCACCTGTGCCATCCATATGCTCGCCCATCTGATACACGGTTTCAGGCACAGGCAGGCCGAACTGCAAGTTGCGCAAAGCGTTATAGGCATATTCCGGCGCGCGCATGACTTCCTGCAGTTCTTCCGGCGTAAGCTTGCCTTTTTTGGTCAAAAGATGGTGCGGCACAAAAATTTTGCCCACCTGTGAAAGACGTGCTGCCAGACGCAGGGTTTCTCTGTCCTTATCGTCAAGCTGCATGCTGCTGCCCAATAAATCCACCATCTGCTCCATCTTCTGCGAATGACCGACCAAGTTGACATCCACACTCTCGATAGCCCGCACAAGCGCCCCGATAAGGCTTTGCTGCCGCTTGCGCGCTTCTTCCGCACGACGACGGAATTCTGTGATATCCTGGAATATCCCCACGCAGCCGTTCGCGTTGCGCCCACCTTCTTCCTGTACTTCATCCTGCTGATCTTCAAAAGGAAAGAGCGTTACGCGGTACAAACGCGAATCGTCAGAATAATCCAGTGAAATTTCAATGCTGTCTGACTGGCCGCTGTCACTCACGCGTTCCATGCCGCCACGCAATATTTCCGCCGCCTTTTCCTGAAGCACCTCGCCAAGGTCAGCGCCAGCCAAGGCCCCTTCAGAAGCGCGCGCAATCTCGCAAAACGCCGCGTTGCTCACCAGCACGCGTCCATTGCCGCCCACCAGCAAAAGGCCAACCTGCAAGGATGCGTTGATACTGTCCAGCATCAGTTTCTGCTGACGTATCACCGTGTACAATTGCTTGAAATGCTGTGCCGTGGCCTGATGAGAACGGCTGACGACACTGGCCCAGACAAAGGCCAGCAACAGCGCAACGCCCAGACTGCACAATACGCCAATCCCATAAATCTGCCTGGCCTCACCTTCCAGCATGTTGTCGATAAAAGTGCCGGGTATTTCCGCCACAACATACCAGTTCAAATCAGCAAGGCGACTGCCGAGAGAATAGACTTCTTCTCCATTGCTCAAAGCCTGGCGACGCTTGAATGGCAAACCTGCGTCTGTTTCAAGTTCCAGTTTCACCGGTGAAACTGTCAGCTTGCCACCACGCCACAGGATGTATTCCCAACCTTCGGCGCCCCGGTTCAAAATACCCGGCAAAAAGTCCGTGCCCTGCTCCTGACGGTACTCCAAAAATTCCATAAGTGCCTTGTCCACAGGCACAGTGAGCAGCAAAAAAGCCACAGGCTTCGGATCCCCTCTGCCAAGCACTTCATAAAGAGAACCCACGATGTCCATGACAAATATTTTGTCCAGCGGGCGCACAGGACCAAAAGTCAGGTTTTTTGTCTCGTTTGCCCTGCGCACAAGCTGCGCTTGAACAGCAGTGAGGGGTAAAGACATATCCGGCGCCACCAGCGGCACACAATCTCCTGTTATCACACGCGCATCCACCCATTTCCTGCGCTCGACAAAATCTTTCAGAATGCCCTGCATGTAAGAGCGCTGCTCGGCCAGGGAAACAACCGCCTCATTTTCACTTTTTTCGGCGTCCGGGTCTGCAACCTGCGATGGCCCATCCGGTCCCAGATTCTGCACATCAACGGCAAAAAGGCGAAACATCTCCGCTGTGCTGATAAAGCGCGACTGCTCCACAAGGCCGTTGCGCCACGCGCGAATAGCTTCCGTGGACTTGTCCACCCATGCCTGCTGCATGTCCCGCTGCGTGTTCAGGATTTCCTGTGTTTTATTTTTGAGATGGAGAGTGCAGAACACATAAGCCACAACTGTCACCACAAAAAACAGCAAAAGGCCCACCGTAACTACAACGGCCTTTTTCATGCGGTACTGCCCGGCTATAACCTGCGCGCCCTTTTCTTGTATTTCCATAGTGTCACCTGCCTCAGTTCATCTTACGACCTTTGAGATGCGCCCAACGTCCAAATTCATTAACTGAATATTGCGGGCTGTAGTGGCGAAAGCGCGAATGGGACAAAACGGCATTACTCAAATTATCCAGCACAAAGGCGTCGTTTTGCAAATACACTACCAAAATCGCATGCCCCAAATTACGGATGGTATCGCGCACCACCACTATACGCATATCTTCGGGCGGAATGCCCAATTGTTTTAGGGTAAAATATTTAATAATGGCGTAATCTTCACAGTCGCCGGACCGTTGCAGGAATTCGGCCGGGATTTCCCAGTAATCTTCCTGCTTCCAGTTGACGATGTCCTCTTTGTAAGGCCAGAAATTCCAGAACGTAGTCACATAGCGCAGTAGTTCAATATCTTTTTTGCCTTTGACCGCCGCCTGAAGCTGTTCCCATGTGACATCCCTCTTGAAAAGCTTGCCCGGCACAAAAATGGGATTTTCCTCATTGCGCTTGAGCACGCTCAACCAGCCCGGCAGGGAAGAAAGCGGACGCTTGAATTCCACCGTGTCAAAAATTTTAACTTTTTGTGAACCTGCGGCGGCGTCCGCAGACCTCGTTCCCGCAGTTTCCGCCGATTGCGGGGGCAG
>JAISZT010000066.1 GCA_031284485.1 Desulfovibrio sp.
GCCCTGAAGAGGAACGTGGGTCTGGAATCGTCCCGAGAAAATCCCAAAGAGAGAGCCTGACTGTTGCCATATCCACCTCCTGGATACGACAAGATATAATTTTTTCTAGATTTTGTCAAGAACAGAATGACCCTGACAATTTGCAAAATTGCCTTGACGCTTATGGAGCATTATGATATATAGCGTTAATTTTACAAAAATTTGCGCAGAAAATTGCCTGAGCCTGGACGGGGAATTACACTCTTGACAAAAACGAAATGCGCAGAGTAGAAATATTTTTTTTGAGCGGGAGTAACTCAGCGGTAGAGTGCAACCTTGCCAAGGTTGAAGTCGCGGGTTCAAATCCCGTCTCCCGCTCCAGATGATAGTCCGCAGATTCATGCAAGTCCAATATCCCTTGAAAATAAGAGAGTGTTATTCCAATTCTAAATTAAGAGAGTGTTTACTTATGGATAGACGCTGTCGCAATAACTACTGGAATTACAATCTTTTTCTGGTAAATTCACGGTTTGATAAGTTTCCAGATAACAGATTGATTTTATAAAATTTTTTGCGCCAAAACTATCTATTGATGGACACTCTCAAAAAATGTACGTTAATTACATAATAGCGCATATTGCCTATTACATCACCCGAATATCCCCCGAGGTAAAAAATGAAAAGCGCCGTCGCGACGACCTTTGAACTGGACGATGCCGCGCAGGCAGTCAGCGAATTGACTGAAGCGGTCCGCGAAAAACTTGTTCCGGACAAAAACTCCATCGGCATTTTGCTGTGCGACGCCGATCTGGACGGCGCCGCGGTTACGCAAGGTCTGCGCGAAACCCTCGGCATTGAAATAGCGGGCATGACGACCCTTGCGCCGTTTAACGCGGACGGCCGCCAGGAATCGGCGGCCACGCTGACAGTGCTCACAGCCGCGGACTGCGGCTTTATCCCGACGCTTTCGCCGCCGCTCGCGGTAGCCGGCGACTACGCGCAAAAAATCTCGTCAACCTGCCGGCAAGCCCTCGCGGCGGGGGCGGACTACGGGGATAAACCGGTCTTTGCCATTGTCTTCTGTCCCAACGGCCGCCATTTTTCCGGAGACGCCTATCCGGCGGCTTTCGCCGAAGCCATGCCCGGCGTGCCCATCATAGGCGGAACATGCTCTGACGATTACGACCAGAAAAGGGCCAGAATTTTTCTTTCAGGACGGGAGACGCGGGACGCCATGCTGACGATAGGCGTCTGGGGCAACGTGCGGCCCACGTTTGCCGTGCGGCACGTCACCTCCCGTTTCGCCGAGCACCTGCGCCGCGTTACGGAAGCCAGGGACAATGTCGTGTACAAGGTCGGCGACAAGACCTTTATCCAGTATCTTGAAGAATTCGGCCTGAAAACCGACGTTTCCGACCCTGTCATCGCCTTTACTCCGCACCCCATGATGCTCATACGGGACAATTCGGACGAAACGCCGCTTATGCGGCACATAGCGGGGCTAGATCTCGCGGCAGGCTCGGGAACCTTTTTCGGCGACGTGCCCGTGGGGGCCATGGCCAACATATGCCTGATCAACAAATACGATCTGGAAACAAGCTGCCGCGAATCCATGAAAACCCTGCTTGACAGAGCGCACGACGAAAAAGAGAACCTCTCGACCATCCTCTGCTTCTCCTGCTGCGGCCGCGCCATGCTGATCAGCGGCGACCCCAACGCGGAAGGACGCGTTATTTCAGAAATGCTTCCGGACAACCTTTCCGTCTCCGGCGCATACTGTCTGGGCGAACTCAGCCCGACATCCTTCACGGACGGCAACGCCGTCAACAGATTTCACAACTGTTCCATTACCTTTTGCATTTTTTAGGAAAACACGACATGACATGTACTCGGGAGCAGGCAGTACCTCTGGACAAAAAGTATACCCGGCTTGAGCGTCAATACAGAAAACTGGAGCGGGATTACCGCGCCCTTGCCATCATGCACGAACAATTCCAGCGTTTGAACGAAGCGAACAACGCCGCCAGGGAAACAGCAAATTTTTATAACAACCTGCTGCTCAAAAACACGCCCGGCATTATCTTTATGCTCAATGAGCAACTGCGCTTTGTGCAGGGAAGCGAAACCGTGCTGCAACTCATTGACTACAAAGACAAACGGGAACTCGTCAACAGGCCTTTTGCCGATCTTTTCTCCCGGACCATGCCCGACGACTGGATAGCCGACATCCTGCAACGCTGCCAAAACATCATGCAAACCGACAAACCTGACCACCACGAAGAGCAGCTCACGCTGAAAAACGGCAGAAACATCGCCCTGCAAACCACCATCGCCCCCGCCTCTGACGACAATACCCAGAAAGGCGTTGTGGTCGTGCTGAACGACGTGACCCTGCTGATGCGCGAACGGGAGGCGGCCCAACGCGCCAATGAGGCAAAAAGCGTTTTTCTTTCAAACATGAGCCATGAAATACGCACGCCGCTGAACGCCATCTTCGGCATGACGACCATAGCCAAAAAATCCCCGGACACAAAAGGCAAGGACTACTGCCTCGAAAAAATAGAAAATGCCTCCACCCATCTGCTCGGCGTCATCAACGACATTCTGGACATATCAAAAATTGAGGCCAATAAATTCACCCTCTCTCCGGTGGAATGCAGCATTGAAAAAGTGCTGCAAAAATCGGTAAACGCCATCCAGTTCCGCGTGGAGGAAAAAAAGCAGGCGCTTACCGTCCATATTGACAGCGGATTGCCGCCGACGGTGCTGTGCGACGACCAGCACCTTGCCCAGGTTGTCATGAATCTGCTGACAAACGCGGTAAAATTTACACCGGAACAGGGCAGCCTGCACCTGGACGCGCGACTGGAGAAAAGAGAAGGCGACAAATGCCTCATCCGCGTTACCGTCAGCGACACCGGCATCGGGTTGAGCGAAGAGCAGCAGGCGCGGCTGTTTATGCCTTTTGAGCAGGCCGACAACTCAACCACGCGCAAATTCGGAGGAACAGGCCTTGGCCTTGCCATATCCAAACGCATCGTGGAAATGATGAACGGCAGGATATGGGTCACTTCCGAAGAGGGAAAAGGCGCCACCTTTACCTTTGTCATACAGGCTCAGGCGCTCGCGCGACGCGAGGCCCCGCTCTTGCCGCCGCACGTTACCCGTGAAAATCTGCGCGTTCTTGTTGTGGACGACATGCCTGAACTGCTCGAATACTTTACAGAAATCATGTCGCACCTCGATATTTCCTGCGATACGGCCGGAAGCGGCGAAGAAGCGCTTGAGATGGTCGAACGAAACGGGCACTACGACATATACTTTGTGGACTGGAAAATGCCGGAAATGAACGGCATTGAACTTTCCCGCAAACTGAAGCGCCACTCGAACGAGTCCATCATTATTATGATATCCGCCGCGGAATGGGAATCCATAGAACAGGAAGCCAAGGAAGCCGGCGTCGACAAATTTTTATCCAAGCCGCTCTTCCCATCCTCCGTGACCGCGTACATACACGACTTTTTTGACGCCGGGCAGCAGGCGGAGGAGCAGGCGGCGCCGGCCGTCCAGCCCTGGGAAACCTTTGAAGGCTACCGCATCATTCTGGCCGACGATGTGGATATCAACCGGGAAATTGTGCTCGCCCTGCTTGAGCCGACGCTCCTCACCGTTGACTGCGCGGAAAACGGCCTTGAGGCCGTCAACCTGTTCTCGGCGAACCAGGACAGCTACGCTCTTATCCTCATGGATGTGCAAATGCCGGAAATGGACGGGCTGGAAGCCACGCGCCGCATTCGCGCCCTGGGCACGGAAGCCGGGCGCACGGTGCCCATTATCGCCATGACGGCGCATGTTTTCCGCGAAGACATTGAGACCTGCCTTGCCGCGGGCATGAGCAGCCACCTGAGCAAGCCGCTCAATTTTGAAGATGTGCTCGCAAAGCTGCGCCAGTACCTGAAGCCGCGGCAAAAGGCGAAGTAACCAGCCTCAAAAATACCCTGAATACTTTATCTGGAAAAAATGGC
The DNA here is from genome assembly GCA_031284485.1 of Desulfovibrio sp. Lineage (GTDB taxonomy): Bacteria > Desulfobacterota > Desulfovibrionia > Desulfovibrionales > Desulfovibrionaceae > Desulfovibrio. The sequence goes on from JAISZT010000066.1 coordinate 4,005, forward strand.
GATAAAACCATAATCGCCGCTTTTCATGCTCAGGCCCTGTCGCGGCCCCACAAGTTTTCACGACCAACATCCTCTCCCCAGTCACATTCGGGCTCTTCAGCAACGGAATGAAAGCAGCCCAATATGTCTTCAATATGTATCAACTCAAAATTTAATTACCCCGATTCAACCTCCGAGGTATGCCTCCCTGATGCGGGGATGCTGCATCAGCTCCCGCGCGGCTCCCTCGGCCACAATTTCTCCGGTATCCAGCACATAGCCCCTGTCGGCCACTTCCAGGGCCAATTTGGCGTTCTGCTCAACAATTATCAGCGTCAGGCCTTCGGCGTTCAACTGCTTGAGGGTGCGGAACATCTCAAGCATCAGCAGGGGCGCGAGGCCCATGGACGGTTCGTCAAGCAGCAGCACCGAACAGTCGGCCATCAGGGCGCGCCCCACGGCCAGCATCTGCTGTTCTCCGCCCGAAAGGGTGTCGCTGCGCTGCCGGGCGCGTTCGGCAAGGCGCGGAAAAAGCGAAAAAATGCGTTCCAGGCTGCCGCTGAACGTATGCTTCGGGCGTGTCCAGGCCGCCAACTGCAAGTTTTCCATCACCGTAAGGTTGCCGAAAATATGCCGGCCCTCCGGCACAAGGGTCATCTTGTACTTGTCCACAACGACATGCGGCTCGATACGCAGGAGCGACTGGCCCGCAAAGAGGATTTCACCGCCGCTGACCACCGGCGCCTCGGGAGGGGGCAGACGCATGAGGGCCTTGAGCGTGGTGGATTTACCGGCGCCGTTCGCCCCGATCAGCGTCACGATTTCCCCTTCTTCCACATGGAAGGAAATGCCGTGGACAGCCTCAATTTTGCCGTATCTGGCGTACAGATTGGTGACGGTGAGCATCAGACGGCCCCGTCTCCCAGATATGCGGCGATCACGTCAGGGTTGTTCTGTATCTCCCCGGGGGCGCCGTCGGCTATGGTTTTTCCGAAATCCATGACCATCAGTCGCTGGCACAGCGTCATGACCACCTTCATCTGGTGCTCGATCATCCAGATGGAAATTTTGAATTCATTGTAAATCCAGCGGATAAGATGAATAAGACCATCCACATCAAGGGCGTTGAGGCCGGCCGCCGGTTCGTCCAGCAGCAGTAGCCGGGGCTTGGTCGAGAGGGCGCGGGCCAGTTCAACCCGGCGCTGCAGACCGTAGGGCAGATTCTTCGGCAACTCTTCGACGAATTCCGTAAGATCCATCATGTCCAGGATATCACGACATTTCCTGTCCACATTTTTTTCCGCGCGCGCATAGCGGGCCGTACGCAGCACGGCGTCCAGAAAACCGTATCCCAGCCGGTGGTACTGGGCGATGCGGATGTTGTCCAGCACGCTCAGGTCATTCCATAAACGTATGTTCTGAAAGGTTCTGGCAAGGCCGAGGGCGGTCACTTCATGGGGTTTCATGCCCCTCGTCGGTTTGCCGTTGAACACGATCGCGCCCCGCGTGGGCGTGTAAAAGCCCGAAACCAGATTGAAGACCGTTGTTTTGCCGGCGCCGTTCGGCCCGATAAGGCCGACCAGATCATAGCCGCCAATCTCCATGTTGAAGTCCGTCAGGGCCTGAAGCCCCCCGAAACTCTGGGAAAGATTGTGTACCGAAAGCAGGGCCATGTGTTCTCCCAAGCCTGGAGACAGCTATTTCAAGGTAAAAAAGCGCCTGAGGCGCGGAAAGTAGTGCGACAGCTCCCTGTTGCCGAGCAGACCCTCGGGCCGGAACTGCATAAGCAGCACAAGGCACAAGGGAATGAGCACCCACTTCCAGACCTGGCTCACTTCATAGCTCGCGGGCAGCAGGTTGAGGTTATGCAAAAGACCATCCAGGGCCGGAAGAGCGAAACGCAGCCCTTCCACCAGCAGGGTAAAGGCGATGGCGGCCATAATCACGCCGGAAAGCGACCCCATGCCGCCAAGATAGACCATGACCATGCCTTCGGTTGACTTCAGGATATTGAAGGCCTGCGCGTTCACATAGCCGTACACGTGCGCGTACAGCGCGCCCGACACGCCGGCCAGACCGGAAGAAACCATAAAGGCCATGGTCTTGACCCGGTTTGTGTCCACTCCCATGATTTCCGCGGCGATCTCGTTCTGGCACACGGCGGGCACCCCCTTGCCGTAGGTGCTTGTCACCAGACGGTGGAGGATGAGGATGGAGGCGAAGGTGACCACAAGCACCCAGATCAGCATCCAGGGTATTTCAAGGACGCCGTTCATGGCGTTCATGGTTCTTTTCATGCCGGAAAATCCGCGCGGGCCGCCGATAAAATCAATATTCTCGACGATGGAAATGATGATGTAATTGGCCGCGATGGTAATGATGGCCAGGTAGTCGCCCCGCGTATGGAAAGACGGCAGAGCCACCAGCAGGCCGAACAGGGCGGCCGCCAGACCGGCGGCAAGCAGCACCAGGGGAAACAGAAAGGGGGCGCTTTCCGGGGACAGCAAGGGCGCGCCGAACAGCTTGTTCGTGGTGAAGCAGGCCACGGAAAGCAGGGAGCCGACATAGGCTCCCACGCACATGAAACCGGCGTGACCACAGGAAAATTCGCCCATATAGCCGTTGACCAGGCCCAGGCTGGTGGCGAAGATCACGTTGATGCCCATGAACATGAGCACCGTGAGGACATAGTTGTCAAGCATGCCCGCCTGAGCGGCCAGCACAAGGCACACAGCCCCGGCGACGAACAGAATATTGATGGAATAGCGTTGCATGACGGCTCCGGGTCAGATTTTCGTGGTGGTCGGCAGACCAAAAATGCCCGTGGGCCGTTGCCAGAGGATGAGAAGGAGAATGGAAAAGGCGAACAGATCCCGGAAGGTGGACGGCAGAAAGGCCGCCACCATGATCTCGACCATGGCCAGCAGAAAGCCGCCCACAAACGCGCCACGGATGTCGCCTATGCCGCCGACCACGGCGGCGATGAAGGCTTTCCACCCGGTCATCGCCCCCATGTAGGGTTCAAGTACGGGATAGGACATGGCGAACAGCAACCCACCCAAACCGGCTATGCCGGAGCCGAGGATAAAGGTGAACACAATGACCTTGTCCAGCGGAACACCCATGAGCGGCAAGGCGAATTCATCCCAGGAAACGGCCCGCATGGCCATGCCGATGCGGGTGCGCGTCACTATGGCATGCAGGATGATGAAGACCATGAATGCCGCGAAGATGACCCACAACTTCAGGTTGGTCACCGCGATGCTGCCGAAGGTGTAAATATGTTTGTCAATAAGATCCGGCAGGGTTTTACGGCTTGCCCCCAGTAAGGCGAGGTTGCCGTTTTCCAGAATCAGGCCGCACATGAGCGCGGTGATCACCACATACAGGCGGTGCACGCCCTTGCGGCGCAACGGTCTGTAGGCGATCCTCTCCAGCGTGACCCCAACCAGGGAGGTCAGCACCACCGTCAGCGGCAGGGTCAGGGCCAGGGTCAGTTCCCTGGAAAAGCCGAACAGCCCGTCCGGCAGAAGGAAAAATGTGGAAACAAAGAAAGCGATGTACGCGCCGACCATGAATATGTCGCCGTGGGCGAAGTTGATCAGGCGCAACACGCCGTACACAAGCGTGTAGCCAAGCGCTATCAGCGCGTAAAAACTGCCCCACTGCAGGGCGTTGACGCATTGCTGGATGAATTGCTCCATGGCTTTTTTCCCGGATCACCGAAGGGGCGGCTCCGCCCCTCCGGTGAAGCTGAATTTATTGCGGGCAGACGGATTCAACAGCGGTGAACTGCCCGTCATCGGCGATTTCAACCACCACGGCGCACTTGATCGGGTCCCCCTGATCATCAAAGCGCATATTGCCGGTGATGCCCTCAAAATTGGAGAGCCGCGCCAGATTGTCGCGGATCAGCTTGCGCATTTTTCTCACGTCGGGCTCAACCTTGCCGCCCTGCTGAATGGCCTTGAGCATGATGTTGACGGCATCCCAGGTAAGCGCGGCCACATCATCAGGCACATAGCCGTATTTCTTTTGATACTGATCGATAAACTCCCTGGTTGCGCCCTTGGCTCCGGCCGCGGCGTAGTGCGTGGAAAAGAACTGGCCCTTGCAGTCGTTGCCGCACAGGTTCATCAGTTCGGCGGATCCCCAGGCGTCGGACCCCATGAACGGCCCCTTGTAGCCGAGATCCCGGGCCTGGGGGACGATCAGGGCCACGAAACTGTAATTTTCCGGCAAAAAGATAAAGTCCGGCTTCAGGCCGATGATCTTCGTCAACTGGGCGGAAAAGTCCTGATCTTTGGGGCCGTGGGATTCCACGGCGAGCACCGACTTCGCCCCGTTCATTTTGGCCCAGACCTGCGTGAAGTTGTCGGCGAGCCCCTTGGAATAGTCGTTGGACACTTCATACAGCACCGCGGCGGTTTTGGCCGTGAACTGCCTGGCCGCGAAGTTGGCGGCCACAGGCGCCTGGAACGGATCAAGAAAAGCCGCCCTGAAGACCCAGGGGCGGTCATGCGTGGCGTCGGGATTGGTGGACCAGGGCGTGATCATGGGCGTTTCATTCTCGTCGGCAACGCCGCCGGCGGGGATTGCCTGACGCGAGGACTGCGGGCCGATGATGCCCACAACTTCATCCCGGTTGATCAGCTTGAGCGTCACGTTGACAGCGGATTCCGGCTTTGATTCATTATCTTCATAAATAAATTCAAGCGGATATTTTTTGCCGCCCACTTCCAGCCCGCCACCGGCGTTGACTTGTTCCCTAAGCATTTCAGCGGCAAACTTTGAAGATTCGCCGACTTTGGGAATTTCACCGGTCAGGGGGATGGGAAAACCGAACCGGATCGGCGTTTGCGCCCACACCTGGCTTGCACACAGCATCACGGCGACAGCAGCTAAAACCACATTTCTGATGTTCATTGCTCGGGCTCCTGATAAAGTTGACTGTTTGCCGTGTGTGCCGGCACCGGAGGATTTGCGCACACGGAACCGCCCGTATCCGGCGAAGGCCGGTCGAGCCATGCGTCAATATAAAGCAAATCATGGGCCAACGGCAATCAAAATATAACAGCGCGTAATTATTGTCGAGCATGCCTGACTTCAGCGGACAGATATGACATTTTTGTAGAAAATTTTCAAAAAGAGTACTTGGCTGTAGATTTATTCCCTGGCATAACCATGTCAGCCTGAATTGGATGCGACCAACCGCGGGCCTCAGCCGTTGGCCGTCACCGTCAGGTGTGTGGACAAATTTTGCGCATCATCGCCATAAGTGTACCCTTGGCAGATGACGCCGTCCATCGGTGTCGGCACCCTGTCAAACAACTATCAATTTTCTTACTTACCGTGATTCACCACGCAAAAAATGAAAAAAACGAACCCTGAAATCGCGCAAGCGCTTGACGTGAGCGAAAGACACGTCCGGAACGTAAAGAAGCTCTATGCCGAACAGGGAATCAGCGGGAGCAAGCCGAAAAGGCGCGGTCGCCGAAACGGGGAACCAAAACACGGCGAATTACGTCAAATGTGCGCTCGCATTTGAAATCATTGCAAACAAATCCGGACAAAATCCGCGCTTTCTTTTGTGCGGACCACACCGTTTACGCCGCCTGATTGCGGCAAGGTTTAATAGGGGGATCAATAGTGGTAACAGGCCTACTTATTTCCGCGGAAATCAGTAATTTTGGGCCGTATTCGCTTTGCGAAACTTTTCAGCAGTTGAAGCGTAGCCTCATTTTGAGGAACCACATTTACAATATCCTCAAGTAATCCAACCGCGCTCCGGATATCTCTGGGTGCCCGGCAAACAGCTACCTTGCAAAGTTCTTCAGCAGCCGCTGGTTCCTTGGTGAGAAAAGACACTATACGTTTGTTTACAGCGTCAGAATTTCCAGCAGCTTCAAGTCTGAGACACTGGTTGCGTTCAAAAACGTATTCATATTCTTTTCTGAACAGACCTTGCCCCTTCACAGGTTTCCAGGTAACAGAGCGGTTTTTTTGAGAAAAGTTGCAAAAAAAACAGGCGTCAAGAGGATAGCGTTTGTGCCAGAGATGGAAGGAAGCAAGATCAAACTTTTTCAAGTCATAAAACATTTCTTTTGAGTCAAGAAATGCCTGAGAGAGCGAACCCTTCGGGGCAAGATGCTGGTATGCCCCGGCACCACAATGTCCGATGCGGCCATCGGTCAACAACGCCAGACATGCTACATTTCCGCAATAAAGTTCAGGAGGCTTCGGCTCATCAAAAAACAAAAGTTTATTAAATGTATACTTTTGAGGCCAATCAATGGTCATTTTAGGATTATACTGTTTCAACTCGTTAAACAGTTCCTGAATGTTTTTTTCTCCACCAAGCCGTTTTTCGATGCTTGGATATCTTGAAAACTTAATTCTATAAATCAATGGCCACAATTCTTTATATAGACGTATGTTTTCACGGCTTAGCCAGAATCCGTTTGTAGTTATGTAAAGAGGTCTACGATAACGTATAGCGACATCAAAGCAAAATTTATCTAAATTGCTATGAAGAAATGGCTCTCCACCCATAATAGACAACAGATCGAACAACACTCCATTTTTTGTGAGAAGATCCAGTGAATCAAAATATTCATCAGAGGAAAACTCTCTTTCAGGTGAGTAAGGGGAATAATTGTGACACCACATGCATGTATGGTTACAATGATCAACTGCGTGCAATTCAACAAAAGGCAAGATATAAGACATGCCTCTATTCCCCTGAGTACTGTTTTACCTTGCTCCACATGTTCTCAATGGGATTGAGCTCAGAGCTGCAGGCAGGCAAAAAGAGGAATTCCGCCTGTTCTCTCCTGATTGCGTCATAAACTTCCTGTGATTTATGGGCGGAAAGATTGTCCATTACAACAATATCGCCATGACGTGGAGAAGGAGATCTCTTCCATATATGCAGTAAACATCGTTCTGTCCACTGCGCCTTCAAAAACAATGCATTCTATGGATCGCATTCAAAGAACAATCCTTTCCAGAATGCGAACGAATTTCTTTCAATGTCAGATCAACATGCTCGCCGATAAGCTCAATAAGTTCCCGGCGTTCGTCCTGTGAGAAAATTGAAGCCCGATGTCCTCGCAAACGCGCTTCAAGCTTCTCTTCCTGTTCAAACTCACATATCCATCGACTGACACTATGCAGATGATACCCTGCAATGGCAGCGATTTGCCGCCTTGGAACGCCTGCCCGGCAGGCTTTGATCGCGATGGAGCGTATGTCTCGGCCTGCCGTTTTCATGCCGCAGAGTTTAAACTGTTTTTAGATAATTTGAAAGTTGAAATGCTCTAATACCCGGTAATGCATTTTTCAGAGCCGACTAATTGGGCAAAATTATTGCAAAAAATACGCCAAAACAATTCCTCCGGCGGCTAACCCTTCCTGATCCTCCGGACAGATCACCAAGGCGTCGGCTTCGGTCAGAGTGGCAATAAGCCCGGACTTGCCGGTGACCGGCACGGCGGACGGCAAGCCCCCGGGATCTTCGGGAGGGCGCAATCGCACCTTGATATAATCGCGCCTACCCTGGGCGGAGGCGATGGGACGACCGAGAACGGCTCTGACGGCATTTCTCCAAGGCTCAGGTTCATCCTGACCGGCAAGACGCCTGAGCAGCGGCCTGATGAAAACTTCCGCGCAGACAAGAGCGCTGCCGGCGTGGCCGGGCAGGCCCCAGAAGGACTGTTCGCCTCTTCTGGCCAAAATCAGCGGTTTGCCCGGGCTGATGGCGACTCCATGCGCCAGAATTTCCATGCAGGATACGGCTGACAGGGCTTCAAGGGCATAATCACGCTGCCCGGCGGAGGAACCGCCGGACAGCAGCACCGCATCGGCCCACGTCATGGCCTCTTCCAGCATCCGGAGAAGTTCCGCCCCGCTGTCTTTGGCTATGCCGTAAAAACGCGCCGTTCCCTTCCCGGACCTGACCAGGGCCGAAAGCGTGCAGGCGTTGATGTCCCGCACCTGCCCCGGGGCCGGCGCGACATCGCCGGGCACGATCTCGTCGCCGCTGGAAATGACCGCCACCCTGGCCATACGGCGGACTTCCACGGTCCGGACGCCGAAAGCGGCCAGCAGGCCCAGTTCCTGCGGCCGGAGAAAACGGCCCGCTCCGAGCAATTCGGCCCCTTTTTCCGCGTCCTCGCCTGTGGCGATCACATTGTCAAAAGGCGCCGCCGGTTTTGTCAATTCCACCTGAGCCCCGCCGTCCCACCGGGAATATTCCAGCATCACCACGGCGTCGGCGCCTTCGGGCAACATACCGCCCGTCCAGATGCGCGCCGTCTGGCCGGGGGCAAGGACGAGTTCCGTCTTCCCGCCCATCGGGCATTCACCCGCGTAATCGAGAAGCGCCGGGGCGCTTTCGGAGGCCCCGAACACGTCCCTGGCCATCACGGCGAAGCCGTCCATGCTGGAACGGGTAAAGGAAGGAAGGTTTTCCGGCGCCGTGAAGGGCGCGGCCAGCACACGGCCCAGCGCGTCTTCAAGGGGAAGCCGTTCGCCGGGCAGAGGGGAAAACTTCCGGATATGCTCCAGAATGGAATCCACGGATTGCAGCTTGAGAAAATTGGTCATCAGGGGCCCCGCTTTTTTACAGACAGATTGAGCCGGACATTCCACGCGGCATGCGCTCTCGCAAGCGTCAAACCCCGGCGTCTCCCCAGGTTACGGATCCGGTCAACCAGTTGGGAATGCCGATTTTTTTTGTCACCACATTATATCTGTAGGCGCAACCCGTTCTGGGGTCAAAAATTTGCACTTCCGGAATGGCCACAACGCGTGTGCCCTCCAGGGGCAGTCCGTGCAGCGCGATGGCGTTTTTCACGCCCTCAAAAGCCATGACCGCGTTGGCCAGGCGCACAAAGATACCGCAGGATCGGGCTGGATGCGTCCCGTCACGCATGCCTTCCCACACTTCCGGCCGGTAGTTTCTGCCGCGTCCGGGAAAGGCCACCGCCGAAAAATGGCGGCTGCTTATCGTCCGGAAGTCAATTTCCTCCAGCGCCATATTCTCCGTTTCGAAACGGCCCACCTTTTCCAGAGTAAGATCGTTATCGTGGGTAAAAGTGCTTACCACGGCGCTTCCGGAAGAGGCCGGGCCGACAATCATGCGTATGCCGAGACGCGCGGCCACGCGGCCGACCACCAGATTTGCCGCGGGGTCCGTGGTCCCCAGAAATACAATCCTTACATCGGCAAGCTCTTTTTCCAGCCAGCCGGCATCATGTCTGGTCACTCCCCTGTGATGCGCCCGCACTTCGCATTCGGGGTTAAGGGTCAAAAGATGCTTTTTCCAGCATTCCACCTTGGGCGTTCCGGCCTGCTCCGGATAAAAAGGCATGCGGTTCAAGTTGGTCGGTTCAAGAGAATCAGGATCAACAATCACAAATTTGACGAATCCGGCACGCACCAGCAGATCAAGGACGGTGCCGTTGCCGCCAGCGCCGATAACCGCCAGTCTGGTGGCTGCCAGCGCGGCGTGGGTTTGGGGATTGAAATTTACAAAGCCGTCCTGGCGGTTGATAAGGGCCTCCCACATTCGCATGGGCTCCTCCTTGCGCGATTTCACGGAATACCCGGATGCGGGGGCGCGGGATATTCCAGGGCGCTGGTTTCGCTGCCCGCGTTGCAGAACTCCTCCCAGAAGGCGAAGGGCAAAACGGCGGGGCGCTTCGCGAGATTGAGGCGCCCCGGCGCACAAAGAACAACACGGGATGGTTCCAGTGCGGTAAACATGGAACAGACGCCTCCGTTGATAAAAGTCCCTCTTCGCGCCATGAGTTCCGAACCATCATCAAGGCGCACGCGGCACTGGCCGTCCAGCACAAACCAGAGCAGGGGCGCGTCCTCCGCGTGCGCCGGCGAATCGCCTTCGTCAAGGCGCAGGATGGAAGATCGCCGCAGCGCTTTTTCCATTCTGCGCGGCATGTCCCGGCCGCCTGCCGATGAGGGCGGACCGCCGTCTGAAGGCAGATTGCGCGCCAGCTCCAGCCGCTCGCCGCCGGCAAGGGCGCACAGCGGAATTTCCGCGATGTCCGGGAGCAGCCTCAGAACCTGATTCAGATCGCCGACGGGATGCAAATCAGCCGTGGCCTGGCGGAAGGCGGGGAATACCCGCCCGAGGTGTGCATGATCAAATGCCACCAAAATCAGCGGAATACGGTATAATCCGCCGGGCATGGAAAATCCCTTTCCGTATTGACGGTATCCTAGGCGCTCGTAGAGCGGCAGCACGGGGGGCGGGCAATAGTGGACGGTATAGGCGAAGCCGCGTGAGGTGAAATAGCGCGAGGAATACCTGAAAAATTCCGGGAAAACCGTGCCGCGCCGGCAGTCTCCGCGCTCAACCAGCCTGGAATAAATGAGGATCCTGTCCAGTCCCAGCGGCTCCAGACGGCGGAGCCGCAATATCTCCTGCCAGATGTCCGGCAAACCCGTGGTGGAAGCGCTGGTTCCGGTACCCACGATCACAAGACAGCCGTTCTCCCCGCGTCCTGTCAGATGCGTCGAGCGGTCGTCGTGGGGGGAGTAAACGCGCCCCAGCGCGTGGTCGACGCCGGGAGCATCCGTCAAATGACGGAAATAATGGACATAGCGGAAGAGGTATACCTCCTCCCGTTCCGCTTCCGTTTCGGCCTCCCGCCAGGCAGGCATCGCGTGAATCCCCGCTTCAGGCATGCTCCACCCTGACAGCGCAGTGCTTGTATTCCGGGATGCCGCACAGGGGGTCAACGCTGTTCTGCGTGAGCAGGTTGGCGGGGCTTTCCCTGTAATGGAAGGGAATGAACACTGTGCCTTTTTTCATCCCCTCCCTTATGCGCAGACTGACGGTTATGCTGCCCCGTCTGGTGGTCAGACGCAGAAGGCGGCCATCTTCCGCATGAATGGCCGCGGCGTCCTCGGGATGCATTTCAACATACGCTTCTCCGCCCTCGCGCGCCAGCGTCTCCGAAACGCCGCTCATGGTGGCCGTGTGGTAATGGGCAAAATTACGCCCCGTGGAGAGAATAAAGGGATATTCCTCATCCGGGCTTTCCGCCGGCGTAAAATCATCCAGGACCATGAATTTGCCTTTGCCTCTGGCGCAACCGCCCATGTGCAGCACCGGCGTGCCGGGGTGCCCTTCCGTCGGGCACGGCCACTGCAAACCGCGGATGCCCAGACGCGCGTAGGTCATGCCGGCATAGGAGGGAGTGAGCTTTCTCATCTCGTCAAAAATGGCCTCCGCGGAGTCATAGCGCCGGGAATAGCCGAGTCTTCCGGCCAGACGGCAGAGTATCTCGGCGTCATTCAAAGCCTTCCCCGGTGGCGGAACAGCCTTGTTCAGGCGCAGGCAGCGGCGTTCGGTGTTGGTGAATGTGCCGTCCTTTTCAGGCGCGGCGGCGGCCGGCAGGACGACATGCGCCAGTTTGGCCGTATCGGTGAGAAAAATATCCTGCACCACGAGAAGTTGCAGACGGGCAAAAGCCTCACGCAGATGTCCCACATCAGGGTCGCTCAAAAGGGGATTTTCGCCGATCACATAAAGAACTCGGATTTTACCCTGCAGAATGGCCTCCGGTAGCCGCGTAAGCAGAAGACCGGGCTTTTCCGGCACGGGACGCCCCCAGACCCTGGCCGCCGCCTCTCTTGCCGAAGCCTCGCCCACCGGACGATAGCCGGGAAGAACATCCGGCAGGCAGCCCATATCGCAGGCCCCCTGCACATTGTTCTGGCCGCGCAACGGATTGACCCCTCCGCCGGGCACGCCTATATTGCCCGCGAGCAGAGCGAGGTTGGAGCAGGCCTGAACTCTCTCCGTCCCGTTTGTGTACTGGGTGATGCCCATGGCGTAACAAATCGCGGCGGGGCTGTTTCCGGCGTACAACCGGGCAAACCGGGCAATGTCCTTGGCCGGAATTCCGGTGCGCTCACTGGCCTCTTCCGGCGTGACCGCGGCAACGTGATTTTTGAAGGCAGGAAAATCCTCGGTGGAATTTTCAACCGCCGGCTCATAGAGGCCTTCCCGCACGATCACTCCGGCCACGGCGTTCAAAAAAGTCACGTCAGTTCCGGGTTTTGGCTGCACCGCCATATCCGCCATTCCGGCCATTTGCGTCGGTCGGGGATCCGCCACCAGAATTCTTGCTCCACGCGCTTTGGCCCGCATCATCCTGGCGGCGACCAGGGGGTGACATTCGGACGTGTTGGAACCGATGACAAAAACACAGCGGGCCGAATTTTCCAGATCATCCAGGGAATTGGTCATGGCGCCGCTGCCGAGGGTGGCCGCAAGGCCAGATACGGAGGCGCTGTGGCAAAGACGGGCGCAGTGGTCCACATTGTTCGAACCTATCACGGCGCGCATAAATTTTTGGGCCAGATAGTTTTCCTCATTCGTAATGCGCGCCGAGGCAAGCAGCATTACGCTGTCGGGGCCGTAACGGTCAACGGTTTCCTTAATGCCCTGTGCCGCGAGGGAAAGAGCTTCATCCCACTCTGCCGGAACCAGTTCGCTTTCGACGCGGAGCAGAGGAACTGTCAGCCGGCCGGGAGCATGGACATGCTGATGCAGGCTCCATCCCTTGATGCACAATTTGCCCCTGTTGACGGGCGAAACCGGGTTGGGAAGCGCGGCAAGAATTTTCGTCCCGTCGGTCTGGTACAGCACTCCGCAGCCTGTGCCGCAGTAAGAACAGGTGGAGGGAACGAAGGCGACGCTCATAGATAAACCTCCCGAGGAACGAGGTCAGATGCCTGGGCGACGCGCGTCGCCATGTCCCCGCCCAGATAGGCGGCGGCTCCCATGTCCGGAGCGGATACGCGCCGGATCAGGCGGGGGCAAATGCCGAGTGTCAGGCCGATGCGCATTTCTTCCGTCAGGGCTGACAGACCGCGCGCCGCCTGCCGGCCTGACGCCGTTGCGCCCGCCGGGGATTTGCCCGCGAAGACCGGCTGGCTCCCGACCGGGTCAAGCCCGCGCGCGTCACACAGGCTGAGATACGCGGCGCATTCCCTCCCGAAGCTTTGCAGCGCCGCGAGCAGCCCGTCGTGATCGGCGGCCAGCAGATGACCGCCTCCGGGCGCGGGAATCCAGGCAAGGCACGGCGAAGGGCAATGGCTGCAGGCCGCGTGCCGCGCCCCGGAAGGCAGAAATTCAATAAGGGCGTGCACGCGGGCAGAACCAGTTCCGTCATTTGCCCCTGAGGCTGGAGACGGCGGCAGATTTTTTTCGGCCGCGAGAACGATTTCCATACGCAACCCTTCCAGTTGGCCGCGTTGCGCGGGCACAGCCCTCCGCAAAGGATTTTCCGCCGGAATGGGCATGGGCGGAAGGGTATTTCCTCCTTCCAGGATCAGGGCCAGCACTTTTTTGCGTTGCAGCGCCGGCCCCAATACGGATCCGCCGGGCAAAGGGCCGTATTCGGCCCCGGCGGCGGACGGCGCATCCGCATTTTCAGACGCAGCCTCCCTGTCGGCCAGAATCAGTCCGGCCAGCCCGTCCGCCGTGGAGCGAAGAAGCGCCGCGCGGAGACGATTCCTGCCCCTTCCGGGTTCAGAAGACGGGAGCTTTTCCAGGGAACATTGCCCCCCGCGGCAGCGCAGGAGGCACGGAGAGGCGCTTTGTCCGCGGATGACCAGCGCGTCGAAACCGCTCCGGCGCAGCCACGCTCCGCGCCCCAAAGCCAGAACAGCCGGAGCGGTTCCGTCCTCTTGCGGAAAAGTCGCCGCCAGATGGCCCGAAGCCGGGGCAAAACCGCCGGTATAAGGACAGGCCGCCAGAATCAGCGCATCGGGCCATCTTCTGGAAAGGACGCTGCCGAGAGCCACGCCGCCCACCCCTTCTTCAAGGGCGTCCCGTCGCAGGGGCATGGCTTCCGTTTGTCCCGAAGCCAGATCCACACAAGCCAGACGCTGATGGTACCAGGCAGAAAATACATTCATCGGCGTCCTCCGGCCAAAATTGCGGAATCTTCAGCTCCGCGAACCGCGCCGGCAAGCGCTTCAGCCGGATTCGAAACCCTGCCGGATTTCGGCAGGCCAAAGCGCAGTCCGGCCGCCCTGTGCGGGCAAATATCAACGCAACGCATGCACAGGATACATTCGGATTTGCTGACCAGCGACTTTTGTCCGTTCTGGAGGGCATCCCCGTCAATGATGCCCATAGGGCAAACCTCGGCGCAGCGTTTACAGGAGAATTTTTTGCAGCGGGCCGCGCCGATCTCAATGAATACCGGGGAAAAACGGGCCACCAGCGCGAAAAGCGCGCCCACGGGACAAAAATAGCGGCACCAGGAGCGTTTGGAGCAGGCGTCCATGGCGGCGACAAGCGGAATCACGGCCAGTTCCGCTCCTCCCAGAGCGCTGTCAAACCCGTAGCTGCGGCAGACAACGCCTATGGGGCACACTGTGCAGAACGCCTGATTTCCGGTCAGGGAACTCGCCGCGACGGCCCCGGCCAGTACGCCGAACTTGTTGTTCCGGTTGGCAAGAAAAGCCAGCGCTCGCATGCCTGCCGGAACGGCTGCCGCGTTCCGCCGTTTTGCCCGCGGTTTTTTCATCAGCTCCACGGCCTTGTCCGTCAGATCAAGCACAAAACCGAACGGACAAAGCCAGCCGCAGAAAATCCGTCCTCCCGCCAGCGCCAGCAGAAGCAGAATCAGGGCCGATGAGAGAGTGGCAAGCAGAATGGTCCCGGAGGCGGCGATGCTCTGCGCAATCCCGGCGGGACAGAGGATATCGATGACCGGCAGGCTCAACGAGCAGACGCTGCCCACCAGCACCACCACAAGGAGCAGAAAGGCCAGGGCCTGCACGGGCCAGCGCAGCAGGAAAAGCCATTTGACCCTTTTGCCGCCCGTATATTCCAAGGCTCTTTGCGGACAGACTTCAGCACACCTCGGCCTGCCGCCGCAAAGATCGCATTTGCGGATACCGCCCAGCGCGTCGCGCAAGGGGGCCGCCTCGGCGCAGGCCTCGCGGCACAGGCCGCAATTTACGCACAGTGCTTCACTGATGCGCACAAGGCCGGCTTTATCCCTGGAGACGGCGCCCTGCGGGCAAACCGCCAGACACCTCGGAGCCAGACAGTGCTGGCAGAAAACGGCAAAACTCCCGCCACGCGCGGAATTTCCCAGAATCTGGATACGGGCAGCCTCAGGCGCGGCGGAGCCGTCTTCCCTGCCTCCGCACGCGCTGGCGCACAGTCCGCAACCCGAACAGCGCTCAGGGTGAAAAAGCAGCGTATTCAAGCGCGCGCCGGCTCTGTGCCGGACATGAGGGGGGGCTGCCGCTTCCCGCAGGGAACTGGTTTCGCGCATGTTTTTCCTCCTACCCGTTGTTCGCGGCATACGCCTGCCTGCGGCAAACAGCGCACAAACTCCGGTAGTCGTTGCGCGCAGGATCAGCAGTTTCTCCGCCGGCAAACTTTTTCAAAAAGCCCGGCAATTCGTCCGGGTGTTTGCCGGTTTCCAAGGTTTTCTCCAGCCACCGCTCAACCGTTCCGGCCATAATTTCACGTCCGCAGCCGGAACAGAAACGGAACCCGCCTTCACCGTCCCGTCGCGCTTCTTCACGCAGCGCCGCGATCAACCCCGCGCAGTCCACGCCTTCCGGGCAGCTCCTGGTGCAGTTGCCGCATTGCAGACAACGCTTCAACCATTCGGGATCCGGCGCTTTCGCCAGTCCCGAGAAGCGACGCAGGGTGTTTTGCACCAACGCTCTGGGAGAAAAGGCTACGGAAAAATCGGGGTACATTGAAGCCATGGAGCAGGCCGCGGAACATTTCCCGCACTCCACGCAGTTGTTTGCCCCTGCGGCGGATACAATTTCCGTAAGCGTCATGAATTTTCCCCTTTTGAAGCGCAGATCCCGTAACAGTTCTTCCATTCCGGTCTGTCCTCCCCTGTCGGGTGGGAAGGGCCGCGGCGCAGAGGGGAGGGGGCGTCTGTTCCCGCGAGATAGCCTGCTTCCCCAAACAGATGTCCTGACAGCGCCTTGTGCAGGGCCAGCAAGGGAATGCCGGCCGGGCAGCCGTCCTGACAGGCCCCGCAGCCGACGCAATGATCGGCCACATGCAGTGCCCGCAGAAGGTGATACGGCAATGGCGAAGGAGGCAACGCGGCAGGCCGCACAAATGACGGATCCTCCAGCCGGCATTCGGGACAGACGCAGACGGGGCAGACATTGCGGCAGCCATAGCACTTTATGCAGCGCTGCATGTGCTCGCGCCAGAGCCAAGCGCGATCCGCGGACTCCAGCAATACGCGGATACCGGCGGCGAGCCCCGCCACAGGATTTTTCCCCTGCGCCTGTTCCGGGGCCGGCCAGGAGCAGGAGCACTTCAGGGCCTGTTCCGTATCGCAGGGGACGACAAGACAGGTAACCGCCCTTTGCGGAAACTGCCCCATTTTTTCCTGTTCCCGGATTGCCCGGGAATCACAGGTCCGGCAGACAACGGCCAGGCGCGATCCGGGCGGCATGGCGCGCAACGTGCGCCATGCTATTTTGCCCAGGGGGTATTTCGGGCCGTCCTTGAGCTTGTCCACTTCAGCGACGCCGGTAAAAATGCGGGGGATGTGCCCTTCCACGCCATCAGCCAGGCCAAGCACGGCCGTCACCGCATTCTCGTCCAGCATGGCGCGAATCTTGTCGGCATGCAGGGCGCTCATGGGCGCATCTCCCGGTCATGCCCCGGGGTGAAGTTCCCTCTCAGGAGAGGCAGGTCCTTTTCCTTCCGCAGGGCGCGAATCCTGGCCTGAAAGTCTGAAAGAACGCCGGCGAATTGCCGCGCTTCATGGGCCGTGCCCCAGGAGACGAACAGCCGGGCAGGACGGATTCCCACGGCTTCAAGGGCGGCGGACAACAGTTGCAGGCGCGTGTGGGCGCTCCGGTTGGCCCCGTTGTGCCTGCATCCCCCGAAATGACATCCCATGACGGCGACTCCGTGAGCGCCATCGGCAAAAGCGCGGAGAATCAAATCCGGAGAAACGGCGCCAGCGCATTCCATAGGGATAAGCCGGAAATCCGGAGGCAGAGCCAGACGCTCTCTGCCGGCCCGCTCGGCGCCCAGAAGCGGGCACCAGCGGCAGGCGAAAACCAGAGTTTTAAGAGAGGGATTCATGAAACCTACCCTCCTGATTCGGATTCCGAAAAGCAATCGCGTTCAGCAGATGTTGCGGGCCTTGCCGCATTTCCCGCCCGGAAACGGCGGACGGTCGTCATCGGGACAGCGCCTCTTTGATCCTGGCCCGCAGGACAGCAACGGTTTCTCCCGGCAAACTGGCCGCCCCCGTGGGGCAGACCGCCGCGCAGGAGCCGCAGCGCGCGCATTTGCGGGCGTCAACCCGCATGCCCGCATCTTCCGGCAGAAAACAGGCGCCATAAGGACAGACCGCCGCGCAACGGCCGCAGCGGCTGCACTTTTCCCCGTTTACTTCCGCGCTGGGGAGACGGCATGCGGAATCGGGCATAAGTTCCCAAAAGGTTTGCGGGACAACCGGCAGGCAACGGCTGTCGCCGGAACAACTCCCGATACCCCGCATATAGGCCGCCGCCTTGGCGGCCGCCGCCCTTCCCTGTTCCAGGCAATGCTCCACCGTCGCGGGCCAGCGGGCCGCGCCGCAAATGAATATGCCAGCCCCGGACGGAGACACGGGCTGAACGGGTTCCCGGGCGCAGGCAAACCCCATGCCGTCTGTGCGCAAACCTAGGGAGCCGGCCAGCTTCAGCGTATCGGGAAGAGGTTTCAGCGGAGTGCTGCACACCACCGCATCAGCCGGCAGAACGGTATCCTCTCCGTTGAGCGCGTCACGAAAACGCAACCCTTCCACACGTTCCGTCCCCAGGCATTCCGGCGTGACCGCGGGATCATGGCTGCGCAGCAGCACTCCCGAGGCTGTCGCCCGCCGGTATAAGGCCTCCAGATGTTTGCCCGGAGTGGCTATATTGCGGTGCACGACGGTCACGCTTCCATCCGGGCGCAACGAGCGCAGACGGATTGCGTTTTTCAGCGACGTCGGACAGCACACGGCGCTGCAATAGGGATTGTTTTCATCACGCGCCGCCACGCACTGCAAAAAGACCGCCTGCCGCGGCAGCGCAAGCGCCTCTTTTTGTCCGCTCTCCACCCTGCCGAGGCTTGTTTCCAACTCCAACTGGCTGAGAACGCCCGTCAGTTCCCCGTAGCGGTACAGCCCCCGGGGCAAGACCGGAAGAGCCCCGGCCGCCAGAACAACCGCATCGAAACGTCTTTCCTCTTCACCGTTTTTCCCGTTCAGCACCGCGCGATACCCGCCCGGAACGGGCTGCACGCCGGACACGGTTGTTTTGGGGAGTACCTGGACGCCGATGTGTTTCACATCCCGGATCAATTCTTCGGCCAGTTCCGGGCCCGAAATAAAACGCGGGAACAGCAGGCCCAGCTGTGTCAACATCCCGCCCAAAGCGGCACGTCGTTCAGCCAGCACAGCGCGCACACCCATCTTGCCCAAGGCGCCGGCGCAGGCGAGCCCGGCAGGGCCGCCGCCTATCACCAGCACTTCTCCGGTGGGGAAATCGCAGGGCGGAGGCTTTTCAGCCACGGCTGCACGCCGCTCAAGGGCGGCAAGCCCCATGCAGAGTATGTCCGCGGCCTTGCGTAGCGCCCCGTCGGGCGCGTCTTCATGGATCCATGCGCAGGCCTCGCGGATGTCCGCCCACTCGGCGAGGGTACTGCCGCCCAAGAATTTCATGGTCTCAAAACCGCGCGCCGACAGGGAGCATCCGGCCGCGAGCACCGCTTCGGCCCCGGAAGCCAGAACGGAATTCAGAGCGGCTTCGGACTCCTCGCGGCGGCAAAGCATGGAACAGGCGTAAAATTCTTCACAGGCCGGTTGAGGGCCTTCCTTTCCGTAAGCGGAAAGAAGGCGCGCGCCCAGAGCATCCCGCAGCCTGTCCGGAGGAAGCGTCGCGCTTATGGTTCCGCAGCAGGTACAAAAAAGAACGGCTTTTTTCATGGCCGCCCCCCGCTTCCCCGATATGCGGGAGAAGAGGCGTCCTTCCCGGTCTGTCTTCCACAGATCAGGGCCGCCGCGCTGCCGGCCTGTATGACGGAATTGGCGATGTCGGCGGGTTCGGAACAAAAACCGCACGGATGCGCGCCGGCTTCTGCCGCTTCCTCAGGACAGGGACAGCAGGCCAGCCCGCCATTGAGCACGACGATGTCCGCCAGCGTTGTCGCGACCCTGGCATTGATTTCATGCCGCAGGGCGATTCCCTTGCCGGACGGACCGTCCACCGGGGCGGCCAGGCCGGGACGCCGCCTGACAAAGCGTACCCCCAGTTTCTCCGCCGTTTTCATATATGCTTCCTGCCCCTTGCCGGGCGTCCGCAGATCCGTGTAAAAAACGGCGATGTCCAGGTCCGGTTGCCTGCGTTTCAGCCATGACGCCTGTTTGGCCGCATGCATGCAGCAGACCGCCGAACAGTGGGAGAGAAACCGTCTGTCCCTCGCCCCGGCGCACTGTATGAAAGCCAGATTTTCGACCGGACGCCCATCAGACGGGCAGCGGAGCTTTTCTCCGGGAACGGCGTTGTATTCCGCAATCAGGGTTTCAAAAGCCATGGCCGTCAAAATGTCCGGATGCGTATGCCCGCCGAATTCCGGGGCAGGGGCCGGGCGCGGTTCCTGAAAGCCGCCGGCGAAAATGCAGTCGCCGACAGCAATTTCGAAAGTTTCCGTTTGTCGCGCGGCGTCAATGGCTCCCGCCGGGCAGGCCGGCCCGCATTTGCCGCAGGCGTCGCACCGTCCGGCGTCCAGCCAGGGGACAGGGGGCTGGGCTGGATCCCAGGGCAGATCGGGGGCACGCCCGAGAAGCGCTTTTCGCGGGCATACTTCCATGCATTTGCCGCAAAAAACGCATTTGTCCCCGTCGATGAGCCGGGCCGCCTTTTCCAGCAGGGCAATGTCGCCTTCCGGCCCCCGCCGCAGCCCTTTGAATCTCGTCCCCGTCAAAACCGTTATTCGCGGGTGCTCCCTGCAGGCGAACGCGTGCGTCCAGACAGGACAAAATGCGCAATGATCCGTGGGATACACCTTGTCAAGCCGCAACGTCTGCCCGCCCAGATGGCTGTCTTGCTCAACAAGATGAACCCGGCGACCGAAATTCGCCAGATCCAGCGCGGCCTGCATCCCCGCGACGCCGGCGCCTACAACCAGTACGGCCTGTTTGGTATCGGGCATGGGTCACCTCATCCGGAAACGCCGTAGCGCTGAGCCAGAGCGCGCAGACGGTTGACAAACCATTCGCCGTAGGAGGGAGGGGGCACTTCATACGGGCCGACCCTGTCTTCCAGACGGATAATCAGTCTTTCGGGTCGTGGTTCGTAACGTTTCGCCCCTTCGGCGGTAAGGACGAGCGCCCCCTGTTCCGGGCAACGCCGCATACAGACGCCGCAGGCGTCGCATTTGGAGGCGTCAAGAACAGGGTAACGCCTGTCCTTCATGGAAACAGCCTTCATGGCGCAGGCGCGGAAACAAAGGTCGCACCGCCTGGCGTTGCGCCAGGCGAGACAGATCTCTTTGACTATAACCACTGTGCCCAGTTTCACCTCTTTTTTGGGGATTTTGTTCAAAGCTCCCGTGGGACAGGTGCGGATGCATTCCATACAGCGGATGCACTTTTGCGCGACGAGCACCGGCGTGCCCGCGTTTCTGAAACCGTCTTCCCAGTGGGCCGCCAAAATGGCCTTGGGCTGACAGACGTCCAGACAGCGCAGACAGCGGGAGCACCGGGCCAGAAACGCGTCCTCCGTCAGGGCTCCCGGAGGGCGCGGAAGATCCCGCGCGCCGGAAATGCCGGCTGCGCCGCAAACCGCGGTGGCGGCGACGCCGCCGACAGCAAACTGCAAAAGACTTCTCCGAGAAATTTTCATGGATTCCCCCCAAGGCGCAGTTGGGGCCAACCGGACGAAGCGAACGCGCAACGGCGAGACGCGGGTGTCCATCTTTGCACGGGATTATTTTTTTATATCCTTTATAACAAAGTCCAGTTCGTATTTCTTCATGCTTTCCTCGGCGGGTATGCCGTCGGCATCCCAGCCCACCAGGGTGTAATAGGCATCCTGGGCCTTTTTCATCATTTCCTCGGTTATGACCCCTTCCTTTTTCGGCCCGTCGGACGCACTGTCATGGTACAGGGAACAGCCGAAGGCACAGCTGTTGCAGCCTGTGCATCTTTTGCGCTGAACCAGAAGCGACTTGGCTCTTGGCCTGGCGGGCGCGGCGGGGGCGTCGGCGGCATACGCGATCTGCGCCAGCGGAAACCCGGCTACCGCGATCGTTGAATTGCGCAGGAAAAGCCGCCTGCCTTCATCAACAATCGTTTCTTTTTTTTCATTTTCTTTTGCCATATCCGCCTCCATAAAAATTATCCGTTCAACACGCATGAAAATCGCGTCATGGGACGCCGGCAACGGAATCAACTGCCCGCGGCCTTGTCCTGCCGCGGATATGCGAACCAGTACGCCATGCCGACAAAGAGCATGCCCCCGGCGATATTGCCCAATGTGACCGGCACAAGATTGCCGGCGACAAAGGACGCCCAGTTGAGCTTTTCCAGAGCGTCCGGAGGTATTCCGGAAGCGGCCGCCCAGGCGGCGTTGCCTTTGGCAAAAATGCCCGCCGGAATGTAATACATGTTCGCGACGGAATGCTCAAAGCCGGAAGTGATGAAAAGCCATATGGGACAAAAAATTCCAAGAATTTTCCCGGCCATGTCCTTCGCGCCGTAAGCAATCCACACGGCCAGACAAACTAGCCAGTTGCACATGAGGCCGAGATAAAAGGCCGGCACAAACGGCAGGGAGACTTTGCCCGCGGCTATCTTTATGGTGACTCCGCCGAGGAGACCGGCGCCGTTGTGGAAAAGGCCGGAAACCGCCATCATGTGCGCCAGAAAAACAGAACCTATGAAATTGCCTATGTAAACGACAGCCCAGTTGCCCAGCATGGATGCGGCGCTTATGCGGCGGCGCGCCAGGGCGATCCCCATCAGCGTGTTGCCGGTGAACAGTTCCCCGCCGGCCAGAATCACCAGCATAAGTCCGGTCGGAAAGACGACGCCGGCCAGGCAGCGCCCGAGGCCGTAGGAGCCGGGCTCCGCCAGCAGGTTGAAGGCCGCCATGTTGGAGCCTTCCGCCGCGAAGGCGATGAATGCCCCGGCAAGAACGGCG
>JAISZT010000064.1 GCA_031284485.1 Desulfovibrio sp.
TGGACTGCCGTGCGGGCGGAACACGTGGACGCGCCGTATGTCGCGGAATGCCCGGTTGTGCTGGAATGCGCCCTGGACCGGAGCGTGGATCTCGGTTCGCATACGCTCATGGTCGGTACCGTGAAGGATGTGAAAGCCGATGAGGACTGCCTGGACCCTACGGGTGCGTTTCCGGACATCCGCAATGTCGCGCCCCTGATCTACGATGCGGGCGCGCGCGCCTATTTCGGCGTAGGTGAAAAATTGGGCGATGCTTTTTCTGCAGGCAAGCAGCTTCTTTGACAGGAGTATTTTACCGTTTTCAGCGGAAATCGGTAACCATGTTGAACTTGACGAGATGTGGCACTATTTGCGTTCAAAAAAAACAAACTTTGTATTTGGAAAGCTTATTGTCGCGATACCGGTCAGCTCATTGACCGGGAATGTGGGGATCGTGATCATGAGGACATTTTCCAAGCTCATGACCCGCCTGAGAAAATGGAAGATTTGGCGCTATTGCGTAGACAACTGGAAGGTTTATCCCATGGAAATTCCATCTGACAATGGCCCTATTTGCCCGCTTTCACGTCAATGGAGTGAGGGAAGATATAGCAACATTCTTTTGTTAATACAATCTTTTTTTGTATATAGCGGGCTTATGTGGCCGATCCCTGAGCGCACAAAAAGGGCGAGGCTGTGCGGCCCCGCCTTTTTTGCCATAAAACCCTTTGCTTCAGGCTGAAATGTTCAATTTGACTCCCAGACCTTCAGCGGCCATGCCCGAAGCGCGGGCCGCCTGCATGGACTGATCCTGCCCGTTGGCACCGCTGCCGAGGCTGCCATTGATGACAGCCGCCGCCATGTTACCCTGAAAGTTCAGTGCCGACTGCATAACAGCAGCGCCCAGACTCATCTGTACACTATCCATCTGTATCCTCCTTTTTTTGCGCCGAAAAAAGCGCAAAGACGTAGTCCCGATATTCATTATCGGCGCCAGTAACAAATAACTTTAGGGGCCGCGGACAATGCCGATTGTCGGCTTGCCATAAGTAGCCGCTTCGTATATGCTTGGTCGTTATATGTACACGATGGAGAGTGGAATGAAGAAAAAATCTTCCAAGCAGACTGAACAGGCTCTGAAAGAAAACGCTCACGAAAACGACCTTTACAATTTTAACCATGCGCGATCTAAGCTCTCTTTCGAGCGTCTTATAGAAATGGCCGAAAAAATGGGCATGGAAAAAAATCCCCTTTTTGTCTGTCATGAACGGGCGGCAAAAGCCACCACACAGATCAACGGCAAAGAGTACCTCAATTTTTCCACATACGACTATCTTGACATCAACACACACCCTGAAATTACTGAAGTTGTCACTAATACCGCACAAATTTTCGGCACATCCGCCGGAGCAAGCCGGCTTGTCGGCGGGGAGCGCCCGCCGCACATTGAACTGGAACACGCCATCGCGGAATTCTACGAGGTGGAAGACTGCATCGCCTATGTCAGTGGCCACGCGACCAACGTGTCAACACTGGGCTATCTCTTCAGCGCCAGGGACGCCATTTTTTACGATGGGCTTGCCCACAATTCGCTTGTTCAGGGAGCGCGGCTTTCCGGCGCGACAAAATATTCCTACGCGCACAATGACTGCGCCGCGCTGGAAACAATGCTGAAAAAACACCGAGACAAACACAAGCGCGCAATAATTGTCACGGAAGGCCTGTTCAGTATGGACGGAAATATTCCTGATCTTCCCAGAATTATTAAACTTAAGCGTAAATACAACTGCATGCTTATGGTGGACGAAGCCCATTCTTTCGGGGTGCTCGGCAAGACAGGACGCGGGGTGCGCGAATATTTTGGCCTTGCCTCCACTGACGTGGACTTGTGGATGAGCACTCTTTCCAAATGCATGTGCGGTTGCGGCGGTTTTATCGCCGGCAAGCACGAATTGATCGAATTTCTCAAATACGGCTCTCCGGGCTTCGTTTTCAGCGTGGGCATGCCTCCGGTCATAGCGGCGGCATGCCGCAAGGCTCTTGAAATCATGTTGCGCGAGCCGGAGCGTGTGCGCAAGCTCCAACACATTACCCGATATTTTCTTGAATACGCGAAAGGCAGGGGGCTGGACACCGGTCAGGCACAGGGCTATGCCATTGTGCCTGTTATTGTGGGCGACTCCATAGTCACGGGCTTTTTGTCCATCGCCCTGTTCAAGCGCGGCATATACGCCATGCCCGTTACTTTTCCCGCTGTCAAGGAGGGCACGGCCCGCCTGCGTTTCTTCCTTTCCGCCGCCCACAAGGAAGAACACGTTCAGCAAGCGCTGGACGCCGTGGTTGAAGAATTGCCCAAGGCCAAGGCCTCGGTTGAACAATACCAGCGTGAACACCAGAATGAACGATAACATCTCCAGGACGGTTCCTTTTCATGTGCGGCATAGCCGGTCTCTATCGTCTGGACAATAAAAATCTTTTCCCCGAGGATGCCGCCCTTGTGACATCCATGCGCGACTGCATGATCCACAGAGGTCCGGACGACAGCGGCATCTGGCAGTCCGGCCCTGTCTGCCTCGGGCATCGGCGCCTTTCCATCATTGACCTCGCAGGCGGCGCGCAGCCCATGTGTGACGCGCAAGCCCGTCTGACAATAACGTTCAATGGTGAAATTTATAATTTTATCGAACTTCGGGAAGAACTGACAAAAATGGGAGCGCGCTTCCAGACAAATTCGGACACCGAGACCATTCTGGAGGGATATAAATTCTGGGGCACAGACTGCCTCACGCGCTTTGAAGGAATGTTCGCCTTTGCTCTGTGGGATGCCGACAAGCAACGACTGTTCTGCGCGCGCGACCGCTTCGGCAAAAAACCCTTTTTTTACAGCGTACAGCGAGGTTGTTTTTATTTTGCCTCGGAAATGACGGCCCTTACCAGCGTACCCGGTGCGCTGTCCTTTACCATGGATCCCAAGGCCGTCATGCGGTATCTGGCCTACGAGTACGTGCCCACGCCACAAACCATCTACCGCGAAATATCAAGTTTGCCGCCCGCCCATCTGCTGCTGCTGGAAAATGGCCAATTGCGGATTGAGCGTTACTGGGACATGCCGGTACCCGATGAAAACGATCTCAGGGACGAACGCGAACTGTGTGAAGAACTGCACTCCCTGCTGTCCCGCGCCGTTCGCAGACGCATGATAAGCGATGTGCCTCTGGGTCTTTTCCTGTCCGGGGGCATTGATTCCACCATTATCGCAGGCCTCATGGCTGAACAGTCCGCATCGCCGATCAACACATTCTCCATCGGCTTTCATGAATCAAGCTACGATGAGTCCCGTTACGCCCGCGCAGCTGCTGCCGCTTTCGGTACAAACCATCACGAACGCATACTTTCGGGTGACGAATGCGCCGACACGTTGCCCGACATCATCAGCCGCATGGATCTGCCAATGGCGGACGCCTCAGTCGCGCCCACTTCGCTGCTGTCAAAAATCACCCGCGAAAACGTCACCGTGGCTCTGGGCGGCGATGGCGCGGATGAACTGTGGGCCGGGTATGAACACTATATCGGCTTTAAAACGGCGGAATGGTACAATGCCCTGCCGGACTTTGTACGGCGCATGATCATTGAGCCATTAACCCGCATCCTGCCGGCTTCGGCGGGGTATATAAACCCGCGTCTGGCTGTTGCGGCTTTTCTGCGCGGAGCACATGCAAAGGCCGCCTTACGCGTGCAGGCCATGCTCACGGCCTTCACCCCGGAACTGCAACAGGAAATTCTGACTCCTGACTGGCGTGACGCACATTTTCTGCAGGACGAACAACTTTTTGCCCCGACGCGCGAGCACTATGAACACTGGCAGCCCCAAAACACGGCGGCGCCGACTGCCCGCGCTTTTCACGTCTATGTGCGTCAATACATGCTGGACGACATTCTGGTCAAGGTGGATCGTTGCTCCATGCTGCATTCTCTGGAAGTTCGCGCGCCTTTTCTGGATAAAGATGTTGCGGAATTCACCGCCAGATTGCCTTTGCGCCACAAGCTGCACGGATTTCAACGCAAATACTTGCTTAAAAAAGCCTTTACCGGACTTTTGCCGCCAAAAATCCTGCACCGCAACAAGCGCGGTTTCCAGATTCCTGTCGCTGACTGGCTGCGGGGAAAAATGCGCCCGCTTATGGAAGATCTGCTCAGTGAAGGACATCTGCGCGCCCAGGGCATTTTTAACCCCGAGGCAGTACGCACGCTCATGAACAAACATATCTCCGGCCGCGTTGACATGCGCAAGCCGCTCTGGACGCTGCTGGTGCTTCAGCTTTGGCTTGCCGCCCGCCACAAAAGCGGATAAGGCCAAAATCTTGCCAAAAACCCGCCACTGCTTATATAGGTAAAAAGTTGTTTTATACCAGGGAGTGATCCCAAGGAGTCATCTATGACCAGCCAGATAAAAACTGTTTTGCTGCTTGGCCTGCTTTCCGGCATAATCATTCTGCTGGGCGGCATGATGGGCGGACGTTCGGGCATTATTATCGCCTTTGGTCTTGCGCTTGTCATGAATGTGGGCAGCTACTGGTATTCTGACAAAATTGTGCTCTCCATGTACAAAGCGCGCGAACTTGCGCCGGAAGAAGCCCCGTACTTGCATCAGATAGTGGAAGAACTCGCGCGCAATGCCGGCATCCCCAAACCACGAGTCTGCGTTGTGCCCGAACAGGCCCCCAACGCCTTTGCCACCGGACGAGACCCGGAACATGCCGTTGTGGCTGTGACGGAAGGCATTATGCGCCTGCTGCCGCCGGAGCAGTTAAAAGGTGTGCTGGCCCATGAAATGGGGCATATCCTCAACCGTGACATTCTCATACAGACTGTCGCCGGCGTACTTGCCTCGGCTATTGTGACCCTGGCGAATATCTTTCAGTTTACCGCCATATTCGGCAGCCGTGACGGCGAGGGACGCGGCAATCCCGTTGGCGCGCTCATTCTGGCGCTGCTTGCGCCCATTGCGGCGGGCCTCATACAGATGGCCATTTCACGTTCGCGTGAATATCTGGCCGACGACACAGGCGCAAGGCTTTGCGGCGATCCGCTCTCACTGGCGGGCGCGCTTGCGAAGCTTGGCGCGGCCAGCGGGCGTGTACCCATGCGGGAGGGCAACCCCAGCACGGCGCAACTTTTTATTGTCGCCCCCCTGTTTGCCGTCAGCGGCGGCATGGCGAATCTGTTCAGTACGCATCCGCCATTGGAAGAACGCATTCACAGGCTTGAGGCCATGGCCGCCCGTCGGCGCTGAATACCGCGAGCCAGTGAGGGGAATTGTGATGAACATACGCGCGTTGCCGATTTTTCTGGCGCTTTTGCTATTTGCGGCCTGTAGCGGCAAAAGCCCGGAACCTGCCCCTGTTGCGGATTGCCCCACTGTCTATGTCTATGCGCCGGGCAATTATATTATTGATATCGCGAGCGGCTCGGAAGTGGTGCTTGACCCTGAAGTGAGGGACTTTCCGCTCTTCTGCACGCCGAAGGAAGCGCTGGCGGCGCTCAAGGCGGAACTGGCGAGAGGCAGCCTGGAGGAAGGCGACTGGCGCGTGTACAAAATGGATGGTTCGATGAATGAGCTTGCCCAGACTTCAGATTCCGGCGGCCGCATGCTCGGCCGCATGGGGCAGATTATTGACTGGATAGAACGGAAAGGAGGCGTAAACTGACGCCCGCGAAACTTTCTCACGAACGGTAGCCGGCGTTCAAAAAAAAGCGTTTCGCCATAAAGGATCGCGCCATCCTGGAGGAAAAGGCGCGGCGCGGCGAATTTGTCATGCCGGATACTGCCGGTCTGCTGAGGGAAACCGGAGCCATGATAGAACACACCACCCTGACGGACGACCTGTTCATGGCCAACCACCCCAGCAACTATCTTTCCATCAAGGCCCATTTGCCTTATGACAAGGAAGACACCCTGAAACGCGTACGCGCGGCCCTGTCCGGCGACATCCCGCTGCGTGAGGAATGGCGGCGCGCATTTTAGCGCGCGTTATCCGGCAATCCGCAAATCTCTCTCAACAGGAGGAGACAGGCATGAGACTGCACCCAAAAGATATTCTGGCCGTCGGCATCGACTACCAGGAACGCCTCATCCCCGCCATCCATGAAAAGGAAACCCTGATCCGCAATTCCCGGCTGCTCTTTGCCGGTCTGAATATTCTGGAGGTTCCCGTCCTCATAAGCCGACAGTATCCCAAAGGATTGGGAGACACTGTTTCCGAAATCCGTGAAGTTACCGGCACGGCGACAATTCTGGACAAATTGAGTTTCAGTTGCTACGGGGACGCCGCCATCAGGCAGGCTGTGGACGCGGCCGGCCGTCGCAACATTGTCGTTGCGGGCACAGAGGCCCATGTTTGCGTTTTGCAGACGGTTATTGACCTTGGGGCGGCCGGTTATCAGGTGGTCTATGTTGTTGACTGCGCGGGATCGCGCAAGCCGGAGGACAAAAAATACGCCCTCAAGCGGGCCGCGCGGGAGGGGGCGTTGCTGGTGACTTACGAACAGCTTCTCTTTGAATTGCTGGGCAGCGCCGCGTCCGCGTCTTTCAAGACACTGTCGGCTCTCTTGAAATAAGAATTTGTCCGTAAATACGTTTCAATAAGCCCTCTAATGTTTTTCACAACTATCTTTAGTTTTTTTCTAAAAATTTCTTATCTTTTAATCACCTATTATAATTAATATTATAATATTAATTGTTCTATACCAGACCATTGCTGCCCCTAAAGAATTTACTCCGGTTTTCCGATAGGCATGGCATAACACGGATGGAAAAACATGCTCGATTACCGCCGCTTTAAAGAAATCAATGATCTCTTTGCACAAGGCCAGCCAGAAAAAGCTCGACGACTCCTCATGGAAGTGCAATCCCGTTGTATTGCGCTTCGCGACGAGATGAATATGCTCAAAATCCGCTTGCAAACATTTGAAGATATTCTCTATCTTGCACAAAACCTTTATGAGGAAAGTGGATTTTACTGGCTCAAGACCGCAGGCGTCAAACAGGGGCCGTTCTGCCCGCACTGCTATGAACACGAAGGGGGGCTGATACGCCTGGAAAAGAGCGGGCACGCCCTGCACTGCCCCTGTTGCGACACGCGCTACACGCATACCTCGCCCGCATGTGCCGATATAAAAATTGACCGGCAGGCGCATCAGGCAAAAATTATCCCCTTCGCCGGATAACGGGTATAAATTTTATTATAAAACAGCGGAAAAAACTCTTGCCCGTCTTTTATTTGACTGTCTTTTGAATTTGCTTGACAGGGCCTGTGTTAAGTGAAAATAATGCCTCCAACAGTAATTTGCATAAAATTTTATTTTGTTGCCGATCCCAAGGGGGGGGTAGTATGAATCGTCGTGATTTTCTGAAATGGCAGATAGCCGGAATCGGCATGCTCAACCTCCCTGTGTTGAGCCTTGCGGACAAAGCGCTGGCCGCAGAAGCATTTCCTGATGTGGCGATTGTCAAGGGCAGCCCTGCCACAGCGACACGCGCTGCTGTGGATATGATCGGCGGCATGGCACGCTTTGTAAAACCGGGACAAAAAGTGGTCATCAAACCAAACATGAGTTTTGCCCGGACCCCTGAAACCGCCACCAACACGCACCCGGAAGTAGTTCGGGAAGTGATTGTCATGTGCAAGGAAGCCGGGGCTTCCAAAATTCGGGTGCTTGACCACACGTTGCAGGATTCGGAGCAGTCATTACAGCGCTCCGGCATACGCGACGCATGCAACAGCATTGAACCCGGAATCTGCCATCACCTTGAAACTGTTTCTTTTTATCAGGAAGCCGGCCTGCCGGACGGCAAGGAGATGCGCACCAACGCCTTTATGCGGGATGTGCTGGAAGCGGACGTCATCATCGCCGTGCCGGTGGCCAAAAGTCACGGCGGCGCCGGCGTTTCCCTCTCCCTCAAGGGGCAAATGGGACTGGTCTACGACCGCAAAATCATGCATTCGCGCTATGATCTGCACACCTCTATTGTAGATTTGGCCACTCGCGTCAAACCCGCCCTTTCCGTCATCGACGCGACACGCGTCCTGACGACCAACGGTCCCGGCGGACCGGGAAATGTCATTACTCCGGGCGAAGTTATTGCCTCGGCCGATCCTGTTGCCGCGGACGCCACCGCTGTGGCCTCATACGAATGGTACGGGCGTAAAATGCAACCGAGACAGGTAGCGCATATACGTATCGCCCATGAACGCGGTCTGGGACGTATGGATATTGAAGCGCTGACCACCAAAAGAACAACAGCGTAGGCGCAAGAGTGACAAAAAAAATTGGCGGGGGCCATAGTGAGCCCCCGCTGTTCCGCTTGAGACGTTGTATTCAGAGCGTAAGCCTGATTTTTTTTCTCTGGCTACTGTTCAACGCCACTTGGCCGCTTTCCGATACCTGGCTTCCACCGGACAGTTATTTGCGCCTGGATCCGCTGACCGCTTTTTTAACAGCCATTGCCGCGCGGCAATGGCTGCCGACGCTTGCGCCCGGCCTTGCGTTGCTGTGCCTTGCCTTTGCGGCCGGAAGATTTTTTTGCGGCTGGCTATGCCCCTTTGGGGCCACGCTTGACCTTGTGCGCAAGCTCCTCCCGCGAAAAAAAATGCACAAGGAGCATGACCGGTTCACACAACCCGGTCTGCGCAGGCTGAAATACCTTGCCCTGGCAATCATGCTGGGCACTGCCCTGCTCGGCGTCACCACACTTTACTGGGGTTCGCCCATTCCGTTAATCACACGCTTTTACGCATTGCTGCTTCATCCCCTGCTGCTGCTGCTCTCGGACAGCGTTCTGGCGGTCGGCAGGCCGCTGTTCAATACGTTGAATCTCACGGAATTGAGCTATGTTCATGTGACGTTGCGTCGCTTTGACACACTCTATTTTCTGCTGGCCTTTTTTGCCCTGCTGTTCCTGCTGGAGCGGCTGTGCCCGCGTTTCTGGTGCCGTTGTCTCTGCCCGGCAGGCGCATTGCTGGCGCTGGCGTCACGCAGGCCCTTCTGGCGGCGAACGGTAACCGCCTGCACGCACTGCGCGCGCTGCGCGCGCGCCTGTCCTGCCGGGGCCATTTCTCACGATGGCGAGCAGACCAGCCACGAAGAGTGCATTGCCTGCCAGACCTGTGTAAACGTCTGCCCTGAACGCGCAACGAAATTCAGCCTGATGCCGCTCAATGACGCGTCAAGGCAACCCATGCTGTTGCCGTCACGCCGGGCTTTTTTGGGAGCGAGCGCGTTTGGCGCAGTTTTGGCCGGTGTACAGTACAACGGCGCGCACAGCCTGCTGAATGCCGATGGGGACGGGACGATATGGTCGCCGTCCTGTATCCGGCCACCGGGCGCTTTGCCCGAATCCCGCTTTCTTAAACTTTGCCTGCGTTGCGGCGAATGCATGAAGGTCTGCCCCGGCAACGCCCTGCAACCCGCATGGCTGGCTGCGGGGCCGGAAGGCATATTCAGCCCCCTGCTCACCCCGCGACGCGGTCCTTGCGAACCGGGATGCAACGCCTGTGGTCAGGTTTGCCCCACAAGAGCCATTGCGCCCCTGCCGCTTGAGGAAAAGCAGTGGGCAAAAGTGGGCACCGCTGTTGTCAACAGACAAACCTGCCTCGCCTGGGCTGAAGAGCGCAGTTGCGTCGTCTGTCAGGAAGTATGCCCCTACGGTGCCGTGAATCCCGTGCAGCAGAGCGGAGCGAAGGTTCCGACACCTGTGGTGGATGCGGCGCGCTGCTACGGCTGCGGCTATTGTGAACGTCATTGCCCGGTACGCATAAGCGCCATTGTGATTCAGCCTCTCAACGCGCTGCGTCTTGACGGTCAATCGTACATGGCTGCCGGAAAATCTGCCGGGCTGGACTTGCGGCTGCAAAACAAAGACAACGCGACCGATGGGGCTTCACCCGACGCAATGCCGCAGGACGGAACATTGCCGCCGGGCTTCAGCCAATAACGCGCGCTCTGTTGTCAACCAATGGCTAAATACCTGACGCGCGGCAATCCGGCAAAATTGATTTTCTTTTTTGCCCTGCCCCTGTTTATCGGGAATCTTTTTCAGCAACTGTACAGTATAGCTGACACGCTGATTGTGGGAAGGATACTTGGCCTCACAGCCCTGGCCGGGGTTGGCTGCACAGGCAGTCTGCTTTTTTTGATTCTCGGTTTTGTCATGGGCATGACATCCGGATTTTCCATAGTCACGGCCCAGTATTATGGCGCGCGCAACAAGACAGGCGTACGCCGCAGCTTTTGTGCCGCCGTCATACTGGCCGTGGTCGTCGCCATACTGTTCACCTTGATAACCGTGCCGCTGACGCGCTCAATCCTGACCGCCATGCTCACGCCGCCGGAAATCATGGCCGATGCGCATGCCTACCTGTTGATAATTTTTTGCGGTATCGGCGCGTCCGTGCTTTTCAATCTGCTTTCCAACATGATTTTGGCCCTGGGAGACAGTAAAACGCCGCTTGTATTTTTGATAATCGCCTGCCTTTTGAACATAGTGCTGGATTTCGCCTTCATCCTGCACACGCCTATGGGCGTTGCCGGAGCTGCCCTGGCAACCGTATTGTCGCAGATTGCGTCCGGGCTGCTCTGCGTCCGGTATATTTTTAAAAAACTTCCCGAACTGCGTCCCCACAAAAAAGACTGGCTGCTGACGCTCCATGATTTGTACAAACCCCTGTCCATCGGTCTGCCCATGGGGTTTCAAATATCGGTTATCGCTGTCGGAGCGATCGTCTTGCAGGCGGCGCTGAACAATCTTGGGCCATTGTCCGTGGCGGCGTATACAGCCGCGCAAAAGATCGACATGATCGGCGTGCTGCCGATGATGTCTTTCGGTCTGGCCATGGCCACGTATACGGCGCAGAATTATGGCGCGCGGGATCTGGCGCGCATCAGCCAGGGAGTGCGCCAATGCTGTGTTATGTCGGTAAGCTTCAGTGTCGCCGTCGCCGCCGTTAACATCACCTTTGGGCGGTATCTTATTGAATTGTTTGTTGGTGATGGACAGGACGCTGTCATCGAAATGGGGCAGATTTACCTCACAATTAACGGCTGCATGTACTGGATTCTGGCCCTGCTTTTCATTTTTCGCAACACGCTGCAAGGGTTGGGGCAAAGCGCCGTCCCCACACTGGCCGGGGTTATGGAACTGGTAATGCGCACCTTGGCCGCTGTCACGCTGACTGCTTACCTGGGATTCAACGGTGCCTGCATGGCGAATCCGCTGGCCTGGCTTGGCGCTGCAGTGCCGCTTTGCATCGCCTACTGCCTTACCATACGCTGCCTGTGCCGTGACGGCCGGCCGGCATAGGGCTGTTTCGGCGCTCATTTTGTATGTGCTGTCAAAATGACTATCAGGCAGGACTATCGGCGATTCCGAACAGCAGCATTGACAGTAGTCCCATAAGCGAATATCATAAGAAATTATCATTTATAAAACTATTTCAGTTTATTAGGTGGAGGAACCATGTTCACAAACAGCGGCACGGCGTTGACCTTTGATGACATATTACTGATTCCCGCATATACCGAAATCACTCCCGACGCTGTTGACATAACCACATGGCTCACACCCTCCATACCTCTGCGCATCCCCCTCCTTTCCGCCGCCATGGACACCGTTACGGAGTCGGCCATGGCCATTTCCATGGCGCGCATGGGCGGCATCGGCATCATCCACAAAAATATTCCCATAGAAAAACAAAAACTGGAAGTGGAGCGGGTCAAAAAGAGTGAAAGCGGCATGATTGTCGACCCTGTTACCATTTCTCCCCGCAATTCCGTGCAGGAAGCCTTGGAGGTCATGTCCGACTTTCGCATTTCCGGGCTTCCGGTGGTGGATGGCGACCGGCTTGTGGGCATCCTGACCAACCGCGACGTGCGCTTTGTGGAAGACGCCCAGGCCGTGCGCGTGGCCGATGTCATGACGAAATCCAGACTGGTTACCGTACCTCTGGGCACTTCTCTTGAGGAGGCCAAACGCCATCTGCACGAACACCGCATCGAAAAACTGCTGGTTGTGGATCAAAACGGACGGCTGCACGGTCTCATCACCATGAAAGATATTGACAAGGTGCAGAAATACCCAAACGCCTGCAAGGACGACAAGGGGCGCCTGCGCGTGGGCGCGGCTATCGGCATCGGCAAAGACTGTGAAGGCAGGGCCGAACAGTTGCTGGAGGCCAGGGTTGATGTGCTGGTGCTTGATTCCGCCCACGGACATTCCCGCAACGTGCTCAACGCCATCCGCGATGTCAAGGCATGCTTTCCCAACTGCCAGTTGATCGCGGGCAATGTAGCCACGTATGAAGGCGCGCGCGCCATTCTGGAAGCCGGAGCCGACTGCGTGAAAATCGGCATCGGACCGGGATCCATCTGCACCACGCGCATCGTGGCCGGCGTGGGTGTGCCGCAGGTTACAGCCGTCATAGACGGTAGCCGCGCCGCGCGTGAAATGAACCGCTGCTGCATAGCCGACGGCGGCATCAAATATTCCGGCGATATTGTGAAAGCCCTGGTCATGGGCGCACATTCCGTGATGATAGGTTCGCTCTTCGCCGGCACCGAGGAAAGCCCGGGTGAAACCATTCTCTACCAGGGGCGCACCTACAAAATCTACCGCGGGATGGGTTCCATTGACGCCATGAAAGAAGGCAGCTCGGACCGCTACTTCCAAGAGCAAAGCAAGAAGCTGGTGCCTGAAGGCATTGTGGGGCGCGTGCCCTATCGCGGGCCGGTTATGGAAGCCATATATCAGATGACGGGCGGACTGCGCTCCGGCATGGGCTATGTGGGGGCAAAAAATCTGGAAGACCTTTTCAACAACACGACATTTTGTGAAATTTCCGCCGCCGGTCTGCGTGAAAGCCATGTGCATGACGTGATCATCACCAAGGAAGCCCCGAATTATCGCATAGACAACTAGAAATTTGTCCGCAAATACATGGATCTTCAGGATGGTGTATGTCACTCAGTAAAGTTGTTATCATTGACTACGGCTCTCAGGTCACACAGCTCATCGCCCGCAGAGTGCGTGAAGCCGGGGTGTATTCCGAAATCCATTCCTGTGCGACAGATGGTGCGCGAATAGCCGCGCTGCGCCCGTCAGCCCTGATCCTCTCCGGGGGGCCAGCCAGCGTCGGTGAAGCGGGCGCTCCGTCCCTTGACCCCATGCTCCTTGAGCTCGGCGTTCCCATTCTGGGCATCTGCTACGGCATGCAACTGCTGGCCTCACATCTGGGCGGGCAGTTGGCCAGATCCCTGACGCGGGAATACGGGCCGGCGGCGTTGCGCATAACGGCGCCCTGCGCGCTCTGGGACGGCCTCGACAATCAGACGGCATCCCGCGTCTGGATGAGCCACGGAGACAAGGTGCTGACGCCGCCGCCGGATTTTACCGTCACGGCAAGCACATCCACACTGGATGTGGCCGCTATGGCCGACGAAAACAAAAAAATCTACGCTGTACAGTTTCATCCTGAAGTCCACCACAGCGTGGACGGACAGCAGATGTTGCGCAATTTTCTGTTCGGTGCGGCAAAACTTACCCCGGACTGGACCATGGCCTCATTTGTGGAACGCGCCATCAGGGAGGCGGGCGAACGAATCGGCGACAGACACGTTGTCTGCGCGCTTTCCGGCGGCATTGATTCCACGGTGGTCGCCGTGCTGCTCAACCGGGCCATAGGCAAAAACCTGCACTGCATTTTTGTGGACAACGGCCTTTTGCGCCATAACGAGGGAGAAGAGGTGACACGCGGGCTGCGTGAGCATTTTGACCTCAACCTTGATGTCGTGCAGGCCAAAGACCGTTTTCTCACACTGCTCAAAGGGGTGGAAGACCCGGAGCTCAAGCGGAAAATCATTGGCCGGGCTTTCATTGAAATTTTTGACGAGCAGGCCTCAAAACTGCCCCATGTGGACTTTCTGGCCCAGGGCACCCTGTATCCGGACGTCATTGAGTCAATTTCTCACAAAGGGCCGAGCGCCGTCATTAAAAGCCATCACAATGTCGGCGGGTTGCCGGAAACCATGAAACTTTCGCTCATTGAGCCTTTGCGTGAACTTTTCAAGGACGAAGTGCGCAAGGTGGCGGCGGAACTCGACATGCCGGACGCTATTGTGTGGCGGCACCCCTTTCCCGGACCAGGGCTTGCCATCAGAATCCTGGGTGAAGTAACCGAAGAGCGTTTGCGCATCCTGCGCCAGGCCGACGGCATCGTTCAGCAGGAATTGCGCGACTCGGGCTGGTACCGCAAGGTCTGGCAGGGTTTTGCCGTGCTGTTGCCGCTCAAGACCGTCGGCGTGATGGGGGATCACCGCACCTATGAACACGTGATCGCTCTGCGCATTGTGGACAGCGTGGACGCCATGACAGCCGACTGGACGCGGCTGCCGCCGGAAATCATCGAACGCATGTCCGGCAGAATCATCAGTGAAGTCAAGGGCGTCAATCGTGTAGTTTACGATGTTTCCCCAAAGCCGCCCGGCACCATTGAATGGGAGTGAGGAGACGCCATGTTTGGTATAGGAAGCACGGAACTTCTCGTTATCCTGCTTGTTGCGCTTATTGTTCTCGGGCCGAAGAGTCTTGCGGGCATTTCCCGCACCTTGGGCAAGGCCATGGGTGAATTTCGCCGTGTCTCCACGGAGTTTCAACGCACTCTCAACATTGAGGCCGCACGGGAGGATGAGGCGCAGCGCAAAAAAGAAGATGTCACGCCCCCCCCCTCGACCGATGCTTCTCCCTCCCCTGTAGATCAAGCAGTGGCAAAGGCAAAAGACGAAGCCCAAAAAACGGATGCGGCGTCCACGGACGAGAAGGCATGAGCGCACCACAGCACCCGGAAGACTTTCCGGAAAACACGCTTGCCATGCCGGAATGGCGGCCGGACGATGCGCAAAACGCGCCTGCCTCCCGGTCCGAAAGCGAACTTCCCGTTGCCGCGCAGCAAGAATCCCCAGCGGACAAAATGCCCCTGATGGAGCACCTGAACGAGCTGCGTGTGCGCCTCGCGCGTTGTTGCATTGCCGTCGGGCTTGCTTTTTTTGCCTGCTGGGCGGTGGTTGAACCTATTTTTGACGCACTGGTCAGTCCCCTGCTGGCCGTTCTGCCCGACAAATCTTCAGCCATGTACACAACACTGCCCGAAGGCTTTTTTACCCGTATGTACATCGCCTTTATAGTCGGCATCTTTCTGGCGAGTCCGGTCATCTTTTACCAGATATGGCGCTTTATCGCTCCGGGCCTCTATGAGGAAGAAAAGCGCTTCATCGTGCCCATAGCCGTTGTGTCAGCCATTTTTTTTCTGGGGGGCGGCTGCTTCTGCTACTTTATCGTTTTCCCTTACGCCTTCAGTTTTTTTGTAAGTTTTGCTACAGAATCCATTGTCATCATGCCAAAAATCAGTGAATATCTTGATTTCGTTCTCAAGCTGATCCTGGCCTTCGGTCTGATTTTTGAAATGCCGCTTTTCTCTTTTTTTCTGGCGCGCATGGGTGTCGTTACCGCCGCTATGATGCGCAAAACGCGCCGTTACGCCATCCTGGTCATTTTTATCGTGGCCGCCATTCTTACGCCGCCTGACGTCGTCTCACAATTATTGATGGCATGTCCCATGATTATGTTGTATGAGTTGAGTATACTGGTGGCCGTCGCTTTCGGCCGCGGAAAAAAATCGCGGGATCGCGCCGGAGATACAACCACTGCGGAGAATGCATGAACACTGACATCATCCGATCGTCAACGCAAAAACGGCGTAGCGCTGAAACTGACATAACACTGCATCTGACTCTGGACGGACAGGGTAAAACCAGCATACAAACCGGCGTGGGGCTTCTGGATCACATGCTCACCCTCACAGCGTTCTGGGGCGGAGTGGATCTGGAAATATCCTGCCAGGGTGATTTGAACGTGGACGCCCACCACAGTGTGGAGGATGTTGGGCTGACGCTTGGCAAAGCGATTCTGGAAGCGCTGGGTGACAAATCCGGCATAGCCAGAGTGGGCTACGGGCGTGTTCCGATGGATGAGGCCCTGTGCGAGGTGACTGTGGACATGTCCGGCCGCCCGTGGCTTGAATGGCGCGGTGACGACCTTTTACCGGCCGTGCTCGCCGGAGAGGAAAAAGACCTCTGGCGTGAATTTTATAAGGCTTTTGCCGGCAGTGCCCGCTGCAACCTGCATATTGCCTTTCTT
This sequence comes from Desulfovibrio sp., assembly GCA_031284485.1. Taxonomy (GTDB): domain Bacteria; phylum Desulfobacterota; class Desulfovibrionia; order Desulfovibrionales; family Desulfovibrionaceae; genus Desulfovibrio. The sequence goes on from JAISZT010000064.1 coordinate 16,226, forward strand.
TACGGCAAAAACGGCCATCATCTGCTGGAATCGGCGGCGAAAGGTCTGGGGATTGCCCTGGCGCAGGCCGTGCGCAAGAGCGGAACAACCATCAGAAGCACCAAGGGAGAACTGGACTGATGAATACCCGTTTACATACACTGCTTTTACTGATTGTCCTTTGTCTGCCTCTTGCCTGCGCGAGACCCGCGCGCCCGACCGCGGAAACGACGCGCGGTATTACGCCGGACTACGTCATCACCGTGGCCCCGTTTACGCAACCCGTCACCACAAGCCAGCTCATCACGGGTGCCCTCCCGGAAAACCAGGGGCGTATCCCGGAAGACACCCTTGCCGCGCTGGACATGAAGCTGCGCGAATTGCTGGCGCCCAATGCAAAACGCCATTACAGCTTCAACTTCATCGCCCGCCGGCACCCGCTTCAGGACATGACGAGATTTCACAATTCCGAGCAGCCGCAAGCACTGCCGCATTGGGTCGCCTACGGCAAAAAATTGGGAGCGCAGGCGCTGCTGATCCCGCAGATACTCGACTGGCATGAGCGCGCCGGTTCGAGCGCGGGCGTCACCGAATCTGCCCTTGTGCGCGTGGAATTCTTTTTGCTGAAGATTGCGGACGGCACAATAGTGAACCGCACGGTCTTTGAGGAAAAGCAGGTGGGGCTGGCGGAAAACCTGCTGACCGTGGGCAGTTTTCTCAAGAGGCGCGGGTCATGGGTCACAGCCTCGGAATTGGCGGCAGACGGCATGGAAAAAGCGATCAGGGACATGAACTTGTGATTCTGTATCCCGCTGTAGACATCCAGAACGGCAAAGCCGTACGCCTGAAGCAGGGACGCGCGCAGGAGTTCACGATCTTTGACCAGGATCCCGTACATGCAGCAAAACTTTGGGAATCACGCGGTGCGCGCCGGTTGCATGTGGTGGATCTGGACGGCGCTTTTGACGGCGCGGCCAAAAACCGCCCAATAGTGCAGCGCATTTGCGAAAGCCTCGACATCCCGATTCAGCTTGGCGGCGGCATCCGCAGCGAGGCTGTGGCCGCCGCCTACCTGGAAACCGGGGTGTCGCGCCTGATTATCGGCACGCTTGCTCTGGAGCAGCCTGACCTTTTTGCCCGGCTTTGCGAGATCTTTCCAGGAAAAGTAGGCGTTTCTCTGGACGCTGCGGGCGGTCGGCTCAAAAGCCGGGGATGGGTGGCCGACACGGGCCTGACTGTGGACGAGGCGCTGCCACGCCTGCTGGAGGCCGGGGCGGCCTTTGTCATTTATACGGATATCGAACGTGACGGCATGCAAAGCGGCGTCAATCTGAAAGCGCTGGAGCATCTTGCCGAAATCTCCAGCGTGCCGGTCATCGCCGCAGGCGGCGTGGCCACGCTTGCCGATGTGCAAAAACTCTACCCGCTGACGCTGAGCACCAGACTGGAAGGGGCTGTAAGCGGCAGAGCGCTGTATGAAGGCACGCTCAATCTGGAAGAAGCCAACGCCTGGATTGATGCCCGAAGTAAAAAATGTCTGCCGGACAAAGAGACTACAGGACAAGTGTCGGCCGAAGCAGACGTTGTCCCGGTTTAAGCGGAGTTTACCTTGTCGGCGTCCTTCCCGGCAGTGCCCTTTGCGGCATCCGCTTCGCCAAGCGCACGCGAAAACTCAATGATTGCCATTGGCGCGTTATCGCCCTTGCGCGGCATCGCCAGCTTGAGCACACGGGTGTAGCCGCCGGGAACAGCCGCAAAAACGGGACCTATCTCATCAAAAAGACGTTTTACAACAGTATGGTCGTTGAGCACACTGTAAGCCAACCGGCGAGAATGAAGGTCATTACGCTTTGCCAGTGTGATCAAAGGTTCCACAACACGCCGCAATTCCTTGGCCTTCATCTCCGTAGTACGAATTCTGCCGTGCGCCAGAAGCGCCTTGGCAAGATTACACATCAACGCTTTACGGTGGGCAGGCGTACGCGAAAGTTTTCTGCCAGAGTTACTATGCCTCATGTTGCTGCTTCCTTTTCCATTCCTGATGCTTCTTCTCGAAACCGTCAATTTTCATCTCAAAGTCAAGACCCATTTCAAGAAGCACACTTTTTATTTCATCCAGCGATTTACGCCCAAAATTCTTCGTCTTGAGCATATCGGCTTCCGAACGCTGAACAAGTTCCCCCACATAAGCGATATTCGCGCCGCGCAGGCAGTTTGTGGCGCGCACCGAAAGCTCCAGATCATCAATGTGCTTGAACAAAAGCTCATTGATCTCGCCGCCGTCACTACCACCCAGATGCGCGTCTCCGGCGACACGATCATCAAAATTAATGAAAACAGCAATCTGATCTTTAATTATTTTGGCACTGTAAGCAATAGCGTCTTCCGGAACGAGAGAACCATCGGTCCACACATCCAGAATCAGCCGATCATAGTTTGTCATTTCGCCCACGCGGGCCTGCTCTACCGTGTACGCCACCTTGCGCACCGGCGAAAAACTTGAATCCAGACGGATCAGGCCGATTTCTTCCGAAAGCTCCTCATGCATGTCGGCAGACACATAACCCTTGCCCATGCGGACTTCCAGTTCCATTTCAAGCGTGGTGTTCTCTGTGAGCGTTGCTATATGCTGGTCAGGATTTAAAACGGTGACATGCTGGTTCGTCTGAATATCCCCGGCGGTCACCGGCCCTGTTTTGCCCACGCGCAAAGTAAGCCGTTGCGGCTCGTCCGTATCCATACGCAAACGGATTTGCTTCAAATTTAAAATGATATCCGTAACATCTTCCAGTACGCCGTGCAGGGTGGTAAATTCATGCTGCACGCCGATAATTTTTACGGAAACAAATGCCGCGCCCTGCAGCGAAGCCAGAAGAACACGGCGCATGGCATTGCCGATAGTGGTGCCATAGCCCCGCTCCAGCGGTTCACATACAAACTTGCCGTGCGTGCCGTCCGAGCTTTCGTCACGCAGTATCTGATCCGGCCTGACAAGTTCCGACCAGTTACGCGCGTTAATAATGCGTTCGCCCTGTTTGATAAGCATGCATCCCCCGCTTATTTCGAATAAAGTTCGACGATCAATTGTTCATTGACGGGGAACTGAATGTCGTCACGCTGCGGCATAGCCTTTACCGATCCTTTGAAAGCCGGACCATCAGCTTCAAGCCAAACAGGACAGCCACGACGGGCAATCACTTCCTGCACTTGCGCGAGAACAGGTATTTTACGATTTTTTTCAGGCACTTCTACTGTATCCCCGGCACTCACCTGAAGAGAAGGGATAGTAACTTTATGCCCGTTCAGGGTAAAAATACCGTGACGCACAAGCTGCCTCGCCTGATTGCGCGAATTTGCAAAACCCAGGCGATACACGACATTATCCAGACGCCGCTCCAGCATAACCAGCAAATTTGTGCCGGTGACGCCTTTCTGCATTTCTGATTTCTCAAAATATCCGCGGAACTGGCGTTCAAGCACACCATAGGCACGGCGCGTTTTTTGTTTTTCCCTCAGCTGCACAGCGTAATCGCTGACCTTTTTGCGCGCCCGTCCATGCTGCCCCGGTGCGTAGGGACGTCGGTCCTGAGCGCACTTGTCGGTAAAACAACGGTCGCCTTTCAAAAAGAGCTTGCACCCCTCACGGCGGCATATGCGGCACTTGGCTTCAGTATATTTGGCCATTTCTGAATCCTTATTACAGTTGTATACACAAAAAACTAAACACGACGGCGCTTTGGCGGCCGACATCCGTTATGGGGGATGGGCGTCACGTCACGAATAAACGCCACGCGAAAACCCACTGTGGCAATGGCGCGCATCGCGGCTTCGCGGCCTGAACCAGGCCCCTTCACATACACGCCGACAGTACGCATACCATTGTCCTGCGCTTTGCGGGCGGCTGTTTCCGCCGCCACCTGGGCGGCAAACGGCGTTGACTTGCGCGATCCCTTGAAGCCGCTTTGCCCGGAAGAAGCCCAGGAAACAGCATTTCCTCGAGTGTCCGTAAACGTAATGATGGTATTGTTAAACGAAGCCTGTATATGGGCAAGGCCCACAGGAACGTTCTTCTTTTCCTTTTTTTTAACGGCTTTTCTCTGTCTTGCCATAACTGTCCCTCAAAATTTCTATATAACTACACAAACAAGTTACTTCTTTTTACCCACAACGCCGCGTCTCGGCCCCTTGCGGGTGCGGGCGTTCGTGTGCGTGCGCTGACCACGCGCCGGCAGTCCACGACGATGGCGCAAACCACGATAACAGCCTATATCCATTAAACGTTTGATGCTGCCCGACACTTCGCGGCGCAAATCACCTTCCACCTTATAGTGCTGTTCAAGCACTTTACGTATCTCATTCACTTCATCCGTGGAAAGGTCATCAATATTGCGCTCCCAGTTAACGCCGGTGGTGTCCAGTATTTTCATGGCCGTGGCCCGTCCGACACCGTAAATATACGTAAGGGCTATGTCCGCCCGTTTGCCGCGCGGCAAATCAACGCCTGCTATTCTCGCCACAACAATTCTCCTGTTTTAGCCCTGGCGCTGCTTGTGCCGGGGGTTTTCACAGATAACTCTCAGCACTCCCCTGCGCCGTATCAGTTTGCACTTGGGGCATATTTTCTTGACGGAAGGCCGCACTTTCATGACAAACTCCAAATAATAAAGTGAACAGATACTATTGCCTTTAAACGCTCGCGCTGTCAAGTGCCTATTCACTGCAGTGGCGCACAAGTCCTCGATCAGAAACACTTAAAATTTCAGGACCTGCCGGCGTGATGGCAACGCTGTGCTCAAAGTGCGCCGCATATTGCCCGTCACAAGTCACAGCCGTCCAGTTGTCATCCAGAATTTTCACTTCATGTCCGCCCACTGTGATCATCGGCTCAATGGCGATAACCATACCGTTTTGCAGGGTCATTCCGCGCATGCCCGGCCTGAAATTCGGAATTTCGGGCTTTTCGTGCATCTTCGCGCCCACACCGTGCCCCACAAAACGTCGGACAACATTAAAGCCGGCTGCCTCCACATACTCCTGAATTGACGCTCCGATATCATAGACGTCATTGCCGGCCCGCGCCTTTTCAATGCCCCTGTAAAGACTTTCTTCAGTAATCCGCATCAGTTTCGCGGCAGTGTCGCTCACTGTTCCCACGGGCCAGGTTCGGGCCGAATCTCCGACAAATCCCTCAAAAACAACTCCCATATCAATACTGACGATATCCCCTTCCTTGAGAACACGCGCCGAAGGGAAACCGTGAACCACCTGCTCGTTTACCGAACAACAGAGGGCAAAGGGATACCCCTGGTAACCGAGAAAGGCCGGTTTAACCTTGTAGCCGTCGCACATGCCGCGCGCAAGTTCTTCCAAACGCATGGTAGGCACACCCGGGGCCACCATGTCGCCGACCGCGTCAAGTATGTTCGCCACCAAACGGTTGGCTTCCCGCAGGCTGGCAATTTCCCTTTCATTTTTTATAAACGCGCCATGATGCTTTTTCATAAAATCATCACAGCGCTGATCATGCCTTGCCGGTTTTACGGGCCTTGTGCATCAGGCCCTGATACTGACCTGAAATCATATGTGATTCAACCTGGTTCATAAAATCCATGGCCACACCGACCAATATCAGCAGACTTGTGCCCCCGAAATAAAAAGGCACATTGAAATTACTGATCAACAGCATGGGCAGCAAGGCCACAATGGAAATGTACACAGCGCCCGATACGGTCAGCCGTGAAAGGACAACATCAATATACTGTTGCGTCTTGTCGCCGGGTCTGATGCCGGGGATAAATCCGCCTGCCTTTTTAAGATTTTCAGCCATATCCTTGGGATCAAAAATAATTGCCGTATAAAAATAACAGAAAAAGAATATCAGCACCACGTAAAGAATATTATAGGCTATGCCCTGGGGAGAAAAAATTTCTGCCGCCCTTTTCACATAATCATTCGCGGAAAACTGCCCGATTGTGGCCGGAAACAGCAACAGAGACGAGGCGAAAATGGGCGGAATAACGCCGGCGGTGTTCATGCGCAACGGCAAATGCGAATTCTGGCCGCCAAACATCTTCCGGCCTATCTGTCGTTTGGCATAACTTATCGGTATGCGCCGCTGGGCGCGCTCGACAAACACAATGCACACCGTCACCGCCGCCATCAGGGCAAGGATGACAACAGCCATGAAAATGCTCATGTCCCCGGCATTGATCAGGGCCACGGACTGTATGATGCCGCGCGGTATGCCCACCACGATGCCGCAAAAAATAATAAGGGAAATGCCGTTGCCGATGCCGCGCTCGGTAATCTGCTCGCCCAGCCACATGACAAGCACGGAGCCAGCCACAAAGGTCGTCATGGTCACCATGCGGAAATGCCAGCCGGGGCTGAGCACAACCGGCGTGCCGACAGGGCTGGTCATATTTTCCAGGCCGACGGCGATGCCCAGACCCTGAATGCAGGTTATCAACACTGTCAGATAACGGGTATACTGGGTAATTTTGCGGCGACCGGCCTGTCCCTCTTCCTTGGCCAGACGTTTTATGTCGGGGCTGACCACCTGTAAAAGCTGCATGATGATGGACGCGGAAATATAGGGCATAACGCCCAGCGCGAATACGGAAACATTACTCAGTCCGCCGCCGGAAAACATGTCGAAAAGACTGAACAGCGTGCCGGCCATGCTTTCAAAAAATGAAGCCAGCGCCGACGCGTCCACGCCGGGCACCGGAACATGCACGCCAATCCTGTAGCAGCACAAAATAAAAAAAGTCCAGCCCAGACGTTTTGCCAGAGCCGGCTGACCTGCCATATTATTTGCCGATCCTGCCGCCATGATGACTCTTTTTCCATGACCGGCTTATTCCAGCCGGGAAACAGAATTATTCCGATTTTTGAGCCGCTTCCAGCTCTGTGACCACGCCGCCAGCCTGACGGATTTTTTCCGCCGCGGAGATACTGAACTTGTGCGCCTCAATTGTCAGAGGGTTTTTGACTTCTCCACGCGATAAGATTTTTACAGGCGCTCCCGCGCGGGCAAGACCGCGAACATAAATATCGTCAAGCGTGATGGCGTTTTTGCCTTCAAAAGCCTGCAAAAGCGCGTCCAGATTGATAACATCGTATGTGACCTTGAAGAGCGCGTTCTTGAATCCGTGTTTGGGCAGCCTGCGCTGCAAGGGCATCTGCCCGCCCTCAAAGCCGGGACGCACGCCGCCGCCGGCCCGGGCGTTCTGACCCTTGTGCCCCTTGCCGGAAGTGCAGCCCAGCCCGGAGCCGGAGCCGCGCCCGACACGGCGACGTGTTTTACGCTCTTCCTTAAAGGGATAAAGATCGTGCAACTGCATGACATATACTCCTCTTGCGACGTGCCCGCCCCCTTTCAGGACACGACAGCCACAAGATGTGAAATTTTGGCGACAATGCCCCGGATGGCCGGGGTATCCTTGAAAGTCCTGACCGCTTCGCGACGCTTCAGGCCAAGTGAATCCAGCATTCTGCGCTGCGCGGGCAGCAAACCGATACGTGAGCGCACAAGTTTAATCTTGATTTCCGCCATGATCACTTCCTTGGAGCTTCCAGCTTCTTGCCGCGCAACAGCGACACGTTTTCTGCCCCACGCAGGGAAACAAGCCCCTGCATGGTGGCGCGAAGCACATTGTGAGGATTATTGGTGCCGATAGCCTTTGCCAGTACGTCACGCACGCCGACAGCTTCCATAACGGCCCGCACGGCGCCGCCGGCTATGATGCCCGTGCCTTCCGAAGCCGGCTTGAGCATAACACGCCCGGCGCCGAAGCGTCCCAGAACTTCATAAGGCAACGTGCCTTCCACCAGAGGAACCCGGACACGGTTTTTACGCGCGCGCTCGGTCGCCTTGCGCAAAGCTTCGGGCACTTCCTGAGCCTTGCCCAGGCCAAAACCCACGCCGCCCCTGCCGTCACCCACCACAACCAGAGCGCTGAAGCTGAAGCGCCGGCCGCCCTTGACAACCTTGGCCACACGATTCAGGGAAACAATCTTTTCTATTTCACCCAATTCACTCTGCTGAATTTCGGTATTTTCCTGACGCATATTATAACTCCAGGCCGCCTTCACGGGCGCCGTCGGCTACGGCCTTGACACGACCATGATAAAGATACCCGTTGCGATCAAACACCACGCTGCCAATATTCTTTTCCCCGGCGAGGCGGGCAATTTCCTTGCCCACGCGCTCCGCGCCGCTCATGTTGCAGTGAAGCCCCGCTTCGCTTTTTGACAGGGCAAGGGTGGACGCGGCAGCCAGAACAGAACCGGCCGCGTCATTCACTATCTGCGCGTAAATGTGCAGATTTGACCTGTAAACAACAAGACGCGGCCTTTCGGCTGTACCGTTCACTTTTTTGCGGATGCGGACTTTGCGGCGCTGCCGGGATTCGTTCTTGGAAAATTTCATAACGCGCCCCTTACTTCTTGCCGCCGGACTTGCCCACCTTGCGGCGGATCGTCTCGGTCACATATTTGATGCCCTTGCCCTTGTATGGCTCAGGCTTGCGTATGCGGCGGATTCTGGCGGCAAATTCGCCAACCAGCTCCTTGCTCAAACCATTGATGGTCAGCACCTGCCCCTCGGCCACGGCCTTAAGGCCCTCCGGCAATTCCACCAGGACAGGATGGGAATAGCCCACAGACAGCTCGACCATATTGCCTTTTACCGCCACGCGATAGCCAACCCCGATAACCTCAAGCGCCTTGGAAAAACCCTTGGTCACACCCTCGACGCAGTTGGCGAGCAAAGTGCGACGCAGACCGTGCTGCGAACGGCTCTGACGGCTTTCCTCAAGTCGCGTCAGAGACACATGCCCGTCTGCCAGTTCATACTTGAGCAGGCCGCAGACAGGCGTACTCAGCGCGCCCTTTGGCCCCTTAACTTCCACAACGTCCGTCCCTATCCTGACCTCAACGCCGGCGGGGAGAGGAATGGGCAATTTGCCTATTCTCGACATAGTGCACCGCCTACCAGATTTCACACAAAAGTTCGCCGCCCACTTTCTTCTCGTGGGCGGTCATGCCATCCAGCACGCCGCTGGACGTGGATAAAATACAAATGCCAAGCCCGTTCTGCACCTTGGGAATCTTGCGCGCGTTCACATACATCCGCCGACCCGGCGTGCTCACACGTTTCAGACCGCTGATGACCGGCTTTCCTTTTTGATACCTGAGGGTAATGGAGATAGCGCCGTCAGCCACTACTACATCTTCAACATACCCTTCCTGTTTGAGAATCGCGGCCAGCGCCTCCTTCATCCTGGAGCGCGGCACGCTGACTTCCTTGTGCAGGGCCATGTGCGCGTTGCGAATACGGGTAAGCATATCCGCAATGGGATCTGTCAACATCAAAAACTCCTGATGCTTCAGGCTACAGGGTTAGCGGCCCCATGCCGCCACTTCCTTTTACCAGCTTGATTTGCGCACGCCCGGCAGTTCGCCGCGCAGCGCCATATTGCGAAAACATATACGGCAGAGACCGAACCGACGCAAAAAAGCCCGTGAACGTCCGCACAACGGACAGCGGTTGTACGCTCTAGAACTGAATTTGGCCTTGCGTTGTGCCTTCACTTCCAGCGAAGTACGCGACATGTTATGCTCCTGACTGATTTTTTACCTGCTTACTTGCGAAACGGCATGCCAAGGTGATCCAGAAGAAATTTGCCTTCCTTGTCCGTGACAGCCGAAGTGACAATAGTGATATTCATACCCTTGGGGTTTTCCACACGGTCAATTTCCAATTCGGGAAAAATAGTGTGCTCCTTGATGCCCAGAGTAAAATTGCCGCGCCCGTCAAAACCCCTGTCCGGAATACCACGGAAATCCCGCACCCTTGGCAGGGCAAAGTTCACAAGCTTGTCAAAAAAATCCCACATGCGATCTTTGCGCAAGGTAACGCGCGCGCCAATGGGCATGCCTTCCCGCAGCTTGAAAGACGCAATGGATTTCTTGGCCCGCGTCACCACGGCCTTCTGCCCGGCAATAGCGGTCAGCTCGGCCACAGCTTCTTCCATCATTTTATTGTTCTGCGTCGCGGCGCCAAGGCCGATGTTCAGAGAGATCTTTTTAATTCCGGGCAATTGCATGGCGGAAGTATAGTTAAACTCCTTTTGCAGTACCGGAACGACATTCTCTCTATAAATCTTTTCAAGGCGTGTCATCGTATCACCTTATCCCATAACTTCATTGCACTTTTTGCAAAAGCGCACTTTTTTTTGCTTGCCGTTGACCTCAACATGCCTGTAGCCCACCCTGGTGGGTTTATCGCATACAGTGCAAACCACCATAACATTGGAAATGTGGATCGGCATTTCTTTCTGCACAATGCCGCCCGGCTGCTGGGCATAAGGGTTGGGCTTTGTATGGCGCTTGGAAACATTGGCTTTTTCCACCAAAACACGATCTTTTTTACGTAAAATCTTCAGCACCTTGCCGATTTTCCCCGCATCCTTGCCGGCAATGACCATCACCTTGTCGTCCTTTCGGATTCGATACGTCTTCATGATGGTCTCCTACAGCACTTCAGGCGCAAGGGATACAATTTTCATAAAATTCCGGACGCGCAACTCACGCGCCACGGGGCCAAAAATACGCGTCCCGACAGGTTCCCCCTGCGCTGAAAGCAACACAACCGCATTGCCGTCAAATTTGATATATGAACCGTCCACGCGCCGCACTTCCTTGGCGGTGCGCACTATAACAGCCTTCATCACGTCGCCTTTTTTCACCTTGCTGTGGGGCATGGCTTCCTTGACGGAAACCACAATAACGTCACCCACGGAGGCGTAACGGCGGTGTGAACCGCCCAGCACCTTGATGCAGGCCACTTTTTTAGCGCCGGAATTATCGGCCACCTGAAGCGTTGATTCTACCTGGATCATAGCGCTATCCTACACGGCTTTTTCAATAATGGAGACCAGATGCCAACGCTTGTTGCGCGACAGGGGGCGGAACTCCACAATTTTTACCTTGTCCCCCATACCGCATTCATTCATGGGATCATGAGCCGTGAACTTCTTGCGGCGCCTGACATACTTTTTGAGCAAAGGATGCTTGACCAGAGTTTCAACGCGCACAACAATGGTTTTGTCATTCTTGTCGCTCACCACGATACCGGTCAGTTTTCTGCCCTTACGATTTTCCAGAGCTTGCATCATAAGCCCCTTTTTTCCTTGTCGTTCAATACAGTCGCCAGACGCGCCACCTGCCTACGCATGGCCCTGATCTCCGAGGTGTTTTCAAGCTGGGCTACCGCGTGTTTCAGGCGGGCGGTCATCAATTCGCCGCGCTGCTCAACCAGCTTTCCACGCAGATCCTCAACGGTCAATTCGCGCATGTCCGCAACGGCAAGCCGAGCGGCTTTTTCGCTCTTTTTCTTTTTGGCGGCCATCAGACGCCCTCCTTCACCACAATAACGGTCTTCACGGACAGCTTGTGGGCCGCGCGCGTCAGAGCTTCACGCGCCAAATCAAAACTGACGCCCTTGATTTCATAAAGCACCCGACCGGGCTTCACAGGCGCGCACCAGCCAACCGGCGCGCCCTTGCCGGAACCTTGCCGTGTTTCCAGGGGCTTTGCCGTCACAGGACGATCCGGAAAAATACGAATCCAGACTTTCCCGCCACGCTTTATGTGGCGCATCATTGCAATACGCGCCGCCTCAATCTGCTGGCTGGACAAATGACCGTGCTCCACAGCCTTCAGTCCGATGTCGCCAAAAGCGATTGTGGCGCCGCGACAGGCCAGACCGCGAAGGCGGCCCTTCTGCCATTTACGAAATTTTACTTTCTTGGGCGCAAGCATTATTGTTCAACCTCTTTATCAAGGATTTCACCTTTGTATATCCACACCTTCACGCCAATGATGCCGTAGGTGGTGCGGGCTTCGGCAAAACCGTAGTCAATGTCGGCGCGCAGGGTATGCAGGGGCACGCGCCCGTCGCGATACCACTCTGTGCGGGCAATTTCAGCGCCGGCCAGACGTCCTGCGCAAGTCACCTTGATGCCCTCTCCGCCAAATTTGCGGGCCATGGAAACGGTGCGCTTCATAGCCCGCCGAAAGGCCACGCGCCGCTCCAACTGCTGGGCGATATTTTCCGCCACGAGTTGGGCCTCCACTTCCGGACGGCGTATTTCATTCACTTCCAGGGAGAACTCGCGCCCGAACTGGCGGCGCAGATCTCCGCGCAATTTTTCAATTTCAACGCCCTTGCGCCCGATAACAATGCCGGGACGGGCGGTGAAAAGCACCAGCCGCACCTTGCCGCCGGCGCGCTCAATTTCAATTCTGGCAAGACCAGCGTGGTACAGAAGTTTTTTGACGAAGGTGCGGATTTTGCTGTCTTCGTAGACAAAGGCAGGATATTCCTTTTTGCTGAACCAGCGGGACAGCCAGTTCTTGTTGTACCCAAGCCGGAAGCCGAACGGATGTACTTTTTGACCCATAGCTATTCCTGCCCTTCTGCAAGTATAACGGTGATATGACTTGTACGCTTGCGAATTCTGCCTGCGCGACCCTGAGCGCGTGGCATAAAGCGCTTCCAGGAGGGACCTTCATTAACAACAATTTCTTTCACCACCATGGCGTCCACATTCACGCCGCCCAACTGCGAAGCGTTGGCAAGAGCGCTCTTCACTACCCCGTAAAGCACGCCCGCAGGCTTGTTGGGGGTATAGCGCAATATGTTGATGGCTTCCTCAATCACCAGACCCTGAACATTTCTGGCCACCAGACGGGTTTTGCGCGGTGAGACACGCTGATACTTCGCGACTGCTTTTGATTCCATACTGTTGCCCTACTTCTTGCCGGTCCTGGCCTTCTTGTCGGCGGCATGACCGTGAAAGACGCGTGTGGGAGAAAATTCCCCGAGTTTATGCCCTACCATGTTTTCAGTCACGAACACCGGCACGAATTTCTTCCCGTTGTGCACGGCAAACGTCAACCCCACCATCTCCGGCAGGATAGTCGAACGGCGCGACCAGGTTTTCAGCACGCGCCGATCTCCATTGGCAACGGCGGCGTCCACTTTCTTCATCAAATGACCATCCACAAACGGCCCTTTTTTCAATGATCTCGGCATGAACTACTCCTACTTCTGACCACGGCGTTTTATAATCAGGCGCGAAGAGGTTTTCTTTTTGTCGCGGGTTTTATAGCCCTTGGCAGGCATGCCCCACGGCGACACCGGATGGCGCCCGCCGGAACTTCTGCCCTCGCCGCCGCCCAACGGATGATCTATGGGATTCATGGCCACGCCGCGCACACTGGGGCGTCTGCCCAGCCAGCGGTTGCGTCCGGCCTTGCCAAGCGAAATATTTTCATGGTGTATGTTGCCCACCTGACCAACCGTTGCCACACAACCGGACAAAACTTTGCGCACTTCGCCGGAGGGCAAACGCAAAAGCGCGTATTTGCCTTCCTTGGCAACCAGTTGGGCGTAGGTTCCGGCCGCCCTGCACAACTGCCCCCCCCGACCGGGATACAGTTCAATATTGTGGATCACCGTGCCCACGGGGATACGCGACATGACCATGGCGTTGCCCGGTTTGATGTCCGCGCCCTCGCCGGCCAGCACCTTGTCTCCCTGATTCAGGCCCACAGGCGCCAGAATGTAGCGTTTTTCTCCATCGGCATAGTGAAGCAGGGCAATGCGGGCCGTACGGTTGGGATCGTACTCTATCTGAGCCACATTCGCTTCAATGCCCATCTTGTCGCGCCTGAAGTCAATATGCCGGTACAGGCGTTTTACCCCGCCGCCGCGCCGCCGGCTTGTAACGCGCCCGCAGTTGTTCCTCCCGGCCTTTTTGGGCAGCCCCTCGGTGAGGGATTTCTCCGGCCGGGCGCGGGTGATTTCCGCAAAATCGGAAACCGTCTGGAAACGACGCCCTGCGGAGGTTGGTTTCAGCTTACGGACAGCCATAGCTACGCTCCCTCAAAAAACTCAATTTTATCGCCCGACCGCAGCGTCACGTACGCTTTCTTCCAGCCGGGCTTGCGCCCCACAACGCGCCCCTGGCGCTTGCGGCGCTCCGGCGCCCTGCGCACCACATTGACAGCCTCCACTTTCACGTCAAAGGCTTTTTCCACCGCCCGCCCAATCTCAAGCTTGTTGGCGTCGGGATGAACATAAAAAGCCACCTGCTGCGCGCTGTCCTTGAGAAAGGTCGTTTTTTCCGTCAACAGGGGTTTCAGCAAAACGTAGATATTTTCCATTTAGTCCCCCTTCCGGGCAAAACGCGCCTGCACAGGATCCACGGCCGCTTCCAGGAACACAAGCTGCTTGTGTTTCAGGATTTCCGCCACGCTCAAACGATCGGGAGTCGTCATGGAAAGCCCCGGGATATTGCGCGACGAACGCGTCAGGACGCTGTCTTCCCCGGGGAGAACGATCAGCGCCTTTTCAAGCCCCAACGCGTCAGCCACCCTGACGAAATGCCTGGTTTTGGCTTCAGGCAGGTCGATATTCCTGACAACAAGCAGATTCTCCCCGGCCAGACGGCTGGAAAGCGCCATTTTGAGGGCAAGCGCCCGCACCTTGCTGTTTACCTTGAAAGAATAATCTCTGGGAGACGGCCCGAAAACAACCGCCCCGCCGCGCCATATGGGAGAACGGCTTGAACCGGCGCGGGCGCGGCCCGTGCCCTTTTGCTTCCACGGTTTTGCCCCGCCGCCGGACACAAAGGCGCGTGTTTTCGTGCTGTGCGTACCGGCGCGTTTGGCCGCAAGCTGCGCGCGCACAACAAGATTGAGGATTTCAGGCCGCACCTCGACTTCAAAAATCTCGGGAGCTAGCGTCACTTCGCCGCTTTCCTGCTTTTCCTGATCATATACTTTTACAACAGGCATCTTGCTTCCCCTACTGCTTGCGGATCAACACAAGCCCGTTTTTGGGGCCCGGCACAGAGCCTTTGACCAGAATGACGTTGTCCGCCGGACGCACGCCAACAATCAAAAGACCCATTTCCGTCACGGTTTCATTACCCCAGTGCCCGGCCATTTTTCTTCCTTTGAAGACGTGACCGGGAAAGGTGTTGTTACCGATTGAACCATTATTGCGGTGCACTTTTTCGCAGCCGTGCGAATCTTTTGAACCGGCAAAATTCCAGCGGCGCATCCGGCCCTGGTACCCCTTGCCCATGCTTGTGCCCGTCACCTTCACAACCTCTCCGACGGCAAACATCTCCACCGTGAGATTCTGCCCCGGCTGCTGTTCCGGCGCGCCGGAAAGGCGGATTTCCCGCAGGTGGCGGAAAAGCCCTGTGCCCGCTTTGGCAAAATGACCACGCATGGCCTTTGAAACATGTTTTTCCCTGGCAGGAGTCAACCCGATCTGCAAAGCGCTGTAGCCGTCCTTTTCACAGGTTTTGACCTGTGTTACCGGACAGGGGCCAGCCTCCACAACCGTAACGGCGACCACCGCGCCGTCGTCAGCAAAAATACGGGTCATGCCGAGCTTACGACCCAAAATTCCCATTTTCTCAGCCATGACTGCCTCTTGCTCTAAAGCTTGATTTCAACGTCAACGCCCGCGGGCAGAGAAAGTTTGCCCAAGGCGTCAACCGTTTGTTGCGTCGGTTCCAGAATATCCATGAGGCGCTTGTGAATGCGCATTTCAAACTGCTCACGGGATTTTTTATCCACATGCACGGAGCGCTGGACAGTGTATTTATGAATATTTGTCGGCAATGGAATAGGTCCCGCAATACCTGCGCCGGTATTGCGCGCCGTGTCCACAATCTCCGCAACGGCCTTGTCCAGAATGCGGAAATCGTAGGCTCTGAGCTTGATCCGTATACGATCGCTGCTAACTGTAGTCATCGTAATGCTCCGTTTACAAAAAAAATCCCGCCCGACCACACAGAGGCCGATCAACATTACGTTGGGCGGGCCATAACCGCAAAAATCATTGGGGCAAAGGGCTAATTAACCAAAAGCGGGCAAGGCGTCAAGTGTTTTCACAAAACATTGCGTCCGGCACGCATTATTTTTTTTCGGCGGGTTCTCCCAAAAGCGCGCGGGCGTAGTCCGCGCCGCTGAAAGGCCGCAGATCTTCCAATTTTTCGCCAAGCCCGACAAAGGTGATGGGCAGGCGGTGTTGCATAACCACGGCGACCGCCACGCCGCCCTTGGCCGTACCGTCGAGTTTTGTCAGAATCAGTTCGTCAACGCCTGCGGCCTCCTTGAAAAGTTTTACCTGGGACAGGGCGTTCTGCCCGTTGGTGGCGTCAATAACCAGAACAACGCGGTGCGGCGCGCCCTGATGTTTTTTGCTCAGCACCTGACGGATTTTCGTCAGTTCTTCCATCAGGTTCACTTTTGTCTGCAAGCGTCCGGCCGTGTCCACCAGCAGTATGTCCACTCCTTCCCGCAGAGCGCGTTCCATGGCCTCATAGGCTACGGCGGCCGGATCCGATCCGGCTGGGCGCGTGTAAAACAGCGCGCCGACGCGCGCGGCCCAGACGCCCATTTGCTCAATGGCCGCCGCGCGGAACGTGTCCGCCGCCGCGATCATCACTTTTTTTCCCTGCATGCGGGCGCGGTGGGCCAGTTTGGCTATGGTTGTCGTTTTGCCCGCGCCGTTCACGCCGGTCAACAGCACCACTTCCGGCAAATTGACGGCCGCAATGGAGCGGGGCGCGGAAAAAATTTCTTCCATCTCGGCCAGCAGGAGATCGCGCACGCCGTCCGCCTGTAAAACTTTTTCCTGCCGGGCGCGATCTTTAAGACGCTCGACAAGTTCCAGCGACGTTTCATAGCCCATGTCCGCAGTGATAAACAACTCCTCCAGATGTTCCCAGAACCGCGCGTCCAATTCCCCGTGCCCGGCAAAGAGCGTGTTCAGACGACGCGCGAAGCCCTCCCGCGTGCGGGCAAGCCCCTCGCTGATTTTCAGGAAAAGCCGGTCGCGTTCGTCCTCCTCGTCCTCAAGACCCAGGGCAAGGGCGAGACGGTACTGCAATTCCGAGCGGAATTCGTCTACCCGGCTGTATTCCATACGCCCAAGCCAGTCTGCAAAATCCCGCGTAAAGGCTGAAGCCTCTTCCTGGGGCACGTCCAGAGCGCGCAAAAGAAAGATCAATCGCTGAGAAAGCGCCTCCCCGGCTGTTTCCACACCTTGCAGAATGATGCCCAGCCAGACGGAAAGCCTGGGTTCGGCCTCGCGCAGACGCAGGAGCAGGCTTTCGTCATTCCCGATGGTCCCGGCGGCAATATCGCCCTCAGGCGCGCCCGCCTCTTTGCCTTGCGCGCCCGAAGCGCCAAAAAATTTTTTTACGACAGAAAAAAATCCCATCCGGCCTTCCTGATTTTCAGACCCGGTGCGGATACGGTTCCGCTTTCCAGGCGGACACGGCCTCGCGCACGAGAGCGTCCTGTTTTTTCGGCATTGTCTTGAATTCCTCGGCAAAGACGTGCATCCGCACGCCGCCGCGCGGGGCGAACAGCCCTCTTACGCGGCACCAGCACGGCGCCAGGACACGCGTCAGATCCTCAAGCACCGTGTTGACAATTGTTTCCATAAAGGATTGGTGGTTGCGAAAGGCAAACATATAGAGCTTGAAGCTCTTGGATTCCACGCAGCGCGCGTCCGGGACGTACTCCACGCAAACAGCGCCGGTGTCGGGCTGGCCCGTCACCGGACAAAGTGAAGTGAATTCCGGGAAGGCTATACTTATAATGTAGGGCCTGCCCGGAAAGCAGTTTGGAAAAGATTCCAGCAGATGCGCGCCCGGCCCGTCCTCTACGGAGGGAAGACGCCCCGCGCCGAGAAGGCGCAGATCCTGTGTTTGATCCCGACTGCGGGTTGGCATGCATTTTCTCCTGTGTCGCCCTGATTTCGGCCCTGCTCCATCCTAATACCGATTGGACGGCTAATCAATGTCGGGCGCGCAACAATTTTGCGTCTGGCCAAAGCGGGCTCGTGTTCGCCCTTGACTTGTCCGCCAAGCCAGGATATACAGACCCGAACATTGCTCGAACAAAAAAATTCAGCCCGCAATTTTTGAAGCAGGGCGACAAGCCCGGGCAATGAACACAGCGTAAGCGTTAACGTAAACCAACGCGCCTTCTCTCCACGACAGTGGAAAGAAGCCGCGTTTTTTTATTTGGCGTAAGCGTTAACGTGAACCAACGCACTTTCTCTCCACAGGCAGTGGAAAGATGGTGCGTTTTTTTATTTACCCCAACCTGTTGAAAGGACATTCCAAATGCTTGCAAAAAAACGTCACCCCGCGCGTCCGGGTTTGTATCTGGCTCTTTTTGTCTGCCTTCTGTACGGCTGCCGGGAAAAAGCGGCCCCGGCGCCTTCCTGGCCGGAAGTCCGGTATATGAAGGTCACAGAAGAAAGAATTACTCTTACCCGTGAACTGCCCGGACGGGTCTCGGCGTTTACAAGTTCCGAAGTCCGCCCCCAAGTGAGCGGCATTATCCAGGCCCGCCTTTTTGAAGAAGGAACAGACGTGCGCGCCGGGCAGGAACTGTACCGCATGACCCGACCCTGTATCAGACGGCCTTCAAGGCCGCCAGGGCAAATCTGGCCAGAAGCCAGGCCAATGAAGAGGCGGCGCGGTTGCGTGCCCAGCGGTACAGGCGTCTACCCGAACCTGACAACATGCCGCTCTCGCACCTCTTACAGTAAAACATCTGATTTTTTCCGGGGGTATGAGGCAGGGAAAAAAATACCTCTGTCGCCTCCGGTTGAAAACGCGGGCGATGAAGCAGGGAGGAAGCGGGCATTAACGTAACAGCGAAACAGCCCGCCCGCAAGGCGGGCTGTCGCGGCGGGACGGCAACCCGCCGCCTGATGAGCAAGCCATAAAAAGCCGCTTCCGGGATCAGCGGAAGCGGCCGAAGGAAAAAGGTTGATTATGCGTTATTCTTTCTCTGACTCCTCTTCTGTCCTCGCTACGCTCAGTTCCGGAGAACGAGCGCCTGCCCGCGCAGCCGCTGCTGCCCATGTCGCCGTCACGCGAACAGGCGGAGAAACAACTTGCTGATGTGCTCGGCTTTAACGACCGGGAAAGTCTGCGTGTGGTGCAAACAGCGATGGGGCCGCGAACCATCTGGCGGGGAAACCTTGGTCACATGGTGGAAAAAAACAAAGATGCCCGCGAGAGGT
>JAISZT010000135.1 GCA_031284485.1 Desulfovibrio sp.
CGTCCGGTTTATGCTGATGGCGTCGTTCATGGCTGTTCTCTGATTTTATAGGCTTTTTTGTTTGTAGCGCATATTTTTGTAAAATACTACGGAATTGGCGGGGATGACAAGTCCAAATCGCCGTGGATTTCACCCCAGAACTTCTTTGGACATGGTAGATGAGATGGATACTATTTTCTTTGAGAGTATTAATAAAAGAATGATAGGGTACGCGCCGAAGCTCATGGTCTGAATCAAGACCCGACCTCCCGGAAATAGGCAAGCAGTTTTTTATATGCATCCTGCGCCGAGCGGCAGGTATCAAGCAGATAGCCCGGAGTTTCGGCAAACTCCTTCAAGCCGCGATAGTAAAACAGTTTATGCTCCTCATCAATAATGAAGGGAACAATGCCGCCCCGCAGACATTCCTTGAACAGAATCATCCGTCCCACTCGCCCGTTGCCGTCCTGAAACGGATGTATTGCTTCAAAACGGTGGTGAAATCCCACGATATCCTCAAAGGTTAGGGTGCTTTTCTTGGTATATTCGGCCAGGAGATCCCGCATGGCTTTTTGCACTTTGCCCGGCGCTGTTGTTTTCGTGTCGCCGACCATGTTCGGCCTTGTTTTATATGCGCCGACCTTGAACCATGTTTTTTTTGCATCTGAAGTGTTGCTTTTTAGGAGACGATGAAATTCCTTGATAATCTCCTCTGTCAAAACAGCGTCCGCCACAGTGAGCATATAATCAAAACAGGCAAAGTGGTTGACCGTTTCAATAATGTCATCAACATCGGCGCTTTCCCCTGGCTCAACGCTCAGGGTATTGGTTTCAAAAATGTGGCGGGTCTGCTCCTCAGATAAACGACTGCCCTCAATGCGATTGGAATTGTAGCAAAGCTTTATCTGCGTTTGATGGTACAAACCGCCACGCAAGCGCATTTCCTGTTCTTCACGGAGTATGCCCAAGATGTCTATATTTCGTACAATACTCATGTCTGAATCGGGCTTGACGGCTGAAGCGTGTATTGTTGCGGACGACGAGAGGGGTGCCTGTCATCTCCGCCAGTTTACGCGCCTCCTGACCGGATTTAATCAACGCCTTGGACAACAATACATTTATACAGCGTTTCGGCTTGAGTGTAAAATTTAACATAATATATTTAATTTACAAATTAAAAATATTTATAGAAGGGGGCATTTTCATCCTGCTCACCCTGACCAGGGTGCGTGAAAAGGTTGTCAATAGTTTCAGCGCCGCCGTCAAGCTGCTCTCCGGCCGCGCAAGGGACGTAAGCATGCTCTTGTGGACACTTGCCGTTGTTTTTGTCGTCAAGGAAGCTTTTGTCTGAACTGGATTGACACCACACATGAAACCATGTGAGAAGAATAAAGAAAATATCAGATCAGCATGCCGTATATACAGATCTTCGGAAGATAAAAGAGATTTGCGAATCGAAATCACGCTACGTACAAATGTGGAGAGCGAAGATCAAACGGGAATGAGTGTCGAAAACACTTTTCCCGTCCAAAGATGTCTGTAACAGCCAGATAACATTCCATAAATCGCCATGCATTTTTCCATCGTCAAAATCAATCCCAAAGACGCCAACCCATCACACGGGTTTGACGACGTCATCCTGCCGCTTTACCACGCGTTGCGGCGGCTCAATTTTGACGTGGAACTGCTGTTCAACCGCGTCAATGTAAAAAGCCGCAACATCGTTTTCGGATCATGCATAGCCCCGCGCCGCACCGGCCGCGTCCTGCCGGGGGGCAGCATCATTTTCAATCTTGAACAGTTGCAGGCCGGAAGCGACTGGCGCAACACGGACTACATGGCGCATCTGCGTGATTTTACCGTGTGGGACTACAGCCTGGCAAACACGCGGGAGCTTGCGGCGGCGGGCATAACCGACGTGACCCACATTCCCCCCGGTTATGTGCCTGAAATGACGCGACTTGGACAAAACTGCCCGCAGGATGTGGGCGTGCTGTTTTACGGGCGCGTAAGCGACAGGCGCAACGATATTGTGCGGCGGCTGCTTGCCAAAGGCGCGCATGTTCTTGTGCCGGAAATGGCCTTCGGCAATCTGCGCGACGCGCTGCTTGCCCGCGCCAGAATGGTGCTCAACGTACACCAGTTCATACCGGCGCAACTGGAAATTGTGCGCCTTGGCTATGTGTGGGCGAACAAAAAACCCGTGCTTTCAGAACGGGGAGCGGATTCTGAAATCCCTGAACACTTGCGCGAAGCCTGCGCCTTTGTGAGCTATGACGATATCCCTGAAGCGGCAACCGCCCTGCTTGCGGACGCGCCCCGCCTTGCCGGGTTGGCGCAAGCCGGGTTTGAGGCCTTTGCCTCACGTCCTCTGGCGCAGACGCTGGAAAAAATCGTCGGGAAACGGGTTTTCGGCGGCAAGCGCCCCACACCGCCCGACAATCCGATCGGCAAAGAATGGCTGGTCACGCGGGAAACTGCCGGCGGGAGCGCTTCAGCGGAGTATGCCGCAATCTGATTTCAGAAGCCATTGAGCAAAGGCCTCTCTTGCCCGCGCCGCGTACAGGGCTTTTCGGTCTTTTTTAGACGCTTTTTCACCCAACTCCGGCATCAGGCCAAAATGCGCGTTGGACGGCTGAAAGTGTTTTGCCGGGCGCTGCAAATGGCGCAGCAACGCGCCCAGAGCGCTTTCCGGCGGGGGGAGCGGCAACTCGCGGCCATGGGCGCGCGCCGCCAGCAAAAGGCCCGCCCACAGTCCGCAAGCCGCTGATTCCACATAGCCTTCCACGCCGGTAATCTGACCGGCCAGAAAGACGCGCGGAAGCGTTTTGAGGGAAAGATCGGCGTTCAGGGCCGCGGGCGCGTTCACATAGGTGTTGCGGTGCATGCTGCCGTAGCGGACAAATTCCACAGCGCCCATGCCGGGGACAAGACGGAACACCCTGGCCTGCTCCGGCTGCGTCAGCCGCGTCTGGCAGCCCACCAGATTGCACGCGGCGCTTTCCGCGCTTTCCATGCGCAGTTGCAGCACAGCCCAGGGGCGGCGGCCTGTGCGCGGGTCAATAAAACCCACCGGTTTGAGCGGCCCGAAGGTCAGCGTGCGCGGGCCGCGCGCCGCCAGCGCTTCCACGGGCATACAGCCCTCAAAATGCTTCAGACTTTCAAAGCCGCGCGCTTCGGCCGTATCGGCATCGCACAGGGCACGATAAAAAATTTCGTACTCCTCACGGCTCATGGGGCAATTAAGATAATCGCCCTGCCCCTCCGGGCAGGAATTCTCTATCGCGTCGTAGCGCGACGCCCGAAAAGCAATGCCCCTGTCCAGGGAATGCGTCCAGACAATGGGCGCGATGGCGTCGTAAAAATAACAGTGTTCCTCGCCTGTCGCCCGCGCAAGTGAAGCGGCAAGCCCCTCCGAAGCCAGGGGACCGGCGGCGATGACCACGGCCCACGCGCCGTCCAGAACAGGATCGACAAGGGATTCCACGCAATGCTCCACACGGCGTATGCGCGGGCTCGCCGCCACACGCGCCGTCATGGCGGCGGCAAAGGCCTCACGGTCAACGGCCAGCGCCTTGCCCGCGGGCACGGGGCAGGCGTCCGCCGTTTCCATGAAATGACTGCCAAGATCGCGCATCTCCGCTTTCAAAAGCCCGATACCGGAGGCAATTTCGTTGGAACGCAACGAATTGGAGCAGACAAGCTCCGCCAGATGATCGCTTGTGTGCGCCGGCGTGCGCTGCCCGGGCTTTTGTTCAAGAAGCGTCACGTCAAGACCGGCGCGCGCCAATGTGAGCGCGCATTCGCACCCGGCAAGCCCCCCTCCGACAACAGCTATAAATGGTCGGACGGACTTGCCCCCGACGCCTTCCTGCGTTACACCACAACTCATGCAAACAACAATACCCCGCTCCGAGGACGCCGTCCACACAAACCGATCCCGCGTGCGTCTTGCCTACGTCCGGGCCGGCGCGCGCGCACTGTACGTGCAAGGGCAAACTGACGCGTTGTCGCCGACAACGCCGCTTTCAGCCGGGATCGACCTGCGCGCCTGCCTTGAGGCGGCCGAACTTCGCGTCGCCCCCGGCAAGCGCGTCGCCGTGCCCACGGGCATCAGCGTGCAGCCGGTGTCCCCGGATATGGCGGGCTTTGTCTATTCCCGCAGCGGGCTGGGCGCGCGGGACGGGCTGACGGTGGCTCAGGGCACAGGCGTTATTGACCCTGACTACACGGGAGAAATTATCGTTATCCTGCTGAACACCTCCGGTGAGGAACGAACAATAACGAGTGGAGATCGCATAGCCCAGCTTGTTTTTCAGCCCGTTGTCAGACCGCTGTGGCAGGAAGTGGAGCAATTGGAGCAAACGGAGCGCGGCAGTGGCGGTTTCGGCCACACCGGGCGCTAGGAACGAAAAAGGAAAAAGCCGATGTCACAAGCATTCACCTCTGTCAAAGAGCAGGAAGAACACCTGCTTTGCCGCTCTTACAGCCGCTACCCCCTTGCCGTTGCGCGGGGCAAGGGCGCGCGCCTTCAGGATGTGGACGGCAAGGAATATGTGGATTTGCTGGCGGGCATTGCCGTCGCCGCCCTTGGACACTGCCACGGGGAACTCTGCGAAGCCGTAAGCGCCGCTTCCCGTGAACTCTGGCATGTGAGCAATCTTTTTTACCAGCAGCCCCAGCTTGATCTGGCAAGGCTGCTGCTCTCCACCACCCACCACGGCAAGGCATTTTTCTGCAATTCCGGGGCGGAAGCCAACGAGGCCTGCATCAAACTGGCAAGACGCTACATGCGCAAGGTAAAACAAAGGGACGCCTGTGAAATCATAAGCCTGAGCGGCTGTTTTCACGGCCGCACCCTGGCCGCGCTGGCCGTCACGAAGCGCGAGAGCCTGAGCGACGGTTTCGGCCCGCTACCGGAAGGCTTCAAACAGGCGGCCGCGGGAGATTTGCGGGCGCTGCGCGAAGCCGTCACACCGGCCACGGCCGCCGTGTTGATTGAAGTGGTGCAGGGAGAAGGCGGGATTGTTCCTCTGGAAGCCGATTATCTGCGCGGCGTGGAAGCCCTGTGCCGTGAGAAGGATATTCTTTTTATGTGTGACGAGGTGCAGTGCGGAATGTGCCGCACGGGAAAATTCTGGGCCTTTCAAAATTTTGGACTGAAGCCCGACGTTATAAGCGTGGCCAAGGCCCTGGCCAACGGTCTGCCCATGGGAGCCATGCTGGCCACGGACGAAGCGGCGAAAGGTTTTGTCGCGGGCAGCCACGCCACGACGTTCGGCGGCGGCGCGCTGACTTCGGCTGTAGCCGCGAAAACCGTGGAAATCATGCTGCGCGACCATCTGGACGATCGCGCGGCCGCTCTGGGGGGACGCCTCAAACGGCAACTTGAGGATCTGCAAAGGCGTCTGCCGGGCAAAATCCGCGAGGTGCGGGGGCTTGGCCTGATGATCGGCATAGAACTTGTAGAAGATGGACAAAAAATCTGGCAGGATATGCTGCGCGAGGGCTATATCTGCAATCTGTGCCAGGGAACGACGTTGCGTCTTCTGCCGCCTCTGATCATTGATCAGACCGATCTGGACGGTTTTGTCCGAACTCTGGAAAAACTGCTCCGTTGATGCCTGTATTCCAAAGGCTGAAACAGGTGCAAATTTTTTGCACGACATTGTCGAAGAAAGGCAGAACGCAGAAAAACGCGTATAAAAAATTATACGAGCTGTCGTGCTTGGCTTATTTTTCTACTAGTAAAAACAACATGATAAAAATTATTCCACGGAGGGTTTATTGGCATGGCCTTTGCAGAATCCAGAATACCTTCCTTTCTTTTGTTGACAGCCTCCTCCAGACAGACGACCTGCCCTCCAGCGGGTCGTCTGTTGTTTCTGACGCAGCCCTTGGCGCATTGACCGCGCATCCGGAGCACTCCGCATGATTACGCGGCATTTTCTGTCTTCCGAGTACGCGCCAAGCGCTCCGGAAGCCGCGGGCTTTCATGTTATACCCGCGCCGCTGGAACGCAGCGTTTCTTACGGCGGCGGCACAGCCAACGGCCCCGCCGCGTTGCTTGCGGCTTCGCAGCAGCTTGAAGCATGGGAAAACGGCCGGGCACCGGGAGAGTCAGGATTTTATACCGCGCCGCCCATTGACTGCGCGGGAACTCTGGAAGCCGTGCTTGACCGCATTGAAGAGGCCGTGCGCTATGCGGTTGCCTGCAAGGCCATCCCCGTTGTGCTTGGCGGCGAACACATTGTCAGCCTCGGCGCGTTGCGGGCGCTGGGCAAATCTTCCGCGCCCTTTGGCATACTGCAGATTGACGCGCATGCGGATCTGCGCAAAAGCTATGAAGGAAACCCTTTTTCGCACGCCTGCGTCATGTTCCGGGCGGTACACGACCTTGGATTGCCGCTTGCCCAGTTTGCCGTGCGGGAACTGTCACAGGAAGAAGCTGAACTGCGCGGAAAATACGCGGTGCTGCATTACGACGCCGACATGCTCGCCCGAGAGGGTATCCCCCGCAGTCCCTTGCCGCCGACGTTCCCGCGACGCCTTTACGTCAGCTTTGATCTGGACGGACTGGACGCTTCCCTTATGCCCGCAACCGGCACCCCGTCCCCCGGAGGACTGTTCTGGCACGACGCCATACGCCTGCTTACAAACTGCGCTGAAGACAGAGAGATCCTCGGAATGGACATTGTGGAACTGGCCCCCATACAGGGGCTGCACCACGCTGATTATACGGCGGCGAAACTGACCCACACCCTCATGAGTCTGGCGCTTGCAACAAAACACGGATAGAGAGATACTCGAAAAAGACATTGTGGAACTGGTCCCTCAGGGGCTGCACCACGCGAATTATACAGAACGGCGAAACTGACTCACGCGCTTATGGGCCTGACGCTTGCAGCAAAACGCAGTTGAGGACTTTTCATGAAAAATACCGTTATTACCTTTCAGGAAGCAAAAGGACGCGAAAAACTTGTCATGCTCACGGCGTACGACTACAGCACGGCGCG
The DNA here is from genome assembly GCA_031284485.1 of Desulfovibrio sp. Taxonomy (GTDB): domain Bacteria; phylum Desulfobacterota; class Desulfovibrionia; order Desulfovibrionales; family Desulfovibrionaceae; genus Desulfovibrio. The sequence continues at coordinate 6,996 of JAISZT010000135.1, forward strand.
CATTATTGACGGGATCAGCGCCGAGGCCGGCATCAACGCTTTGCTGGTGGGCGACAGCCTGGGCAATGTCATGCTTGGTCACAAAACGTCCCTTACGCTCACGCTGGAAGACATAATCCTCTACTGTTCAGGCGTGGCGAACGCCGTAAACAACACACTGCTTGTCTGCGACCTGCCCTTTATGAGCTGTCACGTCAGCGTGGAGGAAACGCTGCGCAACGCCGGCCGTCTGCTTGCGGAAGGCGGCGCGCATGCCGTGAAAATGGAGAACGGCGGCGCGTTTTGCCATGAGGTGCGCGCGCTTGTGCAAACCGGCATCCCCGTCATGGGGCATCTGGGGCTGACTCCGCAGTCTGTGCACGCGTTCGGCGGTTACAAAGTACAGGGAAAAACTCTTGCGGCAGCCCAAAAATTGCTTGACGACGCCCGCGCCCTGCAGGATGCGGGCGCGTTTGCCCTGGTGCTGGAATGTGTGCCTGTCCCGTTGGCAACGCGCGTCACCAGAGAACTTTCCATCCCGACTATCGGCATAGGCGCGGGCCCGCACTGTGACGGGCAGGTGCTTGTGTGGCAGGACACGTGCGGTCTGCTCGAAACAACGCCGAAATTCGTCAAGAAATTCGGTGAAGTCGGCGCGGCCATGCGCGCGGCTTTCACGGCGTACGCCGCGGAAGTGCGCAGCGGCGCTTTCCCTGACAGGAAACACAGTTACAGCGTACCGGATGAGACAATATTTGACGCGCTGAAGTGAGGTTCGGAGGGTGCTGTGTCCACCTACGGCAGGCATCCGTTGCGGATAAAGTGGTCGGTCATGCGAAACACGCTGTCGTTGCCGCAAAAGTTTTGGGCTGATATGGCGGCGCGAAATTCCGGCAGACGGCTTTCAAAACGCCGCAGGAGGTCCGGCGTCAGGCCGTGCATGGTCGCCTGCATGCCGTAGTTCAGGCGTTCTATGTACAGGGCATTGAAGCGCTGCTCCACCATGGCCCCCAGCGGCAGCGTCAGTATGGGTTTGCCCAGGTGCAGGGCTTCGCTCATCAGGGTATGCCCCCCGCCCAGAACAACATAGGCGCAGCCCTCAAGCAGCCGCAAAAACTCCTCTTCGCTCTTGCGCATAAAAACAACATTGCCCTCCCGCCCTTCCGTGCGGTTATAGCCGTAAACATAGCAGGTGCGCTCCGTCGCCGTAAGCAAAAAATCCACCAGATTTCTGTGGGTTGAATTGCTTTGATATACAAGCACATGCCCGTCGTCGCGCGGGGCAAGTGAAAGCACACTACCGCGCAGAATGGGCGGGGCGATGCGGGCGTTATAGCGGGCAAGCACAGGCGGCGCGTAAAAGGAAATGATCAGGGTGTCGCCCGTAGGCCGAAAAAGATATCTGGGCGTCAGCCCCTGCACAATCGCGTCCACCCACATGCCCGGCGGCAGCTCGTGGCGGCAGCAGGTGATGATGTGCTGGTGATCCAGGGTCAGGCAGGGCAAGCCGGCGACCTCCGCCGCGCGGGGGACAAAGTATTCCAGATCCGTCATGCAGACGTCGGGCTTGAATTCGTCAATAACGCGCAACAGTTCGTCAATGTAACGCCGCCGCCGCATAAGCAGGGGCAGAGCGCGGGCGATGGTGGCGCAAATGTCCACCCGGTAATTTTTGAAGGCTGTGCCGAGGTTGGGCATGCGGTGAACGGCAAATTCCGGCTCCAGAACCGCAACGGCATCGTCGGAGGCCACAAAAAGAAATTCGTGCCTGGACAGTTGACGGGCAATGGTCAAGCCGCGCATGGCGTGCCCATGTCCCGTGCCGTGAATGCCGTAAAGTACGCGCATGGCTACCCGACGTCACGGATTTTTTTTTACCGGCAAGCCGGCCGGCGCATCCGTGGACAGACCGTTGAGGTGCCCGTCATACTCGCTGGTATGGTATTTTTTATTTTTTTGCATCTCCGGAAAAATTTCATCCATAGCGATATACGACGTGCCCGGCCAGAGAATAACGCAAAGCCGCGCAGGGCCAGGTGAAGTCTTCAGGCATAAAGACACCCGCTCCGCGAGGCAGCAGCCTTTGCCGTATGCCGTCATTTTTTTCAAAGACTTTGGTTCACCCGTTTGATTTTCTCATCCCGCGCCAACCAGAAAAATCATAGCCGCTCATGGAGTGCCGGTCAAGCATGGCGTTTTCTCTTTCGCGCGCAAAAAATGCTTGTTGTACGCTCTTGCCGTCTGGTATGTATATCAGCTATCCTTCGCTGGTCACAGTATCCTTATTCGCGGCAATTTGCCATCGGGAGCAGCGTCATGAACAAGCACAAAATTCGCGACAGCCTTGGCCGCGTACGTCCAAGCCTGTCGCGCCACGAATTTTCGCGCGCGTTGAATCTTGCCATTTCCGCTTTCAGGGAACTGGGCGGCCAGCAGGCGCCTCTTGACCTGCGAACCGATTTTCGTGACGCCATTACCGATCTGGCTTCGGATCCCGACTTCAAAAAATTCCATGAGAAACCTTTCGGGTATCAGGCGGGCACGGAAAGAGACATGCTCGCCATCCTTGTCGCCATGCAAAAGGAACTCACCGGGCAGGCGGTTGTGGAAAATTATGAGGAAACCCTGCAACGCAAGCTGAAACTGGATCATTGCATCAAGGAAGGCAAGGCCATGCTCGCCGAAGGCAAGGCCTCCGAGGCCGATACCCGCTTTGTGGAAGCCGGAACGTACATTACAGACGAATCCGCCGCCTTCATTGTGATGGCGAGGGCCATGATGGACGCGGACGAATATGTGCGCGCGCTCGGGCATTTGCGCGCCGGGTTGAAAGTTGCGCCGCAGAATCAGGATTTGCGCCGTCTGGCCGAGGAATGTCTGCAACTGCGAACGCAGCAGGGAAAAAAATAACACAAGGCCACTGCGCATGGACAGTTTACGTTATATTCACGCGGCTGACTTGCACCTTGACACGCCATTCCGGGGCATTGCCCAGACGGACGGACAGCTTTCCCGTTTGCTGCGTGAAGCCGCTTTTACAGCCATGGAACGCCTTTTTCGTTTCTGTGAGTCGGAAAAGCCGGATTTTCTTGTACTGGCCGGGGACATTTACAATCAGGAAGACCACAGCATCAAGGCGCAGCTTGCCCTGCGCGACGGCTGCGTTCGCCTGCAGCGCCTGGGGATCCATGTTTTTCTGGCGCACGGCAACCACGACCCGCTTTCCTCCCGCCTTGCGGCGGTGACCTGGCCGGACAACGTCACAATTTTTGGCCCCGCGCCGGAACAGCACGTTTTTGAAAAAAACGGCACCCCCCTTGCCGTTGTCCACGGCATAAGCCATGAAAGAAACAAGGAAAGCCGCAATCTGGCAAAATTGTTCAGACGCGACGCCCGGCACGACTGCTTCCAGCTCGGCGTGCTGCACTGTGCCGTGGAGGGGCAGACCGCCGGGCAGCAGAGTTACGCGCCCTGCTCCCTGGAAAATCTCAGGGACGCCGGGCTGGACGCCTGGGCGCTCGGGCACGTGCATGAACGCCGCGTGCTCTCGGACACGCCCTTTATCGCCTACTGCGGCAACTCCCAGGGGCTGCACATCAACGAGGCGGGCGAACGCGGCTGCTTCCTGGTGACGGTGCAACCGCAGTCGGGGCGCTTTGTTTGTGAAGAATCCTTCCTGCGCCTGGGGCCGGTGCAGTGGGAATGCCTCAGGCTTGATCTCGAAGGCATGTCCAAAATTGACGACATGGAGCAGCGCCTGGGACAGCTTCTGCAGGACAAGGCCGACGAGGCGGGGCCCGGTTGCGAAGCCCTTGTGGTCCGCGTGCTCCTTGCGGGATACACGGAAATTGACGCCGCCCTGCGGCAGCCCGATTGCCTGCCCACTGTCGCGGGGCGGCTTGCCCATCTGCACGAGAGCGCGTCGCCCGGAATCTGGATCAAGGATTTTCAATTGCAAACACAACCAGTTATGGTCCGCGACCCCACTCGGAATGATCTGCTCGGCTGCGTTTGGCAATGCGCTGAAGAAATGGAGAAAAACACTGAAAAATTGCAGGATGCCGTTAATAAAATCCTCGCTTCCCGCCCTGCTCTCCTCAAGAAGCTCACAATGGTGAACGAGGAAGAAAAAAAACAGTTGCTGCATGAGGCGGAGCGCCTTTGTGCAGGATTGCTGCTGCCATAAGCGCCGGCGGCCAAAGCACGGAGTTTCGTCTGATGTATATTGAATCTTTCAAAATTGACGGTTTCGGCATTTTTTCCGGCGCAGGCGCGGAAGCGATTTCCCCCGGTCTTTCCATTTTTTTGGGACAGAACGAAGCCGGCAAATCCACCTGTCTGGAATTTTTGCGCGTCATGCTCACGGGCTATCCCGCCAGCAATGCCGAATGCGACAAATTCGACCCCTTGCGCGGCGGCCGGCCGGGGGGCAGCCTTGTTTTGTGCGTCGACAAGGGCAAAAGACTGCATCTGACGCGCAGGCGCGGCGGACTGCTCAGAGATGGAGGCATTCTGACGCTGACAAACGCCGACGGACTTCCTGAAAGTGCGGACGCGTTGCGGCAGTTGCTCCACGGCATCAGCGCCGCCGCCTATAGCCAGAATTTCGGTTTCAGCCTGCGCGAATTGCAGGCCTTTGACGCGGACGCCCTGAGCGGCGCGAGTTTTGGAGCCGGTCTTGTTTCACCCGCCGTGGCAATAAAAACTCTTGATAAAGAAATGGACGCCATCTGCAGGAAGGGCGGCAACTACCCGAAGCTACACGACATTGCGGAGCGGTTGCAGGCCATAGGCCAACGGATGCGGGAAATCGAGTCCGAATGCGCGCGCTATGACGATTTTGCCGAAAAACTGGAACAAAAAGACCAGGAATTGACCCGGATACGCCGGCGCAGAAAAGCTGTGAATGAAGAGCGCCACCAGTTGCAGCGTCGCCTTGCCGCCTGGGAGCATTGGCGCAACTGGCGCATGGTCGACATGGAACTGGAGCGCCTTGGACAAAATTCCGCCCTGCTGGACGCGCTGCCGCAACTGAGCGGTCTTTCGCAGCACGGAAGCCGCTTTATAGACGCGCACAGGCAGTTGCCGCAACTGGAGGAACTGCGGGAACAGGCGCAGGAAAATATTGACCGCGCCCTTGGTCTGCTGGGCGAGGACTGGAGTTGTGAGCGCATACACAAAACAGACCGTTCACTTTTTGCCCGTGAGGATGTGGAAAAAAAAGTCCTGCAAAGAAACGCAGCCCTTTTGACCCACCAGGCCGCTGTGGACGCGCTCGACAAGGCCAACAGCGATGTGCAGGCAGCCGGGCGCGAGGTTGACGACGCGCGGAAGCTGCTTGCCCGATTGCCCGCGCCCACGGCGGTATTTACTGAAGAAGAGCGTGATGCCCTGCGCCGCGCTCTGGATCGACTGGACAACATACGTGAACAACTGCCGGAAAAAAAACGCGTTTTCCAGATATCTGACGCCGCTTTCGCCGGAGCGTGCGAATCTTTGCGCCTGTCGCGGCAGGCGGGGCTTGAGGCGCATCAGATACTGGACGGCCTGCGCGAGAGGCAGGGGGAAGCAAAAGAGATCGCCGATGAAGTGCGCAAACGCCTGCATGCGGCCCATGAAGCCGCACTGGCGGTAAGCAGGTCTGAAGAGGACTTGGAGAAACTGACCGAACGCATGAAACTGCTGCGTGAAGAACGTCACGTCAATGCTCCGACGCATGAGGATCTGAACACGCGCGCCAAAGCCCTGCATACCTTGCGGGCGCTTTTTTCCGCAGTGACCGCAGAACGGGAACGCCTGAACGAACTGGACGGCAGGCTGGAAAGCGAGCGCATGCCTTCGCCAGTCAAGAGCCTGCCGCTCATCGTGATTGGCCTGGCGCTGATCGCCCTGGGGGCAGGCGTACTGCTGGCGCACTGGAAATTCGGGCTGACGGCCCTGCCCATCACCGAAACCCTGACCGCGCCGATAAGTCTCTGGTCAGGGTATCTGGTGCTGGCGTGCGGCGCGGCTTTTCTGGCGGGCGGGCTGCCGCGCAACGGCCCGGAGGTTGAACGCTACAAACTGGAAAAAGAGCGTCTGCAAAACAGACGGGATACCTGCGCTCTGCATCTGGCGGAACTTGAGGCAAAGGCGGAAAGCCTTTGCGCGGCATCCGGCGTGGAGGATATGCATCCCATCACGCTGGACGCCGCGGAGATGCTGCTGGAGCGTGAACGGGCCAACTGCATCACGGAGGAATATCTGCAAAAGGAGATGGACGCCCTCAACCGGCAAATGGAGGCTGTCCGCGCGAATATCCAGAACTTGTCCGCCGCGTCCCGCGAACGGGAAAATGAAGTCCAGCAGGTTCGCCGCCGCTGGCAGGATTTTATGTTGTCCCTGCATGTCGCCACCGTGCCTTCTCCCGAAGATTCCGCAGCGTTTTTTGCCGGGGCCGAATCCGCGCGCATCGCTTTTGACGGCATGTCGCGCGCGCGGGATGATCTGGCCGGGCTGGAAGAATTGCGGCGCGCGCAGGAGCAGGCCCTGCGCGCCGTTCCCGCGGTGGCGGAAAGCCTTTCCGGAGAAGAGGACTGCGATGCCGTGGTCGACCTTGTCCGTCAGATGCTGGACAGTTGTAAAACGGCGGACATGGCGCGCGTGCAGCGCGTCAGGGCCGAAACCGATTTGCAGAACAGTGAACGCAGGCAAAAACTGGCCGGCGACCGGCAGCGGGAGGCCATGGAACAGTTGCGTTCGGCGGAAGAAAAGCTGCACGCGGCCAGGGACGCATGGAATCTGTGTATACAGGGTCTGGGGCTTGGCGAAAATCTGGAACCGGAAACCGTTCGCAACGCCTTTACCTATATGGAAAACTGTCTGGCGTCCGAAGCGGAGCTTAAACGCGCCCAAACAGGGCTGGTCAAAAACCATGAAGCTCAGGCTGCCCTGCGTGATCCCCTGAAAAAGCTGCTTGACGCCCTGGGGCGGCTGCCGGTTCCGGATACGCAGGGAGAACCGGACTGGGTGACCACGCTTGACCTGACGCTGAAAGACGCCCAGGAAACGGCGGAAACGCATAAGGAGCTTGCAACCCGCAAACAGGTTGCCGAGGATGCTTTGCGTCTTGCGGCGGGGCAGACGCCCCTCAGGCAGTTTCTGGCCTCATTCTCCATGGAGGAGCGGGAAAAGCTGGAAGGACGCGACCGTGACCTTGAAGAAGAATACGGCGCCCTGGAAAGCGCTGAACAGGAAACAGGAGGGGACGTCGCCGTGCTGGCCGCCAAGGTCAGGGAACTGTCCACCACCGATGAATTGTCCGAACTGCGCCAGCAGGAGGCGAATCTTCAGGAAAATCTGCAACGCATGTATCTTGACTGGTGCCGGCACGCGCTGGCCAGGGAGCTGATCACGCAGGCAAAGCAGGTTTTTCAGCAGGAACGGCAGCCCCACGTCATCCGTGACGCTTCCAAAATCTTTGAAAATATTACCGGGGGGCGCTGGCGGGGCATCAGCGTTTCCCTGGATGACGCCGGTCTGTACGTTTTGCCCGGACAGGGCGAAGCGCTGCCGCCGGAAGCCCTGAGTCGCGGAACTCAGGAGCAGGTCTACCTTGCCCTGCGGCTTGCCCACATCAAAAACCACGCCGTTCAGGCATGCGCCCTGCCGCTCATTATGGATGAAGTGCTGGTCAATTTTGACCGGGATCGCGCAAAACGTACAGCCAAAGCCTTTGTGAGGCTGACGGAAGGCGGGGAGCACCCGGCTCACCAGCTGCTTTACTTCACCTGCCATCCGCACACCGTGGATATTTTGCGCGCCGTAGCGCCGGAGGCCGTATTGTTCACCATTGAGGACGGCAACATACGCCGCGCCTGAGCGCTGCCGGAACGATATGCCGGAACTGCTGATTACAAAATCGTCTGAAATTCAGAAGGTAAAAATTACGAGAGTGTCCATCAATAGATAGTTTTGGCGCAAAAATTTTTATAAAATCAATCTGTTATCTGGAAACTTATCAAACCGTGAATTTACCAGAAAAAGATTGTAATTCCAGTATATTAT
>JAISZT010000039.1 GCA_031284485.1 Desulfovibrio sp.
CTCTCCATTCCTGAACGCTAAACAGGAATGGCTTGAGCAGTTCGGCAGTGTCGCAGCAAACGCAAGGCTGTGGCGGCTTTTTGCCCTGCTGCTTGTGCTTGTGCTCCTGGTTTCCATAACCGGCAACATCCTCCAGTCGCAGCAAAACAAGATTGTGCCCTACATCGTGGCTGTGGACAAGGTGAACGGCAAGGCGGTCGCCGTTTCCAGAGCGGAAACGGCAAGCACGACACCCAAGAGCGTCATACAGTCAGAACTCGCGGATCTTATCAAAAACTGGCGAACGGTGACTCCGGACAGAGAATTACAGCAAGCCATGATAAGCCGCCTGGCCGCATTTCTCACCGGCGCGGCCAAGGGCACGGTGAAGACCTGGTTTGAACAAAACAATCCCTATGTCCGGGGCGAGAAAACCATTGTGTCCGTTGATATTCGTGGCCTGCCGCACCCTGTAAGCGCTGATTCCTGGCGCGTGGAATGGACGGATACTGTCCGTAACCATGCCGGCATTACGCAGAGCGTTACAGCATATGAGGCAACATTGTCCGTAGTGATTTCGCCGCCAAAGACGGACACCCAGATTATTGAAAATCCCGGAGGCGTTTTTGTGACAACGATTTCATACAGCAAACTGTTGGGGCAGTAAGGAAGGGATGTCGTGAGAAAATTTTTTGTTTTCCTTGTTTTCCTTGGAGTGATGCTTTTGAGCGCGGATTCCGCGTTCACGGCAACGCCGGCGGTTCGACAACTGGACGATTTGATGGATTTGCCGCCTTTGATTTCAAATACGCCGGTTGTGTTGTCCGCGAAAGAACAGGCCGCGCTGAAATTGTCCCGCGCATTTTCGGATCGGAATGTGCCTCCAGTGCTGCAAGAAAACGGGCGGGTCACCTATGCCTACGGCATGGTGCTGCCCAGTGTTGTGTGCGCGCCATACATGGTGTCAGACGTGGAATTGCAGCCGGGCGAATTTGTCAACGAGCTGGTCATGGGCGACACGGCCCGGTGGAAGACCACGCTCGGAAGATCGGGGTCGCCGGAAGCGCCGCATATTCTGGTCAAGCCGCTTGATGCGGGGCTTGAGACAATGGCCGTTATCACAACGGATCGGCGCGTCTACCATATTGAGTTCAAAAGTCAGCGCAAGGGGCACATGCCCTATGTCGGTTTTGTCTACCCTGAAGACTCTGATTCCGCGCTGCAAAAACAGATTGCGGCTCAGAAGAAAGAAAGGACATGGCAAACGGCGTCATCAAGGGACGGCGAAGCTCCTGTTGACATGGCCAAGCTGGATTTTTCCTATAAATTGGATGGTTCAGCCAGTTGGAAACCCATTCAGGTTTACAATGATGGACGGCAAACCTTCATTCGTCTGCCCAAAACAGTATCCCAGACAGAAATGCCGGTGCTGCTTGTGCGGCGCAATGGTGAAAACGTGATGGTCAACTACCGGGTCAAAGACGACACGCTGGTAGTTGATGAAATTTTCAACGAAGCGGTTCTGTTGGCAGGAATCGGCAGCAAACAGCAGCGTGTGATGCTGCGTCGGAAATAGGGGCGACCATGAACAAAGCCATTCTCATAATTTGTGTAACAGTCGCGCTTTTCGGTTGTGTTTACCGTTCGTCGTCGAACGGCGGCACATACGACGGCGTGAGCGTCGCGTATCCTACGGAAGCTCAAAAAATGGCGGAAAAAGCGGCGAATGAAATGTCCAGGCGTTACCCGCCCGGTCATACCACATTGTCTCTCAACGCCGCGCCGGGCAGTTTCGGCATGGCTTTTGAAGACGCGTTGCGCCGTCAGGGCTTTGCCGTGCGTTCTTCAGGTTTCGCGGATGTCGGCGTGACGTATACTCTTGATTTAATCCAGCAAGAGCCGTCTTGCTACTTGCGGATAGATACTTCTGACGGCCGCATGTTCGGATTCGCCTATGAATTGTCGCCGGAGCCGGGCATTCCGGTCACCAATCCCCCAAGTCCGCTTGTCGCGGAAAAGCAGCTTGAAAGCCGTCCGTTGCCTGTGCCTGAAGCCGTTGCCCCTCAAGCGGCTGCGGAAACCCTCCCGCCCTTTACGGTTCGCACAAGCGCAACCGCCGAACGGATAGCGGAGCGGAATCATGTGTCTCTCGCGGATTTCTGCCGCTGGAATTATGTTGAGCCTGACACGGTTTTGAAAAAAGGCCGGCGCGTGTATCTAAGCAAGCCGAAAAAAACGGCTGTCACGGCGGCTCCTCCTCCCGCGCCTGTTGCGCCGTCACCGACATTGGCCGAAAGGGAGACTCCCGCGCCGACAAAACGGGTACGCTACATCATTCCTGAAGCTCAGGAGCAAAAGCCGTCTGTTGTGCCCGCCGCCGCTCCCTTGCCTCCTGTTGCGGCAAAACCCACAGAGCAACCCGTGGCCGCGGCCATGCCGGTTTCATCCGTTCAGGCGCCCCCCTTCACCGTGGAAGAAATATCCGCGCCGGTTGAAGCAAAATGGAGCATCGCGCCCGGAAGTCTGCGATCTCAACTTACGGCATGGTGCGCGACCGCTGGTTACACAATGGTTTGGAAAGCTGCCAGTGACTACGAGATGGAATCTTATGCGGCCTTCAAAGGGGATTTCATTGAAGGCATTAAACAGCTTTTCAGCGGCCTGCAACGCTCCGGCTTCCCATTGAGAACAACCATTTACAAGGGCAACCAGGTTCTGGAAGTCACGGAGAATTGAGCGATGCGTAACTATACAAAATATGTCAGCTTTATCCTTGTATTGTTATTTATATTCATGTCCGGTTGCGCCAACAAGGACGCTCCCACAGTTGATCAGGTGACGGATCAGGGCAATAAACTCAAGGCATTGTCCCGTTCGCGCGTCATTGATGTTTCAGATGATTCTTATCTGGGCGCTCGCGCCATGTCCAGTTCCGATACGGCTTTGAATCTGCGCGTAACCTTGCGCCGCAAGGGCGCATTGTCAGAAATCGCAGAGAGTATCAGCGAAATGACGCGCGTCACTGTGCAGGTGAGCGCGACGATTCCTGAGTCTCTGAAGCCAGGCGACCCTGACCCAATTCCTGGACTGCCGAATACAATCCTCTCTGTTTCCTATGAAGGCCCGCTACGCGGGCTGCTGGATCAGCTTTCCGCGCAATCCGGTTTCGGATGGGATTATAACGCCACCACAAACACCATAATTTTTGCCCGGCTGATGGTACGGACGTTCACACTTTTGGGCGCGCCCGGGGAAATCGCCTATAACAATCAGATCACCAACAAGAGCAAGGAAAATAGCGGCAACCGTCTCAGCGGCGTCTCCGGCGTCGGCCAGACAGCCAGCACGGAAGACACCTCGGTGCAGACTTCGCAAGATAACACCACAAAGCTGAAGTTTGACATATGGAAAGACACTGAGGCCGTTGTCAAGTCCATGCTGTCAAAAAATGGCTCTGTGGCGACGAACCAGGCGGCAGGCACACTGACTGTGCGGGACAATCCCGACAATATGCGCCAGATCGGCGCGGTCATCAGCGATATCAACAACAAATTGATACGTCAGGTCGCGCTCAATGTGCAGGTTTGGGCGCTTGAGGTCACCGACGACGGTGAAGCCGGTTTGGATTTGCAGGCAATTTTCCGCAACGATGATGTCAGCATCGTTGCAGGCAGCCTTGCGACTCTCGGTCGGTTGAATACAGCTTCGGCCACCATTGTTTCCGGGAAACTCAAGGATTCCACCGGGGTTCTCAAAGCGCTTAAACAATGGGGCAAGGCCACGCAAGTCACCTCCGGCGGCGGCGTCATCATGAACAATCAGCCTGTGCCCGTGCAGGCGGTAAAACGTCATGCGTATCTCGCCGGGGCATCACTGAACACAACAGAATACGGTCAAACCTCAGGAATCACGCCCGGCGAAGTGACGTCCGGTTTTTCCATGACGGTTGTGCCGCATATTCTGGACAAGCGCCGGCTCATCCTTCAATACAACGTCTCGCTGACAGCTCTTGACGACATGGAAGAATTCAAGACGGAAAGCATAGTGGTACAGCTTCCGCAGGTTTCCCAACGGGCTTTCAGCCAGCGCACACATATGCAGATGGGCCAGACTCTTGTTTTGGCCGGTTTCGCGCAACAAACCCAGAGCACGAACACTTCGACAGGGCTTTTATCTTTGGGGCGTAGCGCGAATTACGTAAAAATGCTGCTTGTCATCACCATTGAAGTGGAATCAGCCACGATGGAGAACTGACCATGCGCATGGTGATGATAAACAATCTGCCCTGGGCGGTGGGCATGCACTGGGAAACATCGCCCATGCGCCGGCTTTCCCGCAAAAAATTGCGGGAACTGGCGATTGAGAAATTGGGGAACGAATACGACATGGCGGCGTTTCGTCCCCGCCAACACGCCTTTGGCGTGAGTGGCGGAAATCCGGAAAAATTCGAGCGCGTCCGTTCGTTGGCGGCATGCCTTGATGTGTATTCGTTCCTGGGCATCTTCATGTTTATGGATGCGGACGGCAATCCCTTCTGGTGGGTGTTCGGACGGCAGAACGGCCTGACGGTCGGCATGGGCGATCAGGTTTTTACCGCACGCGATGACGCCGTGTCTGAACTTAACTCACTGCGAGAGCTGCTGGACATGCAGGAACAGGAAATCGTCCGTTGTGAAACGATGGAAGAAAGCCTTGCCCACCTGGCGTCTTTGCTGATGCCTGTCAACCTGCAGGCGTTGTTATTCCGGACAGGCATGTTGATGCCGCTCAATATTACCATTACGCGCCGCAAGAAACGGTTGTTTTTAATCTGCGTATCGACGGGAATTACGGTTGCCTGCATTTTTGGGATCAACGCCCTGCTGGAAAACAGGGCGCATGAGGCGTCAGTTGCATCCGCGCGTCTGTCGCGTTTGAACAAGGAGCAGCGTGACGCGGAGGTGCGGGCGCACCCGGAAAGGTATTTCGAGCAGTCCTGGATGGATGCGCCCTTGGCCGACGCTGTGGCCAGTCAATGCTTGCCCGCGATAATCAAAACGCCGCTCTACTCCAACGGGTGGCAGCTCGATTCCATTACCTGCGTGGGCGGCGTACTGAGTATAGCCTGGCGGCATCAGTCCGGCGCTGATTTTGTGCGTCTGCCCGCGCAAGCGACCCTGAAAGACGCTCGCAACGCTGTATCCCGGCACACCCTGGACGCGCCGCAAGGGCAGCGGTTGATTCGGAGCTGGCAGGAATATCCGCATATTTTGACCAGGGACTATGCCGCCCGGCAACTTTATCAGCTCTGTCAGGACACGGGCACGAAGTTGAAGCTGACTTTTGCGACTCCTGAAAAAAGCACAATCGCTGATTTGGGAATTGACGTTATAGCTCCATGGAGAAAGGGAAGTTGGGAACTACAAGATATCCATCCGTCTCTGATGGGTGATATGGCAATTATGCAAGCTTTGTCCAGACTGCCTGGCCTCACTTTGGAAACAATACATGTAAAAGATGATAGATGGACAATCAAGGGGGCGATTTATGTCAAGTGATAAAAAATACTTCAAATTCAATTTTGAAATCACAAAAAGAACAAAGATAATATGGGGATTTGCCGTTGGTTTGTCTATTATATACGCGGTTATGTGTTTTTTTGAACCATCTCCTCCACCTCGTCCTGCCAAAATCGAATCTTTGAAGGGGACGACACACGGTAAACCTGTGGCGAAAAAACAAATAAAAGTTGATGAGGATGAAGTAAAAGTTGTTTCGTCTACGGAAAAGGCTTCTCTTTATCCTGAAAGCGGTTCGGTTGTATCAGGCGGCAACCTGAGTGAACGAACGACTTTGCGTGCGGACATAGAATTGCTTGAACTCCAGGTGAAGAAAAAGGAATTGCTGGACAAGCTGAATCCACCCGCTCCCGCGCCGGTGTCCGCGCCTCCGCTAACCTCTGGACTTTTGGCGTTGCCTCCAATTTCGCCTCCAGTTTCGGGCACTGAACCAGTTCGTAAAACGTCATCTTCGGCAACGGTCGTCGTTGCCGTGCAGGGCGTTGACAACAACTTGTCGGCTGTCATCCGCACAGGCGGCAGGCTGGTATCAGTTCGCAAGGGTCAAAACTTTGGTGGCGGCGTCATTACAAACATTTCGCGTAATGCTGTTGTCGTGCGTAACGGCAATAAAACTTCCATTCTGCCCTTTGAGTGAGGTGTCTTTAATGTCACAGGCAATGTCCATATCGAATCAGTCATATATTGTTGACCAGCTTGATGCCTCTTTTTGGTCACAGCAGCCCGAAGCCATACGGTCACGCGTAGCGCTTGTGGATGGCATTCTGCACATATCCGAGGAAATCCGGGGTGACCTGGATATGCTGGCGCTTGTGGCGACATTACGCCGGAAAGGTGTGCTGCACTACAAGTTTCACTCACCAATGGAGTTTGCGGAAAATTATACGAAATTTATTGTCCGCTGCATTACAAATAAAAATGAAATTGAAAGATTACTGATAGATATTATAGGGCGAGCATATAAAGACAAGGCATCTGACATACACTTGACTGATAATGGTGAATACACACGGATTCAGTTTCGTATTCTTGGGATGCTCTGCGAAGATACCGCGCTTGATATTGAAACTGGCCGGCAGTTGATACGCGCAACGTATGAACATGTAAGCACATCTACAGACAATCAACAATTCAGCATAAATGCTCGCTGTGATGGCAGGATTACCGATCGCGTATATCTCCCGGAGAATGTGCATTCCATACGTGTTCACTGTGAACCGATTGATTGTCCGCAGGCCGAGGGTGGATATGGTACATTTATGACGTTGCGGCTGTTGTACGATTCGACAGAGGCGCAAGGTACTCTTGCGGAACGCATGGAATTGTTAGGTTTTGTTGAATCCCAAATAGAAGATATGGAATTTTTAATGCAGCGTACCGGCATGATAATGATATCAGGCGCAACCGGGCACGGTAAGACGACGCTGCTGAAGCATATAATAGAGGCGATGACTGTGGCCATGCCATACAAGGCATATCACACGGTTGAAGATCCGCCAGAATTTCCGTTGAAAAATGTACATCAAATAAGAGTCTCTACAAATGTACAAGATAAGCTCGTTGCGTATCTTGATGCTATGGCCGGGGCGCTGAGGTCTGATCCCGACGTGCTCATGTTTGGCGAAATTCGGTACAAAGAGGCGGCGGAAGTCGCCATACAAGCTGCGATGTCCGGGCATCCGGTCTTTACAACCATTCATTCCAGCAACGCATTTGGAATAGTTACGCGCCTGGTCAGAATGCTGTCCAGTGTGTCTGCCATGATTACCCTTGATTCGCTTTGCGACTCCAATGTGTTGGCTGGTCTGGAATACCAGCGTTTGATCCCAAAACTCTGTCCTCATTGCAAGCGTCTCTTTGGGGATCTCGACAAGGCAGAGAAGCAAATCGCCATACCAAAGAGAATTATGGCGGCTCTTGAGCGTGTGATGGATTTTGAGGAAATCAATAAAATTTATGTACGCAGTACGGGTAATGATAACTGCGAATACTGCAACAAGAGAGGATTTAAGGGACAAACTGTTGCCGCTGAAGTAGTCGCGCTTGATCAGGACATGTTGTCAGCGATGCGCGTCGGTAAAACATTTGAGGCTTACAATATATGGAGGAGCAAAGGAAAAATCAGTTTTCTTGATCATGCGATTGCACTGGTGAAACAAGGAGTGGTTGATCCTGTCTTTGCGACAGTCCGGCTCGCGGTTCCACTGGATTTTAATAAATTTTTTGAGACATCGGGGGGGAAGTGAAAGCGCTGATACATATAATACTTATCAAGCTATCGTTTGGCCCTGGTTACCGTATGCGTGTTTGGAAAAAACTGTCCGCTCTAATCAGCAACGGCATGGTGCTGGAAGATAGTTTGGTTGTCCTGCAAAGGCAAAGTGCCAGGCGTCGTTCTTTTGCCGCGTCTATTTTTTCAAACATTCTTGATCATATTGCTTCCGGGCGTTCTTTGGGCATAGCGCTTGCGGGATATGCGACTCCAGCGGAAATAATGCTCATTTCTTCGGGTCAGGCGTCGAACAGGCTTGCGGAGACTTTGCAGTTGTCGGCGGAACTTCTTGAGGCCAGAAAGAAGGTTGTTGCGGCGGTAACTGGAGCATTGGCATATCCGGTATTTCTGACTTTTCTCAGTTTCGTTGTGCTTTTTGTAGTTGCGGTGGTTTTAATCCCGGAATTGTCCGGAATATCAGATCCAACACGGTGGAGCGGCATGGCGGCCGCTTTGTATGCTATTTCCACGTTTGTCACTTCCCCGTGGGGGCTTGTGATATTTCTAATTCTTTGTGGTCTTGTTTTTGTTTCCTTGTCCACCATGTCAATTTGGACTGGCTCGCTCCGGTTGTATGCGGACAAAATTCCACCGTGGTCTATTTATCGTTTGACTGTGGGATGTGTCTGGCTGTTTACGCTGACAACACTAATGCGTTCCGGCATGCAGCTTGGCAGAGTGTTGGAGAATATGCTGGACTCAAAAAATACAACGCCGTACCTGCGCGAACGAGTGCAGGCTATTTTGGAGCATAGCCGCTCTGGTCGAAATTTTGGCACAGCTATGGATGAGTGCGGCATGAATTTCCCAGACATTGAAATTGTGGATGATATCCGTGTGTATTCTATGGCTCTTAGTACTTTTAACGAGCGTTTGTACGATATTGCAAAGCAATCAATGGCTGATGGCGTGGACAAGATACAACGTAATGCACGGGTTCTAAATGCAGTATGCATGATGCTAATAATTGTGCAAATAATATGTGTTGTTGTGTCTATTTCTTCTCTTCAACAACAAATACTTGGAGGTTTTTAAAATGTATTCAATGACTGACGTACTTGGTGCTCTTTTGATTGGTCTTATTGTAGGAGCGCTAACTTTTTCCGCGATAAGTTCCGGGTTCATGAAGAGCAAGATTGGTTCTACGGAGCAAGACCTTGTGATTTTACGAATGCAAGTTCAACAACTTTTTGCAAATTCAAATGGATATACAGGGTTGGACAATGCCGGTGCAATCCAAAACGGCCTTGTTCCAAAATCATTGATCAAAGGTGATGATATCCGTAGTGCGTGGGGCGGTCCGATCACGATTTCAGCTAATGCGGCAAATTCGTCTTTTGCCATTGATCTTGAAGAACTGCCGCATGAGGCATGCGTACAGCTTTCCAGATTTCAGCCAGACGCGTGGTTCAACGTGGAGGTCAATGGAAGTACAGTTGATTCCAGCCGTGCGGTGCTGGATATCACGAGTAGCTGCTTTGCCGGCAACACCAACCAGATAGTTTTTGAGGCCCGGTGATGTCGCTCGCGGACATTGAGTTTTCCGACCTGCTTTTACTACCGGACGGCACTGCGAAACTCAAGGACGGCGCGGGATCGCCTCTTCGCGATCTGCCGGATGACTGTCGCGGTGATGTGGAGAATTTATCAAATTTGCTGTTGCATGCGGTACTGGAAAAAAAGCATTCGACATTGCGCTACACGCATATGAATGTGCGTTACCGAGTGGCCGGCATCAAAGATTTGGACGGCAGGCAAGCGTGGTTTTTGCGCAGACAGCCGGAAACAGTACCACCACTGACCGCGCATGGCTTGCCGCCATACCTGTTGCGCTGGCTCATTTCACCGGAGCAGCGGCAGGGTCTGATTCTGTATTCCGGAGCGCAGTCAGCCGGTAAAACGACAATAGCCAGTTCGTACGTGGCTGATCGCCTGACACGTTATGGCGGACATGCTGTAACTTTTGAAAATCCAGCGGAACTTCCTTTGTCCGGCCCTTGGGGCAATGACGAATCCAAGGGATACTGCTTTCAACTCGAAATTCAGAGCGAAGCGGAATTGCCTCACTGCATTGAACAAGCGCATCGTTATGCCTCCCCGGATATTATTTACATCGGGGAAATCCGAACAAAGTACGCCGCGCTTGAATCGTTGCGCGTGGCCTTGGGGTCCAGCCGTCAGATCGTTGTAGCCACGATACACGGCCTCAACGTCATAACCGCTCTGGATCGTCTGCTGACCTGGGCGCGTGAAGTGGACGGCGAAAACGCCTGCCAAAATTTGTCAAACGCGCTGCTGGCCGTGATACATGTCCAGATAAGCGATATTGCGGACGGGCAACGTGCGATCACGTCACCGGAACATATGCTGCTGCCGTTCAAGGAACATTGTCTGGGTGTGCGTCAAAAGTTACGCGAAGGCAAAATCAACATGCTTGGTGATGACATGCGGGCGCTCAAAAACCGTATAGCGGCCGGAGGAGAGGACTCCATATGAATGTTCTCGCCGTGATGTGCTTTTTGTTGGGGATTTTGGCCTGGATGTCCAGTTATATGACGCCCAGCCATGATATTGCCCCGGATGCAAACGCCATCGCCACGAATTATATCATATATCGCAATGCCGCGTTCAATTATGCGGAAAAGCATCATTCATCGGGTGTAATATCCTCGTCGTCGCTTACTTTGCCGTCTGGTTGGACAGCCGTCCGCAACTGGCAGGCGCGTATTGATTCCTCGCACTGCTATGTATGGGGACAAGCGACGAATGATGAAATCAGCGCGGCCCGCAAGCTCTTGTGGGAAAGCTACGCCACAGGTCGAGCCGAAAGCGGGCGTCTTGTGCCCGGCAACGGCGCGGTTATCTCGTTGCCGGCCTTTGTCGGCAACGGAAATCTTGTAAGCGTCATAAGGTTGGACTGATATGAACGGTATACTTGGGGTAATCGGCGCGATTATTATCACTATTTTCATGTTGCCGCTTTTTACCAGGCTTTGGGATCAGGGTTTTACGCAACAACAGGAAAAACTGGCTGCCGACCATCTCAATATGGTGACAAAAGCCGCCGCAACGTATGTACGCGCAAACGGTGAAGCGTTACTTGGCTCCGCAACCGCAACCAGCGGCCCAAGCGTGGATATAACCACGCTTATCAATGAAGGGTATCTTTCCCAAGGGTTTTCTCAACACAATATCTGGGGACAGACATACCAGGTATACATAAGAAGACCTGAAGCAAATGAATTACAGGCCATTGTACTGACATCGGACGGCTTTACATCCGGCAAGGATAATTTCGCAACAGTTGTTGTGCCAATGGCGGCGTTGCTTGCGGGCGGATCAGCCGGTTTTGTCCCCACAGGCACAGTGCCGGGTCAGGCGACCGGGACACTGCACGGCGCAGGCGGCGGATGGGTGTTGACGCTTTCCAGTTTCGGACTTCCCAATCCTGGGCCTGGTCATCTGGGAGCGCTTGCCTCCTTCGATTCTTCATCCTTGGGTCAGGATTTCCTGTATCGCGTCGCCGTGCCCGGACATGAGGAGCTGAACGCGATGCAAACTGAACTGGATATGACGGATCATGCAATCCGCAATGTCTCCGAGTTGCAGTTTACAGAACGCGAAATCACTGATGAAGCCTGCGTTGATGCGAAAGATCAGGGCCGCGTTTTTCTGGACAAAAATTTCGGTCTGTACGTCTGCCGGAATTACCGTCTGGAAACCATAGGTGATACGGGCAACTCCACTCTTATTAACGAAGTCACTCTGGCCAAGAACGGAGACGTAATAACGAAACCGATTTGTCCCGCAAATACCGGAACCGTGCCCATGATTTTTACGTCGCCATCGATAGTTGAAGCCGGGCCTGTCGCGCCGGCAATTTCAGCATTCCAGTCATGGGCGGCGTCGCTGTCTGATACGGAATGGCTGGTAA
Organism: Desulfovibrio sp.; assembly: GCA_031284485.1. Classification (GTDB taxonomy): domain Bacteria; phylum Desulfobacterota; class Desulfovibrionia; order Desulfovibrionales; family Desulfovibrionaceae; genus Desulfovibrio. The sequence continues at coordinate 11,744 of JAISZT010000039.1, forward strand.
ATCTGCGTTTACTGACTACCAACAAAACCATCGGTGATGATGAAGGATGGGTATATCCGCCAGAAAATTATCACCGAATTGCCGTGTTCACGACATGCGCCAGGGCGGTAATTCCATGAGCGACACAAATCCTCAACATTTTGAATTGCGTTCAATTCCCAAGGCGATAATGGTGTCGAGGCGCGCCATGATCCTCCTGTGTCTGCTTGTAGGGTCAGTTATTGGCGCTATTGTTTTTTTTACGAGCCAAACGCCGCAACCTGTATCTTCAACTGATCCCCAGAGCAAAATAGAACAAAAAGATGAACAACTTTTGGAACGTACAGGGTCAGGCGTGGCGAAAAATGAACCGTTGCCGTCAGTTCCGACGCCCGGAACCCCCTCGTCTGATCCGCCGACACCTCAAATAGATCCTCGTTTGCGTGAAGAACTTTTGCAACTGCGTAAGCGCAAGTCGGAACTGGCGCTGCAGGCGCTGCAAGCACCGTTGAATGTTCAGGTTTCGCTGAAACGCACATCATCTGATGCGTCATCGGCTGCGCGTACGCGCCAGCCCGACGATGAGACAGACCCGGAACGACGTTCCTCGTTGCCGGCATCAAACAGTGAGTATGACCCGTCCGCTCAAAGAGACAAGGAAGATTTTGAAAGGCGGGCCGGGTCAAACGGGCAATGGTCGCTGAATTCCAAACGCAGCCCCGGCGCGCAATTTGAGTTGAAAAGCGGGACGGTTTTGCCGGGCATCATGATTTCCGGCATCAATTCCGATTTGCCGGGCACGTTGATTGCCCAGATTTCACAACATGTTTTTGATACGGCCACCGGCAAGTATCTGCTTATTCCCCAGGGCAGCCGCCTTTATGGTCGGTATGACTCCAGAGTGATAATGGGACAGGAACGTGTGCTGGTCGCCTGGAACCGCGTCATTTTGCCTGACGGATCATCCCTTGACCTGGGCAGTATGCCCGGTACAGACCAGGGCGGTTACGCCGGATTTACCGACAGCACAAACAATCATTATATGCGCCTTTTCGGCTCGGCGCTCATCATGAGCATGATCACCGGCGGTATGTCCTACAGCATGGATACGCTTAGTAACAACAACAACAACTCAAACAATAACAACAATAATCCCTCGGTGCAGGATGAAATGGGATCAGCTCTCGCGGCGACAATGGGGCAGGCATCCATGAATCTGCTCAATAAAAATCTGAATATTGCGCCTACGCTGGAAATCAGGCCCGGCTACCGTTTCAACCTTGTGGTTGTGAAAGACATTGCTTTTGAAGCGCCTTACAAGCCCTGGAGATGACTCATGGCAACAAAAATGAATGAGTTTGGCCTGGCTGAAGAAGAAAGAAAAAGTTCACTTTCCAAGTGGAAGTGGATTTTGGCTGTAATTCTGATTTTTCTGGCTATTGGGGCATGCAGCTACGCAACGCAGTCAATAGCGCGAGCCTACGGCTATCATGCGTCCCTGGGCGGGAAATTGTGGAACAACATTTACGCTCCCTGGATGTGCCTGGTCTGGAACAGTCGGTTTGACGACTCTTCCGGCGTTGTGAGCCGCATCATGGCGCGGGCGTTGTGCATATTCTTCGTGCCTCTGGCCGGGATTGTCGGGTATCAGCTCATGTTTGCCCGTAAGCCGAAAGGCAGCAAGAACATCCACGGTTCGGCGCGATGGGCCACGCTTGAGCAAATTAAAAGCATGAGTCTTCTGGACGGCGAAGGTGTTTATGTCGGCGGTTTTTTTGACAAGGCGAACAAGAGCATATTGTACCTCCGTCATAATGGCCCGGAACATATTCTGGCTTTCATGCCGACACGCAGCGGCAAAGGTGTCGGACTGATTCTGCCGACACTACTTGCCTGGCCGGATTCCACCCTTGTTTTTGACATAAAGGGCGAAAATTGGGCGCTCACAGCAGGATATCTGCATTCTCTCGGCCATCATGTTTTGAAATTTGACCCCGCGGACACAACCGGGGCCTGCGCGCCTTACAATCCGGTTGATCAAGTCCGGCTTGATACGGCCTACGCGATTCCCGACGCGCAGAATCTTGTAAGAATAATCATGGACCCGGACGGGAAAAGCTTTGATGGGCCGAACGCCCATTGGAAGACTAACGGCGCGTCCTTGTTGGCCGGTGTACTGCTGCATTGCATGATTAAGGTGCGCATAAATGAAAATCGCACGGCAAATCTGCGCGACCTCGCATATATGTTTGGCGAGGTAGACGAGCTCTTTGATGAAATGAAAGAGTCTCCGCATGCGGAATTGCTTGATGGCTTTTTTAAGGATGCTGAACACCAAGAGGGCCATAAGGAAATTGGCCAATTCATAGTATCCGCTGCGGAAACAATCACAAGCAAGCCGCCTAATGAACGCGGCAGCGTCATATCAACCGCAATTACAGATCTTGCACTCTATAAAGACCCGATTGTCGCAAAAAATACCGCGTATTCCTCATGGAAGGTCGATGACCTGTTGAATCAGAAAAAGCCGGTAAATCTGTATCTGGCGGTGAGTCCGGGCGATCAGGAACGCATGAAGCCTCTGCTGCGCATCATCATCACCCAGATTATCTATAATCAGACAAAAAGCATGGAATTCAAGGATGGCCGCAGCACGACTTCCAATGCGCATCGACTTCTTTATATGCTCGACGAGCTGCCGGCCTTGGGAAAAATCCAGATACTTGCGAATGCAATTTCATACATTGCCGGTTATGGCGGCAAAATGTATCTGATCGTCCAGGACGTGAGCCAGCTCGCGGATGTCTACGGCAAAGACAACGCCCTGATGGGCAACTGCCACATTCGTATTGGCGCGGCCCCAAATAAACCGGAAGCTGCGGAATTTTTATCAAAGTTGACTGGCAAGACAACGGTTGTCGAAACAAAAACATCACTTTCCGGCGCGCGGTCGGGGCATTTGAAAAATGCCAGTGTCAGTGTCCAGGAAGTGGCCAGACCGCTGCTTACTCCTGACGAGTGCATGCGTCTGCCGTCAGCGCGTAAGGATTCATCGGGCAATATAACAATGCCCGGCGATATGCTGGTTTTTGTGGCCGGTAATCCTCCCATTTACGGCAAGCAGATACTCTATTTCAAAGATCCGGAGTTCAGCAAAAGAGCCAAAATACCAGCGCCCCCCACATCCTGCATACTCCATAACCTGACGAGGCAGGAAAATGTGGAGTCTTCAAAAAAAGGTGAAAAACTGTATGAAAAACATTTTAATGCTGCTTAGTGCGTCGTTTATTGTCCTTGCCGGCCTTTACGGGGCAGGATTTCGTATCAATGTCACGGCATCAATGCCTCCCGGCATTTATCGCATCTTTTTTGATGAAACACCGAAACGCGGCGGATATGTCAGTTTTTGCCCGGATGAGGATGCCGCTGCTGTTGCTCTGAACGCCGGATACCTCCAGCCAGGCTCCTGCATGTCAGGGGTTCGTCCCTTATTGAAGATTCTGGTTGGTGTCGCCGGCGACACCCTGCGCATCGCGCCGGAAGGCGTTTACATAAACGAAGCGCTTCTGCCTGAAAGCGCTGTTCTGACCAAAGATAAAAACGGCGTCGCGCTTGCTCATAAGGCACCGGAGGGAAGCATACCGGACGGGCAGGCTTTTTTGTTGGCAAACCACCAAGGCAGTTATGATTCCCGGTATTTTGGTTTTGTGCCGGCATCACGGCTGATGAAAGTCGTTCCTGTGTATCTTTTTTAACCTTCAACATGAGGAGTAGTTATGTGTGAAATTGAGTTTTCCAAGTCACCCAGCCTGGAGCGGCAGGACTATCAACAGCATGCGGCGCATGTCATCGAGGCCCAGCTTTTATCCAATCCGGTGCTGGCCACAATAGGCATGCCGGTCGATCCGGACGTATCTGAAACAATGGGCGCATTTGAAGAACAAGCGCTTACACCTTTTGACCTGGATGATTTAGATGAAGGAGAGCAGGCACATGGCTGATCAGAAATTATACGTGGACAGATTTGCGGAAGGCGTTATTGATGACCTGGCAAAAGGTGCGGCCCCCTGGCAGAAGACATGGAAAAGCGGCGAAATCACGCCTCCGTTCAATCCTGTCAGTGAAAAGCGTTATGCCGGCATCAATCTGGTTGCGCTTATGCGCGAACAATTACAGGCGAAACGCGATGACCCGCGCTACATGACCCCCAAGCAGGCGGAAAATAACGTATGGCGCGTCAAAAATGGAGAAAATGGCGCTGTTGTTCAATTCTGGCAGTTTCAGGGCGACCGTCCGCAACTGCGTTTTGCCAATGTTTTTCATGCCTCGCAGGTGGAAGGCGTTCCGCCCTGGAAAGCGGAGGAACATAAACAGGATTTTGATCCTGAGCGGGCTGCGAAGATTCTGCAAAATGCCGGCGTCAATATTGTTCATGACAGTAAACGTGCTTTCTATCGTGTTGACGATGACTCCATCCATTTGCCGCCCAGAGAGAGTTTCGGCAACGACCAGCAATATTACTCGACAGCGCTGCATGAATTGACCCGCGCCTGCGGGCATCCTGACCGTATGAATCGTCCGAGCGGTCCAAAAGGCTCGGAAATAGACACTCGCGAAGAATTGCGGGCGGAAATCGCATCCTGGATGTTGAGCATGGATATGGGATTACCATTTGAGCCGCGCGGACAGTTCATGTCGGCTGCCAGGGTTGAAGAATTGAAAAAAGACCCGCATGAAATCATTCGCGCTTGCCGCGATGCCGAAAAGATTGTTGGATTTATTAAAAATCTTGAACAAAAGCGTGAAATTCCCGAAGTGGAAAAAGCTGAATACAAGTCCGGACATGAGGGGCTTGCGGTTACGCCTGCGCCGTCAAGTGAGCGGACGGGTGAGATTGTATATCTGAATGTCCCGTATGAACAGCGCTATCTGGCGAAAAACGCCGGGGCGCAGTGGGATCGGGAAGCCAAACTGTGGTATGCGCGAGCTGACGGCAATATCGACGCCTTCAGCCGATGGATGCCTGAAAAAACGCTCCATGAAGCATCTGTCACTTCTCTTTCGCCGCAAGAAGAGTTTGCGCGTTCCCTGAAAGAAGTGGGGCTGGATCTGCGCGGCGAACTTCCTTTGATGGATGGTCAGATTCATCGCGTTCCGCTCCTTGATGGTTCTCCTCATAAAAAAGATGGAGCGTACAAAGGCTTCCTTGACGGCGTTCCGGCGGGCTACGTCGAAAACTTCCAAACCGGTGAAAAATCCAAATGGAAGTATTCCGGCCACATGCTGTCTGGTGATCAGATTCTCAAATTGCGCGCTGAGGCTGCAAAACGGCGTGAAGCTGAAGCAAAAGAACGGTCTGAGCATTACGACAGGTCGGCGAAACGCTGCTATGCCATCTGGAAAAATTGCGACTGGCCAAAAAAAGGGGAGCAGGAATATCTGAATAAAAAGCAGGTTGAAGCCTTTGGCGTCAAAGTGGACGCAATGGGCAATCTCGTAATAGCGGGCCGGAATGCCGACGGTGTGCTGCGTACGATACAGACGATTACGTCGGAAGTGAAGAAATTTGAAAGCGGCGCTGAAATGCGCGGTACGTTCCACGCCGTTGATCCTGACAATAAACTTGCTCACAAAGATACGCCCATCCTGATCGCGGAAGGCTACGCCACGGCCGCAAGCGTGCACATGGGCACGGGCTTTCCTGTCGTGTCCGCATTTAATGCGGGCAACCTTACAGCGGTGGCCAAATCTCTGCGCGAAAAATATCCTGACAAGCCCATTATCATAATGGCTGATGATGACCGTGGGCTGGAGAACAATCCCGGTCTGACCAAAGCATGGGACGCCGCCAAGGCAGTTGGCGGCACGGTCATAGTTCCGGACTTTACTCCAGAAGAGAAGTCTCAAGGTCTGACTGACTTCAATGACCTTCACTGCGCTCGCGGCCTGGAGGCCGTCTATGACCAGTGCTTGTCCAGCATTGCGCGTACAATGGAGACATTGCAGGCCAACGCGGCCAAGCCTGAGCAG
>JAISZT010000067.1 GCA_031284485.1 Desulfovibrio sp.
CCGTAAAATTTCTGGACAACATTGACGCCGACGTCGAACGGTTGCGCAGTCTGGTGGACAGAATGCTGCAACTCTCCCGGCTGGAAAACGTGCGGGCCGTCAACAGGACGAAGTTCGTCGCCGCCGCTTTTTTCAAATCCCTGGCCGACAGTTTTCAGACGCAGCTTGCCGCCGGGGACATGCGGCTGGAAATGCGCGTCCCCGAAGGTCTTGTCATGGAAGGGGACGAACTGCTGCTCCATCAGGCCCTGAGCAATCTTGTGGACAACGCCGTTGACTTTTCGCCGGCAGGCTCCGTCATTTCCCTTACGGCGGCGCTTTGCCAGGAGGGCCTCACCGTCACGGTACGGGACAGGGGATGCGGCATGCCGGATTTCGCCTTTGATAAAGCCTTCAACAAATTTTTTTCCCTCAGCCGTCCGGGGTCGGGCAAAAAAAGTACGGGGCTTGGCCTTCCCTTTGTGGCTGAAGTCATGTCCCTGCACGGCGGCGGCGTCCGGCTGGCAAACGCCGAGCCGGGTCTGAAGGTGACAATTATCCTGCCCATGCGTCCGTCCGCTTTTGCGCCGCCGTTGTAACGTGTTTCCACGTTTACAGCAGTTTTGCCCGAACTTCCGTCGCCAATGGGGAAGCAGCGGCATCAGCTTTTTTCACAGGTGATTGTCTCAATTTCCGCCAGTAGCTGTAGTGGATTGTTCAAAGTGATTTTACGATGTGCGATAGTGACCAGCCCCGCTTTTTTCAGTTGTTGCAGTAAATCACTGACGGTAGGTTGTGTAGAACCGGTCATGGCTGCCATTTGTTCTTGGGAGAGGCACATGTCGATACTTATTGGAGAAGTCCACGTTTCAGCGTCAGTCAGTTGATCGCAGGCAAGGGAAATAAGTAGCTTGATCAGCCGAGCCATTACAGTAGAGCTGACCAAGTTACTGACAGTATCACCAAGATGCCTGATGCGCGCGCCCAGCATGGTAATGACCCTGCGGGCCATCATATAGTCATGCGAGAGAAAGGCGTCAAAATCCTTACTGTTCATGCAATATACTTCGGATGGGGCGATAGCTTGCGCATTGGCCTTTCGAGGGTAGTCGTTAAGTACTTCTGAAAGTCCAAAGATTTCGCCTGGACGGCGCAGAAAGAAAATAGGTTCCTTACCCGATTCGCTGATGCTGAAAATACGAATCAATCCAGTCGTCACGTAGAAACAGGAATTGCCCCTGTCGCCTTCAAAAAAAATGATGTCGTTTTTTTTATATATTCTGCGTTGTGCTTGTGATAAAAAATTTTTTTTCTGCGACTCCAGCCCGGCAAAAAAATCCTGACTTTGGTGATGCCAGAGATTGTCCATAATCTTTCTCCAGATGCCGTATTCGGAAGAACTTCAGGCACTTTTATTCCAATTCCCAATCAAGTATGCGTTAATTTTTATTTGAGAATTGGAATTACCTGGTTCTGTTAATGCAGGTGTAGGAGAATTCCTTCCCGTAAATATCGCGGCATTTCCAAGTGATGGATGTTTTACCCATGATGGGCCGTAATGTGGCTTTATAGTAGCCAATCTGATAGGGTATTTTTGTCTCCAGAGCGCCGGCCGGGCAATTTTTAACGCATGACATGCAATCCCAGCATTCATTGGCGGCGCGACAGTATGCCTTGCCGGTATCGGGATGTACCGCCATGAGGTCACCGGGGCAGGCTTCTTCGCAACAGGATTCCATTCGTCCGGCGCATCCGGTGCATCTGCGTATGTCAACTTTAGGCGGCATGACAACTTACCTCATTGGGATGAGCGTTACGCTGTGTAACGGTCACCCGGGATGATTTGTTTGTAGGGCCTGGTAAACGTGTCTATAATACCGGTGGCAGGTTCGCGCCGGGTTTCAATGAAGCAGTCAAAGTCGACGTCATTTTTTTCCGGATAGTCTGTCCTTGTCTGCCAACCGGCCCAGCGCGTTTCCTTGCGGGCTTTCAGGTGATGCACAACGGCTTGCGCCACATCCACCCGATCCATGGTTTCCATGGCCTGCATCAGTTCATGCAGATCTTTTGCCCTGAGATAGACAAACTGACTCTGAAGAACGGCAATATGGCGCAAGGCGTAGTCAAGCCGTTCTTCATTCGTACGGTAAAACTGGCTGAGGCCGCCTGCATATTCATCCATAAGACGTTGTAAGCGTTCTTTCATTTCAACCGGGCGGATACCCTCTTCGCGCCTGCTGAGAAACGGGGCAAAGACCCGTTTTTTTTCGCGGAGCAGCCGGGCGGTATCAAGAGGCGCCAGGGCGAGATCCTTTATATATGCGACGGCGCCGCGCGCCGCCAGTTTTCCTTCGGCGCAACAACCGCCCACGAATTTGTTCGGGTTGCCTCCTGCCGTTTCACCCGCCGCGAACAGTCCGGGGACAGTCGTCATGCGCTGCATGTCCACCCAGTAGCCGCCGCCGGTGTGTCCGCCAAGTATATAAGGATCAGAACCGTAGATTTCGACAGGTTCCCGGGTCACATCCTGCCCTCGGGCGGCAAGAAAGAGAACAAATGAAGGCCGTTCGTTCAAGTAATCGCGCATCATGGCGGCGCTGTCCTCTGACGTCAGGTGTGTGGTGTCACAGTAACAGGGGCCGCGTCCGGCAAGCCATTCCTCCATAGGGGCATTGGCGCGAATATAACGTGGGGCGGCGTCGCCGCCGAGGTGTTCATAACGGCTCATGATGCGTTCGCCCCTGGCGTTTATTATGGGAGATCCATAACCTACGGAGATAGTGTCAATAGGGCCGCAAAAGTCTTTGGAGCGAGTGGCGACCCAGCGTTGTTCGAGGCTGGTTAATTCCGCGCCTTCCCGAAAACCCATGGCATAGCCGGAACCGACGCAATAGGGGCACATCCATATTTGCGCGCCGCTGTCGGTGGAATCGGCTGTATAAGATTTGTACAGCGTGCCTGCGCCACCAGTGGACACGACAGTAGCTTTTGCGCGAAAAATATAAAATTTGCCGTTGCGTACGCCGAGGCCGGTTGCGCCCGCGCATCGCCCTTCATGCATCAGCAGGCTTGTTCCCACCACGCGATTGTAGACGTCAGCGCCGCTTTGAACGGCCTTCTCGGCCATAAGGGGCTTAAGTTGTTCGCCGTGAATGGAAATGTCCCATTTGCCGCGATAGCGGACATTTCCATTTTCATCACGCAATATGGGCAGCCCCCAACGTTCCAGGTCGTGGACGGCTTCATTCAGCTCTCTGGCGTTGGAAAGAGCCAGGTCTTCGCGTAAAGGACCGCCGCCTACCTGCGCCCGGCTCCAGCGTACGAGATCTTCGGGGGTTTTTCCTGCCGGAATGTATGTATTAATGGCGTCCATACCTGCGGCACATGCGCCGGAACGCTTGATTTCCGCCTTTTCCATAATGATTACCTTGAGTGACGGGTCTATCCTTGCCGCTTCTATCGCGACGAAGCAACCGGCGTTTCCGCCTCCAACGATTAACAGATCACACTCAATCATGCAGGTTTCGATATCTTCAAGATCATCTGGTTGAAGATTCTTCATGCGGGGAGCCGGGATGTTTGCCATTATGTTTTATCCTCGGATGATTTTTTGCCGTTACGGGCCGTTTTAATGACAATATAAAAAGTCAGCGCCATGAGCAGAACCGCGACAGGTCGCGTCAGAAACGTGTAAGGCGCCTGTTCGGATGCGATAATGATCTGTTGAAGGGAAGTTTCCCATATGGGCGCGAGAATAAACCCAATAATCAGGCAGATTATAGAGTAGTCAAATTTACGCATGAAATAGGCAAGAATTGTAAAAAACAGCATAACTGCCACATCAAAAACGGCGTATTGAGCCAGATATGCTCCCATGACACACGTAAAGATTATAATAGGATAAAGCACCGGCGCGGGAACCTGAACAGCTTTGCAAAATGTCTTCAGACCGAGACGCCCCACGCAAAAAAGAAAGAGAGTAGCGATAAGAAGATTACCGTAAATGGAATAAATGAAACGTTCGTTATGTTCAAACATCAGTGGGCCGGGTATCATGCCGTGGATCACAAATGCGCCGATAAGCAGGGCGGATGCGACATTGCCCGGGATGCCCAGGGTGAACAGGGGAATAAGGCTGGCGGCGACTACGGCGCTGTTGGCTGATTCGGATGCCGCAATGCCTTCAAGGTTGCCTTTGCCAAAGCTTTCCGGCTGCGGGGAATGCTTGACAGCCTGGTCGTAAGCGAAAAATGACGCCACAGGCGCGCCGAGACCCGGTAAGGCTCCTACCACCGTTCCTATAATTGAGGAACGAAAAAGAGTTTTTATATAAATCGCATATTCCCTCAGTGAAATGAAACGATCCGTTGGGAGTGACGAAAAAGATATGCGTTCCGCGTTGTCTTTCCGGTCAGCCTGCCGCTCCAGTTGGAGTATTATTTCTGAAAGAGCCAGCATTCCGATGCCGATAGGGATAAGGCTGATGTTGCGTTCCAGTTCCACTATGCCAAAAGTCAGACGCGGCATTGCGGAAACGGGCTCAATACCCACAGTTCCCACAAGAATGCCCGCGGCGGCGGCGATAAGCCCTCTGACAAGGGATTTTGTGCCGAGACCGGCGATAATGGTCATAGCAATGCAGATAAGGGCGAAAATTTCCGGTGGCCCCATGTACAGCGCGACAGACGCCAGCGGTGCGGCGACAAAAATGAGTATCAGCGTGGAAAAAGCGTCACCGGTTACTGAAGAGTACAGTGCTATGCGCAGGGCTTTTTCGCCTTTTCCCTGTTTTGCCAGCGGGTATCCGTCCCATGTTGTGGCGGCGGCTTCCGGTGTTCCTGGTGTATTCAAAAGCACGCCGGAAATGGCGCCCCCAAAAAATGCCCCTTTATTTAAGCCGACTAAAAAGCCAATGGCCGCTACGGGCGTCATGTAATAAGAAAACGGGATGCATAGCGCAATGGCCATAGGGCCATTTATGCCGGGTATGGCCCCGGCTATTACGCCTGCCGTGACGCCGACGAATACGAAAAACAGATTGGCTGCGTTCAGCGTATCGCCGAATCCGGCGAGTATTGTTTCAAACATTACGTTCTCCTTTCTTCATGGGGTTGCCTGCTTCACGGCATGGGGACGCCAAGGACGAAACGCATTGCCGCATAAACGGCCAGTACCGGCAGCACGGCCACGGCCGTCATGACCAGGGGCTTGCGTTGACGGCAGCACAGTTGAATTACCAGCATAAAGGCAATGCCCGCCGGGATAAAACCCAGTCGTGACATGGCCGGCATAAGCAGGGCGCATGGCAGAATAAAGCTGAGCAGACGCAGTAGGGACGCCAATGAAATTGAAGTTGCTTTGTCCGCATGCCTTTTACGTGCGCGCAAGTCTGAAAGACTCCGCAGTAGCCCGACAAGAGCCAGAATCAGTATGAATCCTGCGGCGATGTTGGGCAGTACGGATGCCGGAACGCCATAGCCGGGATATTCCGGCACATTGGCGGGTATGATCAGGAGCAGTAAGGCCAGACCGCCCAGCGCAACGATGCAGTAGCCCATAATATTGCGTCGCAATTCCGTCATGTTTTTAATCCTGGAGAGAGATTGAATTATTTGCCCGCTTCCCTTGCGTAGCGAGCGGAGGCCCTGGTCATGTAGTCGGTTGCGGCCAAAGCGCCGAACTCCACTTCACGCATGCGTAATTTTTCAGTAATAAAATTGCGAAAGGTTGTATCTTCAGCGAGTTTTTCAACAGCTTTGCGCAGACGGGCACGCACGGTTTCGGGCAATCCCTTGGGTGCGGCAAGCACTGTGTACATTTCCACGGATTCATCCCAACCCTGTTCCTTTAAGGTTGGAATTTCCGGCAGCACGGAAAGGCGTACGGGGGTGGTAGCCGCCAGCACTTTAAGTTTTTTGCTGGCTGCGTACTCAAACATGATGGCGCCGGTGTGTCCGAGATCGGCGTGACCACCCATGACGGCGGAAATGATTGACGGGCCGCCAGTGCTGGGCATGAGGGAAATTTGTACCCCTTCCCGCGCGGCGATGCGTTTTATGGCATCGCGATCGTCTGAGCCCTGAAACATGTAGGTCAGCCCCTTGCCTTGTTGTTTTGCCCAGGAAAACGTCTCTTTCAGCGTATTCCAAGGTCTGTCGGGCTGGCAGATAATTCCGCTTTGGTTCAACCCCAGCAGAGTAAAAAATTCAAAGTCGTCCATGGTGTACCTGGTGCTCGTGAAGTGGGGCGAATACGTGAAAGCGGCTGTGGCCGAAACCCCGAGCGTATAGCCGTCCTTGGGTGCGGCACTCAATTCTGTAGCCATAACGCTACCGTGTGAGCCTCCAGGCAGGTTACTGACCAAAACAGGTTGCCCCAGGTCGTTTTTCAAAGCATCAGCCAGGGCGCGGGTAAGTAGATCAATCTGTGCTCCGGGATTTACCATGGTCAACATTTTAACAGGGTGATCCGGATACTCGGCCGCCGCAACTGCCATGAGGGGCATCAGGGCCGTGACTACGCTCAGTAAAAGAGTTGACACCTTGCGCATGAGATTCTCCTTTTTTGTTTTTGTAACACGGTTGCGACGTTGTTTGGTGTTTCCTACGTAAACGTCCGGCAAGAATCTATCAGCGTGCTGATAATTCACAAAAAAAATTCATCAGGGCTGATCCATCCTTTTTCAAATGATTCGGCGGGCAGACATATTTTGAGTTTCTGCTCTTTAATTTCTATAAAGTTAATTTATATAAATTAGATTGATTTTATATGATTCAAAATTTAATATAAAGCCTTTTTCAAGTCACGAAATTTTATCGCGCCTCATTCCTTGAACTTTTGCGCAAGACCGCATATAATTTTTTTTCGAGAAAAAAATTCGTCTTCCGGAGTTCGCATGCTTACGTATATACGCGCAAACGCGCAGTCTTTCGGCGTCAAGATGGCCTTTCTCGTAATTATCCTTGTTTTTGTGTTCTGGGGCGTGGGCAGCTTCAATGACAGAAACACCGTCAACGTGGTTGCCAAGATCAACAGCGATTATATATTGATTCAGGAGTTTGAGCAGGCTTACCGTAATGCGGAAGAATCCGCCATGCGCGACACCCCCGGCATAACCCGCGAACAGCTCAAAAGCATGTTTCTGGGCCGTCAGGTTTTGCAGGAGCTTGTCATGCAGACGCTTGTCACCCAGGAAGCGGCGCGTGCCGGCATTACCGTGACGCCGCTGGAATTGCGTCAGGCTGTGGGGCAGATAAAGGCTTTTCAGGATGCAAACGGTCGTTTTGACGCCGAAGCCTACAAAAGGGTGCTGGCGGCGCAGAGAATCAGCCCCGCAAAATATGAGCAGGACATGCGCGTGTCTTTGTTGCGCGAAAAAGTATATGCGTTGATCACGGCCCCGGTATGGGTGAATCCCGCGGAAGCGCAAAACAGGTACAATTTCATGCGTGAAAAACGTGTGGTGGACTATATTTTTATACCGGCAAAAGATTTTACCGCAAAGTTCACGCCCACGGATGAGGAAATTCAGGCCTACTACGACAGCCACAAGGACGAATTCGCCACTCTTCCCAAGGTGGATGTGGAATATGTGAGCATTGACCCGGCCGCATTTACCGGCGAGGGCAACAGCGCCGCGGACAGGATGCACGACGTTCTGGACGGCCTGATGGAGGACAACCTCCTCGGCAGGCCGCTCTCCGAAAGCGCCGCCCGGTTTGACCTGAAAGCGGAGCAGACCGGCCTGTCCACACAGGAGGAACTCACGCAGAAACTCGCCCTCAAACCCGCCGCCGCAACCGCGTTGTTTGCCGTCGGCGCGGGCGCGCCTGTGGACACGGCTCTGGAAGCCGGCGAAAAATATCTGACGTGCAGAATCCTCAAGGTTGAACCCGCGTCCACGCAGCCCATTGAGGCGGTCAGAGAGAATATCGTTACGGCGTTGACCTCTGAAAAAGCGTTGCGGGCGGCCATGGAAAGCGCCGCCGCCATGCCGGAATCCCGGAAAAAAAGCGCGCGTCGCGCGCCGCCCATGGATCGCGGCGGACAATTGGCGGATTTTGACCCCGACGCGGAGCTTGCGGCGGCCGTTTTTGCCGCCGCGCCGGGCGTATGGCTGCCTGCGGCCTTTGCCGTAAACAGCGCCCAGGAAGGAGCGGGCGCGCTGCTTTGCAGGGTTGACGCGGTGACGCCCCCGGATCCCGGGGAATGGGAAGAGATACAAGGCCTGATGCTCAGCATTGTCACTCGCGAGCGGACAGACGGATATTTTCGTTTTTTTGCCCAGAATCTTTTCTCCAGAGCAAAAATAGAAGTGATTAATCAGGATGTTGTGGATCGCAACAATATGTAATTGCGGACGTTGACCCGGAGAGAGCAGTTATGTGCGGCATTATCGGATATGCGGGCCACAGGCCCGCCGTGCCTGTGGTGGTGGAGGGGCTGCGTCGTCTGGAATACCGCGGGTACGATTCAGCCGGGACAGCCTTTGTCCGGCAGGGTGATCTGCGTGTTGTCCGGGCAAAAGGCAAACTGGCCGCTCTGGAAGAAAAGCTGGCCGGAGAGCCTGTGGTTACGGCCACCTGCGCCATGGGGCATACCCGCTGGGCCACGCACGGCGTACCGGCTGAACGCAACGCCCATCCCCATCTTTCAAACGATGGCACACTCGCTTTGGTGCACAACGGAATTATCGAGAACTATCAGGAAATAAAAGAAGACCTCACGGCCAGAGGCTATGTGTTCCATTCCGAAACGGACACGGAGGTGCTGGTTAATCTGATTGCCGAGCGCCGTAAAAGCGAAAAAGACCTGCGGGGCGCATTCGCCGCCGCGCTGCGCGAGGCAAAGGGCGCGTACGCCGTCTGTCTGATGTGCAATGACGAGCCTGAAACCGTCTACGCCGCGCGCATGTCCGCGCCCCTGATCTTTGGACTTGGTACGGGCGAAAATTTTGTGGCCTCGGATATTCCGGCTTTTCTGCCGTATACAAGGCAGGTTGTTTTTCTTGAAGACGGCGAAATTGTGTGCGCCACGGCCACAAACTACGAAACCCTGCGTCTGGAGGATTTGCGTCCGACAACGCATGTGCCGCAGACCATATTGTGGGACATGCAGGCCGCGCAGAAGGGCGGCTACCGGCACTTTATGCTCAAGGAGATTTTTGAGCAGCCCCGCGTGATCACCGACGGTCTGACGGGCCGCGTAAACGGCGACGGCGACGGCGCGCTGTTGCCGGAACTGGACAGCCTGCCCGTACCGGAAAGACTGCATATTGTGGCCTGCGGCACATCCTGGCATTCCGGGCTTTGGGGGCGGCACTTGCTGGAACACTGGGCGCATATCCCGGTACAGGTGGAAATCGCCTCGGAATTCCGCTACCGTGAAAGTCTGCTGTTGCGTAAGGATGACATGGTGTTGGTCATCAGCCAGAGCGGTGAAACGGCCGACACGCTGGCGGCTTTGCGCATAGCACGCGAGCAGGGGGCGACGGTTCTGGGCTTGTGCAATGTTGTGGGATCGTCCATCGCGCGTGAGGCCTCCTCGGCGCTGTACACCCAGGCCGGGCCGGAAATCAGCGTGGCGTCCACCAAGGCCATGTGCAGCCAGATGCTCATGCTGGCTCTGATGGCCCTGTACTGGAGCGGCCGCAAGGATGCCGGAGATGCGTCCGACACACAGACAAAAGACCAGCGCCGATACTTGATTGGCCTGCTGGAATCCTTGCCTGCGCTGTTGGAGGCCCATTTGCCGGGCATGCACGAAAATGCCCGCCGGCTTGCCCGCAAATATGCCGATGCCCGCAATTTCTTTTATCTGGGGCGCGGACACTGTTTCCCGCTGGCGCTGGAGGGCGCTCTCAAGCTCAAGGAGCTTTCGTACATTCACGCGGAAGGCTATGCCGCCGGGGAGATGAAGCATGGCCCCATCGCCCTGATCGATTCGGCCTTTCCCACCTTTGCCCTTGCCCTGGATGACGCGCTCTTCCCCAAGGCCAAGTCCAATATTGTGGAAGTGCAGGCGCGGCAGGGCAAAGTCATCGCTCTGGCCAACGAGGGGCTGGATCTGGCGGTTGACGATCATTGGGTCATCCCCCGTCTGCCCGCGCCCCTGTCCGCTTTTGCGGCCTTGCCCGCTCTTCAGCTTTTCAGCTATGAAATGGCCGACTATCTGGGCAAGGATGTGGATCAGCCGCGCAATCTGGCAAAAAGCGTCACGGTGGAATAACCACAACAGTTCTTACGTAAGGATATACTGCATGACACGCAAAGACCGTACAGAAGGCATATACAGCCGCCGCGAAGTGCTGGACGAAAGCGAACGCCGTCAATATTGTCTGATTCAGCTTAAAGAAGTGCTTTCCTACGCCTACCGTTATTCGGAAGACGTAAAAAAACGCTTTGACCGTGCCCAGTTCAATGTGGAGAAATTCAAGACGCTCTCAGACCTCAAACACATTCCCATACTCAAGAAGAAAGAACTGATTTTTTTGCAGTCCATGGGGCCGCGTCTGGGCGGACTTTTGACCAAGGACATTGGCGAACTCAAGCGTATCTTTCTTTCGCCCGGCCCGATTTTTGACCCGGAAGACCGTGGGGAAGATTACTGGGGATATACCGATGCCCTGTATTCCATAGGTTTTCGCCCCGGTGACGTGGTGCAGAACACCTTCAATTATCAACTCGCACCGATAGGGCTGATGTTTGAAGAACCCTTGCGCAACCTTGGGTGCGCGGTAATCCCCGCCGGGCAGTCCGAAGCTTTTACACAACTCAGCATCATGCAGAAACTGCGTGTTTCCGGCTATGTGGGTACACCGAGTTTTCTGCCGCATCTCGCCCAAAAGGCGGAAGAAAAAGGCATTAATCTGCGCAAGGATCTTTTTTTGGAAATCGCCTTTGTCTTTGGCGAGCGGCTTTCGGAAAAAATGCGTTCACAAATGGAAAAGAAATACGATCTTGTTATGCGCCAAGGCTATGGCACAGCCGATGTGGGCTGCATCGGCTATGAATGTTTTCACAAGACAGGACTGCACATAGCCAACCGTTGTTATGTGGAGATTTGCCATCCCGATACAGGTATTCCGCTCAAGGATGGTGAAGTGGGCGAAGTTGTCGTGACGTCGTTCAACAAAACATACCCCATGATACGTCTGGCCACAGGCGATCTTTCTTACATTGATCGCATGCCTTGCGCTTGCGGGCGCACCAACCCTCGTCTGGGCGGCATTGTCGGCCGTGTGGACACGACGGCCAGAATCATGGGCATGTTTGTCTATCCGCATCAGGTGGATCAGGTGATGAGCCGATTTGAGGAAATCAAACGCTGGCAGATTGAAGTGACAAATTCCGGTGGTATTGACGAAATGACGCTGTTTATTGAAACTAGCGGCTTCAAGCGTGAAGAAGACCTGTTGCATCAGTTTCGCGAAAAAATCAAACTGCGGCCTGAACTGCGCATATTGGCGCCGGGCAGTCTGCCTTTGCAGATCAGGCCGATTGAGGACAAGCGCCGCTGGGATTAGGGCGGTTCAACTTTGAAAAAGTGTAACCGCCCTCACTGCGCGAAAATGCCGTAGGGATAAATCCGGAGGGGGGAGTATGACCGACCAGTTCGCCGTTTCGTTCATCCGCTGGCTGAAGGAACGGCATGCCGCTGTTTTTGCAGTGGAAAATGAAGCTTTGCGATGTCTTGATTCGGGCGATACCCCAAGCTATCGCCAAAAAATGCGTGAAAAAGCGGAGATGCTGGCGGCACTGGCGCAAGACGCGCAGGCTTTGCTCGCACAGTTGCCGGACGATTTGCCGGGTGGGATGCGGAGCCGCGCAATCGCCGATTTGAGCCGTTTTTCAGCAAGCGCCCGCAACTCCCTGGCTCTTGACTCCGTTTTCTATATGTCGGCCCTGTGTTATCCTGAAGACCATAAACCGGGCCGGCCCGACGACCTTATGGCCTGGATCGCCCGATTTGAGGGCGGCGGTGCCTGATCGTGCCGGAAAAGGGGAAACGCCTCGTCCAGCCGCCCTTTTTGCCCACCTCGTCAACCCAAAAAACTCTCATTTGATTTGGTACAGGATTTGGGGGCTTGACATTATGCCTTGAGGTTCGGAAATGCTGACCGAATCCCCTTCCTCCAGACTAACCCCACCATTGCCGTCCGTGTTCAAATCAATGGATAGCTTCGTGGCAACATCGTCGACTTGCTGTGTTTTTTGGTTTTTTTTGATGCCTGGAGCAGTTCTTCCCAGTATGTTGTCTCTGTGGAGGATAACGCGCTATTGCTCATTTGTAGCTCCTTGTAAGTTTAATAGAATTAAGAAAATTTTTCCTCTATAATTTTAAATTAATATTCTGGGAAGTGTTTTCCGTACCCGTCATAGCGTTATAAGCGCGGTTTGCCAGTGATACCAAGAAACCCTTGACTTTTTGCGCAACGCCTGTGCGTGAGGAACTGGTGTCACCGGACATGGTTTCTTTTTGTTTTTCCAATGCCGCTGCCAATTCTTCAGCAGATATAATTCCGTCCTGGTTGGTATCCATGGCATCGAAACTGGACTGGCCGCTTTCGGAGCCTCCACCGCTTTCATCTGCCCCCAAATTTGTGAGGGTAAGCATTGCGGAACGCTGCAATTCCATGGCTTGCCCCAATTCTTCCAGAGACACAGTTCCGTCACGGTTGATGTCCAGGGCATCATACGTCTCTTGATCTAAACCGGATTCCTCCAGGCTAACCCCACCATTGCCGTCCGTGTCCAAATCAATGAATAACTTCGTGGCAACATCGTCGATTTGCTGTGTTTTTTTGGGGTTTTTTGATGTCTGGAGCAGTTCTTCCCAGTATGTTGTCGAATCTGTGGAGGATAACGCGCTAATACTCATTTGTAGCTCCTTGTAAGTTTAAGGTTTAATCGGGGGAGCAATACTAAGAAAATTTTTCCTTTCTGCCTAATGAAATGCATGAATTATGCCATTTTGGAGATGTTAAGTTTCAAAATTATCATTTAATTAGAATTGGAATAATTCCACTTTTACCATTTTCTCGCGTAACGGCATGGCGCAAGGCGCGGGACGCGACGCCATTACGAGCGTTTCAGTTCCATGGCCTTCTGGAGCATCTGATCCGCCGTGGTCACAACCTTGCTGTTTGACTGGAAGCCGCGCTGGGTGATGATCATGTTGACCATTTCCGCCGCCATGTCCACATTGGAGAGTTCAATATTGTAGGCCATCACCTCGCCGTAATTTTCCGACCCGGCCACGCCCATTTCCATTTGTCCGGCTTCGGGCGTGGCGATAAAAAGATTGTTGCCGCCGCGCCGCAGATTGTACTCGCTGGTGAAACGGCAAATGGGTATCTGCCAGAGATCCTTGCTCTGATTGTTGGAAAAGTGTCCGACAACAGTACCGTCCGCATGGATGGCGATATTGTTCAGCAGGCCTTCGGCGTAGCCATCCTGTTCATTCAGAAGAAGCGCGGGCGTTGTGCCGTTGGCCGTGGTCGCGTCCAAAGCGGTTACGGCGTTTGCGCCCATAGAAGGCAGCAATGTCGGGTCTGTGCCGACAGCCGCCGCGTTGGCCGGCGCGTTTTGCCATCCGCCGGCGGCGGTGATGCCGAAAT
The DNA here is from genome assembly GCA_031284485.1 of Desulfovibrio sp. Taxonomy (GTDB): domain Bacteria; phylum Desulfobacterota; class Desulfovibrionia; order Desulfovibrionales; family Desulfovibrionaceae; genus Desulfovibrio. The sequence goes on from JAISZT010000067.1 coordinate 13,598, forward strand.
TTACGGTCATGGCCGTGCCGTCGCCAAGCATCAACTGTGGCAGACCACCCACCAGCGCGGACGGAACCCAGTCCGTCAGCAGTTTACTGCCCGCCACAGAAGGCGTGAAGGCCGACATATCTTTCAACTGGCCGGATCCGCTAAAGGTCAGCGTGCCGCTCATGAGCAGGCCGGCACCCGTAGCGGGAGCAGGAACAGGGGGATCAGCGGTTGGGTCTTCCCGGGGGACTTCCTCGGCGATGACGTATTCCACTCTGGAATCAGGCGGGGTGCCCGGCGCTTTGTCAAAATATATGGTGGCGTTTTTTGCCTCGCCGTTGGCTCCGTACAGCGTGATGGGCTGTGTCCAGCCGCTTGCCGTGTCGGGAATGGGGGGAGAGCCTGTGGCGTCATACAGATCAAGCAAACTGAAATACGGATTGGCGGCATCCGAGGCTTTGTCGTATTCCAGCCCCAGATTCAGGCGCAAATTGACTTTGCTTGTGGCCTTGGCGGGCAAGGTGGCAAACTTGTCGATTTTGACCTCTCCCAGAGCGCCTTTCGTGCCGTCGTCATTATATTTGTAGCCATTGAGAGCATAACCCTCCGGCATGCGCAATACCCCTTCGTTGTCCGGGCGGAAATCGCCGGCGCGGGTATAGAACAGTTCCGCGTTGTTGCCCGAAACCTGGAAAAAGCCCTTGCCGTTGATGGCCATATCCCAGACGGTATTGCTTGACTGCATGCCGCCCTGTTCATGAATGGTGCGTACCGTTTCAACCTGCAGGCCATGCCCAAGTTGACCGACCGCCACACGGGAATCTCCCTGAGACAGCCACCAGTCGCCCATATGGGCCTGGGTGGTGTATATCAGGTCAGAGTACTGAATATCCTGTTTTTTAAAGGCGATGGTGCTGACATTCGCCACGTTGTTGGTAATGACGTTCATGCCCTGGCTTAAGCCCACCATGCCGCTTGCGCCTATGTATAGTGCGGAATTCACAGCCTGCTCCTTCGTAAAAAGAAGAGATGGGAAAAATCTTCCTCTCCGCTCCTTATAAAGCACAGACCGTGCCAGATATTTTTTCCGGCAGTGAGCCTTTACATTTCTATAAATTATGTTACGGTACGACAATCGACCTTTATATTGACCAACCGGGGGGATTGGGCATGAGTACTTTTTTTTATCTATTGGGTTACCTGGCGTTTTTCGGTTTTATCTGCCTGGCTTTTCTAAAAATAAGATCTTACATGAAGGCCAGCCCGCTGCACGCGCGTTGGGAATTGTATCCCGTGCCGCACGAAGGTGAAAAATCTTCCCACGGCGGCAGCTTCATGGAAGAAAAAGATTGGTGGTGTAAGCCGCGCCATGTGTCGCACACAAGCGATATCAAGGCGTTGGTTTTTGAAGTGCTTTTTTTGCACGCGACGTTTGAGCACAATCTCAAGCTCTGGTTTCGCACCTATCCTTTCCATGTGGGCATGTACATGCTCATGGGCGGGATAATCATTGTGCTCTTTTCACTGTTTCTTCAGGCGGTTGGCATCGCCCCTGACAATGGCTTCATGATCTTTATAGGCAATGTGATCAACGCCGTCGTCCTGTTCGGCGGGCTTTGCATTGTCGGCGGCGGCCTGGCCCTGATACATCGCCGCATGAATGATGAAGGTCTGAAAAAATACACAACGCCGGAGCATTACTTTAATCTTGGGGCTTTTGTGCTTTTCGGCGTTCTTGGTTTGCTGGCATGGGCGTGTTCGCCTTCGTTTTTCAACATGGCGCGAGATTTTGTCTGCAACATGCTCTCGTTCAATTTTCAGCCGCTGCCGAGCACTTTTTTTACCCTTCATCTGCTGCTGGGCTTTTTTCTGATGGCTTGGCTGCCCATGACGCATATGGGGCATCTGCTCATGAAATATTTTACCTACCATGACATTCGCTGGGGGGATACGCCCACGACATACAGCGAAGCGAACAAACAAAAAATTCCGGACATGCTCAAATACTCCGCGAGCTGGTCGGCCGACCACATTTGCGGCAACGGCGCGCCCAAGACCTGGCTTGAAATCGCCACTACCAACCCCGCTACCCCCAAGAGCGAATCATAGGGGATTTTACCATGAAAGATAATTTGCAATTAACCGATGTTTCCACTGTGGAAGGCCAGATGGTCAGCATTGACCTGGACAATATCCCGAAACTGCCTCTGGATATGGCGACAATGCCTTGGAAGCCTGCCACGGATGAGCAGAAAAATACCACGGCATGTATCCTTGACGATGTTTGCGTGTTGAATATTCCGAAGCCGAAGGACAGGGCGGAAGAAGAAGAACTCGTCAACAAATTTCTTGACGGCATGCGCAAGCTTTTTACCACGGAAAACAACTGGCCGTTTCTGCCTATGCTGGAAACCAGCATGGACTATTGCGCGCAGTGCAATTCCTGTTCTGAAGCCTGCCATCTGTATGAGATGTCGGGCGAACATGAAATGTACAGGCCAAATTTTCGTTCTGAAATCTTCCGGCGCATATACAAACAGTATGTGAAAAAAGAGCCGCTCGCCAAATGGCGATATGGGGATATGGGGTTGAACTGGAAAACGGTGGTTCGTCTGGGCGAGTTGTCATACCGCTGCAACCTTTGTCGGCGTTGCGCGCAGACCTGCCCCATCGGCGTGGACAACGCCCTGGTTGCACGTGAAATCCGCAAGCTGTTCAGTCAGGAGCTTGGCATCAATCCGCGCGAACTGCACGAAAAAGGCACCATGCACCAGATGAAAGTGGGGTCTTCCACAGGCATGACGCCTGACGTGGTGAAAGACAATGTGGAATTCATTGACGAAGATTATACGGAAATCACCGGTGTGGGTATTCACACGCCCTTTGATGTCAAGGACGCCGACATACTGCTTTTGCACAATGCCGGAGAAGTGATGGCCTGGCCGGAAAATATTGCCGCCTTTTCCCTGATCTTCCAGGAGGCGGGCCTGTCCTGGACGCTTTCAAGCAAGGCGATGGCCTACGATGGCGTGAACTACGGCGTTTTTTATGACGACGCCCAAACGGCGCGCATCGCCCTGCAGCATATGCTGGCCGCAAAGGAGCTGGGCGTCAAAAAAATTGTTATCGGTGAATGCGGCCACGCGCACAAGGTGTTGACCGTTATCGCCGACCGGCTCATTCCCTTTGAATATCAGGTGCCGCGTGAAAGCTGCTATGTCACCCTGCGCGATATCGTCATGTCCGGAAAGATCAAGCTGGATCCCTCACGCAATGATTTTCCCGTCACACTGCATGACCCCTGCAATATCGTCCGTTTAATGGGTATTGTTGAGCCGCAGCGCGAAATAGTGCGTAAAATAGCGCCAAAGTTCCGTGAAATGCCGTGCAATGGCGTGAATAATTATTGCTGTGGCGGCGGTTCGGGCTTCGCGATTATGACCCGCAACAATATTGAACAGTGGCGCGGCAACATCACCGGACGTAAAAAGATGCAGCAGATCGCCGAGGCGTTCAAGGAGTGCCTTGGCCCGGAAACCAGAAAGTATATCTGCGCTCCCTGTTCAAACTGCAAGGGGCAGATCCGTGAGATACTGGAACATAACGATCTGTATTCCAAGAACAGTTTTGCTTATGGCGGACTTGTGGAATTGATTGTGAACGCCATGGTCAATGTCAATCCGGGATTTATCAAATGGGAAAGTGAGGAAGAATAATTTCCGCGCGCACGCGTTGCGGATAGGGGGGGACCATGGGGGGGAGCCAGGGTTCCCCCCTTGCTTTTGCTGCGCCCGGCAGGGCGCGACGAAAAAACCGCGCCTTGACAGTACGTGAACAATAGAGTGAAATTAAAACCGGTTTGAAAATTTTCACTATATTTCGCAACAGACGACAAGGAGAGCCGGCATGAGCGTACGTGGTTTTACCGCTCCACGCGAAGATCGTTATCTGGAGGACTATGTGCCGGGAATGGTATTTGAGTTCGACGAAACAGTCACCCTGACTGAAAAAGATATTCTGGACTTCGCGGCCGGCTATGACCCCCAGGTGTTCCATACCGACCCTGTCAAGGCCGAAGAGTCGATTTACAAGGGGCTTATCGCCAGCGGCGCGCACACCATAAGCGTTACCTTCAGGATTCTGGTCAAAAACTTTCTGCCGGGCAAGGCCAGTTTCGGCTCTCCGGGCATGGACGAACTGCGCTGGCTCAAGCCGGTGCGTCCGGGGGATTGCCTGCGCCTGCGAGTCACCATCACGGATGTTCAGCCCTCGCGTTCGAAAAACGACAGGGGCACGGTGTTTTCTTTTCTGGAAACCGTCAATCAGGACGATGAAGTCGTGATGTCTTTCAAGGGCAGGGCCATAATGGCAAAACGTCATCCCGGCTGAGAATTTGTTCCAAATACGGCGCGGGCACGGTATTGTTTTGTACGCGCGAATCGGATATGTAATATTAAAATTGTTGAGTGACCTGTTCACTGTAAAAAAACGTCAACGCGCGGGAGAATCCCTATGTCCACCCATTCTGCTGAAACTGCGTCCATGGATCAGGTGCGTGAACTTTTGATGGGGAATCAGGTCAAAGACATAGGCAATCGGATGCAACGGCAGGAAGAGCAATTCAAACGTGAACTTGCCGATTTGCGTGAGAGCGTAAGCAATCGTGTTGAATCATTGGAAAACTTTATGAAAAGCGAGTCTGCATCCCTCCTGCACCGTTTGCAGGAGGAGCAGAATGAGCGCACCCTCGCTTTCAAGAATTTGCAGAAGGAAAGAGTGGAAGCCATGAAGGCCGAACAGGCCGAACGGATTGAAGCGGACAGGAAGGAGCGTCAGGATCGTGAAGAATCCGTGGGCTCCCTGGCCAAGGAATCGGCCAGAGAACGCGCGACGATTGAAGAATCCCTGGAAAGAAAAATTTTAACTCTTTCCTCCACCCTTGATTCCACAGAACGTGAATTACGCCAGTTGATTTTGTCCGAACACGCCCGTCTTTCCAACAAACTGGAAGAAAAATACCAGGAACTGCTCAGAACCCTCACGGAAACTGCCCTGCAAATCCGTCACGACGTGGTTGCCCGTTCCGCTCTTTCCGGTTTGTTTGCCGAAGCGGCGGTTAAATTTTCCAACCAGACGGCGGATGGCCCTGTGGATGCGGCGCTGCTTGACATTATTGGCGAAAACGGCGCGATGGGGAATGCCCCGGCCAAGTCCGGTCCCAAGGATGGCAAGGTAAAGCCGTCCTGAATATGGCGGGTGATCTGAACGCTGAAACCGCCGCGTATGCTCCACAGGGAGATGACGTGTCCTGCGGCGTGGGCGATCACGGCGGCGCGATGGAAGCAACGGGAGACGTCCGGGCGGAATTTTGGCAGGATATCCCCGACGCGCCCGATGATGCGGAGCTGAACGAACTTCGGAAGCTCCTTTTGCGCCGCGAGCAGATCGCGCTGGAAAAACTCGTCCGGCAGGAAGGGGAAAAAAACTACCACATCCAGCAGGTAAGCGACGTCATAGCTGAAGCCATCATTGCCCGTTCCGGCAGGGACAGTCAGTTGCGCATGGCCATCGAGCCGATAGTCGACGCCACCTTAAAAAATTCCATCCGCAAGCGTCAGCAGGATTTTGTCAATGTACTCTTTCCGCTGATGGGGCCAACCATTCGTAAATCCATTGCGGAATCGTTCCGTTCCATGCTGGGCGCGTTCAGCAAGAGCGTGGAAATGGCCTTTTCCTGGAAGGGCCTGCGCTGGCGCTTTGATGCCTGGAGAACGGGGCAGTCCTTCAACGAAATTGTGATGCTGCACTCCCTGGTCTACCGCGTGGAGCGCGTATTCTTCATTCACGGCGATACAGGCCTTGTGCTTGCCCATATGGAAGGGGAGGGGGTCGGCTCGCTGGATGCGGAAATGGTTTCGGCCATGTTGACGGCTATCCAGGATTTTGTGCGGGACTGTTTTGCCAAGGGGGATGAGGGCGCTCTTGACACCTTGCGAATGGGCGAATTCAGCATTTTTATTGAAAAATCCAACAAAGCCTATCTGGCCTGCATTGTGCGCGGTACTCCCCATGATTCTTTCCGTACGCACCTGCGGGAAACCCTGGAATTGATGCTGGTGGAATTTGCCGAGGACCTGGATGATTTTTCCGGCGATACCGAGGCATTCAGCGCGACGGAGCGCTACCTTGAATCCTGTCTCGTCGCCCACTACGCCGGGGACAATGAAAAAAAACTGCCCTTGTGGGCCAAGTTCATGCCGGTGCTGGTTGTGCTGCTGCTTTGCGGCGGCACGGGCTATTACTGGTACACAACCGACCGCTTCAACACGACCATGCGGGAAGCTGTGCAGACATTGCGGTTGGAGCCGGGGCTTGTCGTTTCGCACGTTGAGCGGCAAAAATCCGGGCCGTGGAAGGTGCTGGCCCTCAAGGACGCTCTGGCCCGCTTGCCTGAGGATGTCTTGAGGAGAGCGGGTTTTGACCCGTCATTGTTTGAGATTCAGACAATACCCTATCTTTCCTACGACGCGTCTATCGTCACCAAGCGGGCATCGACGGGTATTGACGTGCCCGACGGCGTGGAAATGACCTTTGACAAGGGCACACTTTCGTTCCGGGGCACGGCCACCATGGCCTGGATACTGGAAACGAGGGAAAAAGCCCGTTCCCTTGCCGGGGTGGAGCATGTGGACATGCGGGATCTGCGTGATCCGAGGATGGGCGAAATTGCGGAAATGGTGCGGAAAATTGAATCCGTCAGGGTGGAGTTTCCGGTCAACAAGGACGTTCCTGTGCCGGAAGATACGGAAAAACTGCAAAAAACAGTTGATATGCTGGCTGTTTTGGAGAAAAGGGTCAAAGAAATGGGCATGGTGATGACTCTGACCATTTACGGACACGCTGACGCAACGGGCACGGAAAAACGCAATTATGAAATCAGTCAGGCCCGCGCCAGAACGGTTGCGGCCATGCTTTACGCCAGGGGGTCAAGCATGCCCATAGCCATGTACGGCATGGGTGCTGACCACGCCAGCGGGGATGGCGGGGCCGGATCCGCGTCCGCCGACAGGAAGGCCGGAGGATCGGTTCAGGCCGACAGGCGCATTGAGTTCCGGGTGTATCTGGCGCGCGCCGTGCCTGCCGGAACAGAAGCGCTTTTGCAGTAACGCTTTACAGCGAAAAAAGGCAACGACCACATGATAAGTAAAAAAATATGTTTATTGGGCGCTTTTTCTGTGGGCAAGACATCTCTGGTCGAGCAGTTCGTCCATTCCATTTTTTCAGACAAGTATCTGACAACACTGGGGGTCAAGATCAGCAAGAAAGATGTCGCTGTTGACTCCGTGGCGGTTACTCTCGTTCTTTGGGATATGGAAGGCAAAGACACCTACGCCGATGTCAATCTTGCTTATTTGCGCGGCGCGATGGGGTATCTTGTCGTCGTTGACGGAATGCGCAAAGAAACGCTGCAAGCGGCCATGGATTTGCACCATCTGGCTGAAAAGTTGAGCGGCAAATCCTTGCCTTTTTATTTTTTAATCAACAAGGCAGACCTCGTCGATCAATGGGAAGTAACGGATGCGATGCTGGACTCCCTTGATAAAAAAAGCATCAAGTTTTTTCGTACCAGCGCTAAAACAGGGCAGTATGTTAACGAGGCCTTTAACGCGCTGGCCCGCGACATGCTTTTGGCGTCAAGAGCATGAAACAGGACCGCTGCCACGACCGGGCACTTCCCGCGCGCGCCCTTGCCGGGGTGGGGAAGAGTGCCATGTGGAGAGAATTTTATGTCTGAGGAGAAAGATCTCGCCTATAGTATCCTGCAGCTTTTTGGTATTGCCGTTCTGCAGCGTACCGGGAAAAAACAGTATGTGTTTTGCGGTAAGCCCCCGATGTTTTACAAGTCTTTTTTTCCTTCCACCAAGGACGGCCTTTGCAACAGCCCTTGGGAACACTCCCCCCTGCTGGAATTTTTTATAGAGGATGCGGAGCGTTTTTTTGAACTGAAAAAACAGGGGGTGCTGACTTCTGGGATCTGGCAGGAAGACGGCAAAACAGAAAGTGAAACAGCTATGGTTGCCGTTGCCGCCACTTTTGGTGAAAAACAAATTTTGATTATTCGCCTGTTGCGTGAAGAATTCAAGGAACGTCTGGTCGTTATGCGCAAAGCGCGCGGACAGCTTTTGCAGAGCCGCCAGCTTTCGCAGAGCCTTGAATTTTTTCAAAAAAAGTCGCGCGTTGACGGCTTGACCAGAGTGTTCAACAAGGAAACTTTTTCAGAGCTTTTGCAGGACGAAATGAAACGCAGCCGCGCCCTGGAATACCCCCTTTCCCTCCTGATTATGGATATTGACGATTTCAAAAAAGTCAACGACGTCCATGGGCACGTTGCCGGGGACAAGGTTCTGCGCTCACTTGCGGAATGTCTTGTCAGCACCCTGCGTCGGGGTGATATTATCGCCCGTTTCGGCGGAGAGGAATTTGTTGTGCTTATTCCGCATGGGGACGCGGAGCAGGCGCACAGCATCGGTGAAAAACTCTGCAAAAATATTGCGGCCATAAATGAGCCGGATCAGCCGCGCATAACCGTGAGCATGGGTTGCACAACCTACATCCCCGGAGAAGTGGGTGAAAATTTTCTGGCACGGGCGGACACGGGCCTGTACGAGGCCAAGTCCAGCGGCAAAAATCGCGTCTGCACGCGATAGCCGCGCCAGATGTTGCCGAGTCACGAGGCTTACGTATATCGTTACTGTCTTTATCCGTAACGCCTTTCAGGCGAACGGCTAAAGCGGTGACAGCAGTTCTCGGAGATAACGTTTCGTATAACAAATTGTCGTCGTTATGCGCCGAATTTCAGTCCGGGTGGCAAGCCTCGCGCAAAAAATTACGCTTGCGCTGCGCGTTGTTTTGCGGCAACATACCCTTTTGTGTTTTGAAAAGTTGTTTTTAAGGAGTCAGTCATGCCCAAGATCAAAACCCGGCGCGCCGCCGCCAAGCGCTTTCAACTGACAGGAAGCGGCAAATTCAAGCGCCGCCGCCAGAATTTGCGCCACATCCTGACAAAAAAAGCCGCCAGCCGCAAAATGCGCCTTGGGCAGGCCACACTGGTGGACAGCAGCAATGAAAAGGCCGTGCGCCGCATGCTGCCCAACGGTTAACAAGCTGTATTTCCAGTAATTACCCACCGGGCGGGCATTCCTCCGCCTTGTCCGGAATGAGGAGGATACGCACATGCGCGTAAAGAGAGGTCTGGCAGCCCACCGCCGGCACAAAAAATACCTGAATGCCGCCAAGGGATTTCGCGGCGGCCGTAGCCGTTTATACCGTACAGCCCGTGAGGCGGTGGAGCGCTCGCTCCAGTATGCCTATGTCGGCCGCAAACACCGCAAACGTGATTTCCGCGCGCTCTGGATACTGCGCATCAACGCAGGCGCGCGCTTGAGCGGGATTTCCTACAGCCGTTTGATGCACGGCCTCAAGCTTTCCGGCATCGCGCTGAACCGCAAAATTCTTGCCGACATGGCCGTTCATCAGAAAGACGATTTCGCCAAAGTGGCGGAGATGGCGAAAAACGCGTTGCGCTGATGGACATTCTTGCAGCACTGGACTCTCTGGTCACAGAGTTTGAATCGGGTCTTGCCTTGGCCTCCACGCCGGAGAGCCTTGAGGAACTGCGCGTGGACGCGCTCGGTCGCAAGGGAAAGCTTGCTCAAATCATGAGCCGCCTGCCGGAACTTGAACCGGCCGCGCGTCCTGCCGCGGGGCAAAAAGCCAACAGCGTCAAGGAACGCTGCAACGCGCTGTTCGAGGCCCGAAAACAGGCAATCCTCGCCATTCGCGAGTCCGCGGCCCTGAGGCGTTTCGACCCCACCCTGCCCGGACGCGCGCCTTGGCGCGGATCCCTGCACCCGACAACGCTCATAACCGAAGAAATATGCGCCGTTTTCTCCGGCATGGGTTTTGACGTTGTTTCAGGCCCCGAAGTGGAGCACGACTACTACAATTTTGAAGCCCTCAACATGCCGGCCGCGCATCCCGCCCGCGACATGCAGGACACGCTTTACATCACCGGGCAAACGCTTCTGCGCACGCACACTTCCCCCGTGCAGGTGCGCTCCATGCTGGCCCGCAGGCCGCCGCTGGCGGTGATCGCGCCCGGCAAGGTCTATCGGCGGGATTCGGACCTGACCCACACGCCCATGTTTCATCAGGTCGAGGGCCTGCTGGTGGAAGAGGGGACAAGCCTCGCGCATTTGCGCGGAACACTGACCATTTTCGTGCGGGCTGTGTTCGGCGCCCAAACAAGGGTGCGTTTTCGTCCAAGCTTTTTTCCCTTTACGGAGCCTTCCGCCGAAGTGGACATATCGTGCAGCATCTGCGGCGGCGAGGGGCAGGTGGCGGGGCAGCCCTGCCGTGTCTGCAAAACAACAGGCTGGGTGGAGATACTTGGCTGCGGCATGGTTGATCCGGCGGTTTTCGCCGCTGTGGGCTACCCCGAGGATATAAGCGGCTTTGCCTTCGGCATGGGGGTGGAGCGCGTGGCCATGCTCAAGTACGGCATCGGGGATTTGCGCATGTTTTTCGAAAACGACGCGCGTTTTCTTGCGCAGTTTGCCTGAGGATATGCGAGTGTTGCGCGTCCTGCTTGTCCTGCTGCTGAGTATTCTGTTTCTGTCCGCGGCGGACGCGGCCCAGGCGGCCTCTGCCTACAGTCCGCGTCATTCGGGCATTGAGCCTCCCGGAGGGCCAAAACCCCTGCAGCGCCTGCCCGGCAATTCGTCGTCCTCGCGTACCGTGCAACAGGGGGAAGGCTATACCGACGCTTACGGCAGAACTGTAGACGAGCGCCAGCCGGAAGAGGAAGCGCCCAGACAACGTCCGGGAGCGGGCGCTTATGGCGCCTATGGCGGCAATCAGGAAAAACAGGACACGCGGCCGTTGCCGGATCCGGGCGTCGCGCCGCCTGTATGGTCTTTCAGATAAATTTTTGTCAAAATCGCACAGGAACCGTTATGCTGCTTTCTCTCTCGTGGCTGCGTGAATTCACTCCCTACGAAGGCTCGGCCGAAGCTCTGGGCGACAGGCTGACAATGCTCGGTCTGGAGCTTGAGGATATCGTCCGTCCGTACAGGGACATCAGCGCCATTGTCGTGGGGCATGTCGTCGAATGCGGGGCACATCCCGAATCTGACCACCTGCGCGTGTGCTGTGTGGACGCGGGCCAGGGAGAGACGCTGGACATCGTCTGCGGCGCCCCCAACGTGGCGGCGGGTCAGAAAGTCGCTGTGGCCCTGATCGGAACGCGCCTTCCGGACGGCACTGTCATCAAAAAGGCGAAACTGCGCGGCGCGCCTTCCTCTGGCATGATCTGCTCGGAGCGTGAACTGGGCCTTTCCGACAATCACGACGGCATCATGGTGTTGCCCGGAACCTGCCCGGTCGGCGCAAGGCTTGTGGACGCCATTGATCTGGACAGGGAAGTGCTGGACATTTCTGTCACACCGAACCGCGCGGACTGTCTTTCCATACTCGGTCTGGCGCGGGAAACGGCTCTGGCCTTTGATTTGCCTCTGACTGTCCCCGAAAAGGCGCTGACCGAGGACGCGACACTGCCGCAGACGCTTGTGCCCATCGACATACCGGAACCCGACCTCTGCCGGCTCTACGCCGGGCGCGTCATTTCAAACGTCAGCATTGTTCCGTCCCCCATGTCCGTCCGTCACCGCCTTCAGGCGCACGGCGTGCGCCCCATTTCAAATATTGTGGACGTGACGAACTACATTCTGCTGGAATGCGGACAACCCCTGCACGCTTTTGATCTGGACAGCCTCCACGGCGGGCGCATCGTGGTCAGACGCGCTGGGGAAGGCGAAAAATTCACCACCCTGGACGGCCAGGAGCGCACGCTTACCCAAGACGATTTGTGCATCTGCGATGCTGACCGGGCGGTGGCTCTGGCCGGGGTTATGGGGGGGCTGAATTCTGAAATCACGGGCGAGAGCCGTAGCGTCTTTCTGGAAAGCGCGGTATTCAAGCCGGAAAATATACGCAAAACTTCCCGCCGTCTTGGTCTTTCCTCCGAGGCCTCGTACCGTTTTGAGCGCGGCGTTGACCAGCGGCGTTCCCTTTTTTCTCTGGACCGCGCCTGCGCCATGATGGCCGCTGTCGGGGGCGGTAGCGTGAGGCGCGGCCTGTCGTGCTCGGAACCCTCTCCTTTTGTCCCGGCGCGCATTTCCTACCGGCCCGCCAGGGCTCATACCCTGCTGGGCGTTTCCCTGTCCGCGGAGTTCAGCGAAAAATCACTCAGGGACATCGGCTGCGCTGTGGACAAAAGCGTTGCGGGCGGCCAACGCGATGTCTGGCAGGTCAGCCAGCCGAGCTGGCGTCCGGATATCACCCGCGAAGCCGATTTGATTGAAGAAGTCGGTCGTTTGCACGGGCTGGACTCCATCCCTCCCGTGTCGCCGCAGGCCGGACAGGACATCGGGCGCGCGGGGCAGGCCCCGTCGCTCTATGCTTTCTGGTCGCGCATCAGGCATTGGGGGGCGGGGCTTGGCCTCAACGAAGCGGTCAACTACAGTTTTGTCGGGCACAAGGATCTTGACCACCTCGGGTTGCCCAAAGAAGACCGCGTGTCCATTCTCAATCCTCTTTCGGCGGAGCAGGACGTGCTGCGCACGGCGCTTGCTCCGGGGCTGCTCCAGACGCTACGCAACAATCTGGCCCAAGGCGCGCAGGGACTGCGTATTTTTGAACTGGCACACACCTTTGCGGCGGACGCGACAGAAACATCCGCCAGCACGGGAACGGGTGTGCGTGAAACAGGCAAAATCGGCATACTCCTGTATGGCGCGCGCCATGACGCGGCCTGGCCCCGGCCTGAAGCGGACATGGACTACGCGGACATCAAGGGAATTGTGGAGCATCTGCTGCATTTTCTGCACCTGTCCGCGCCGCTTTGCGAACAAAAAAACGGGCACCCCTGGCTGCTCCCCTGCGTGGAATTGCGCCTCGCCGGACAGGTGGACGGGCGAACAACCGGACAGACGATCGGGTGGATGGGCCGCCTCAAACCGGCCCTGGCCGAGCCTTTTCACGCCCGCAAAGACGTATGGCTGGCGGAACTCGGCCTGGACGCGCTACGCGCGCTGCACGAGAGCGCCCACATGCAATTTGTTCCGCTCCCCGTGTATCCCCCTGTGCGCCGCGATATAACGGTTATCACGGATTCCGGCCTGTACGCCGGACAGGTGTTTGACCATCTGAAAAAACTTGACCATCCGCTTCTTGCCGACGTGGCGCTGACAGACTGTTTTGAGCCGCAAGACGCGCAGGGCGAGCGCCGCCTGACCTTCCGCCTGACCTTCCGCCATCCTGCTCGGACACTCAAGGACGCCGAAGTGGACAAGGAGAGGGAAAAAGTGGCACAATCACTCATTCAGGCTCTAGGGGTACGTATATAGAGCGGTTTGACTTTGAAAATGCTCAAACAGGAAACGAAAAGCCTATGCCGGAAAAAAAATACCGCATCGGCGAGGTGGCGAAGCTGCTCAACGTCAACGCTTCCGCGTTGCGCTTCTGGGAAACGGAATTTCCCCAGATCGCCCCTTTGCGCACCGGCAGCGAACAGCGCCTGTACACTGAATCCCATATAGCCATGCTGCGCCGCATCCAGCAATTGCTTCACGAACAGGGCATGACCATTGACGGGGCGCGCCGCGTGTTGGAGGGCAGCGCCGTTCTGGATGAGGATCTGCCCGAAGGCATGGCGCCTGTGCCCGACCCGGCCTTCATGCAGATGCTCAGAAAAGAGCTTTTTGCCGTGCGGCGCATACTGGCTGAAAAGTCATGAGGAAGCTGTGATTCTTGCCCCTTCGCTGCTATCCGCCGATTTTTCCAGGCTGGCGGAAGAATTGGCCGAATTGGAAAACGCCGGCGTGACCTGGCTGCACCTTGACATCATGGACGGCGTGTTTGTGCCCAACATCACCTTTGGTCCGCCGCTCATCAAGGCTCTGCGGTCCCGCAGCAAGCTTTTTTTTGACGTGCACCTGATGATTGAGGAGCCTGCGCGGCATCTGCTGGCGTTCAGGGACGCCGGGGCGGATATGATCGTCATCCATGCCGAGACAGACCGCCATGCCCGGCGCACCCTGGCCGAAATTCGCGCTTTGGACCTCAAGGCGGGGCTTGCGCTGAATCCCGGCACGGATATTTCTGCGGTGCGCTGGCTGGCGCGGGATATGGACATGCTGCTTCTGATGTCCGTCAATCCCGGTTTCTCCGGCCAGAAATTTTTACCGGAGACTTTTGCCAAACTCCGCGCGGCAAAAAAGTTGCTGACCGATATCGGCGCGTCGGACGTCACCATTCAGGTGGATGGCGGGGTCTGCCCGGAAAACACCGCCGAACTGGTTGCGGCCGGAGCGGATGTGCTGGTTTCAGGCTCCTCTTTTTTTGGACACAAACCCTACGCGACGCGCCTGAAAACATTCATGCTGGCCGCCAAATCCGGACAATGAGGAACAGCCCATGCCCACACGCAGACAATGCGCCAATGCCATCCGCGTCCTTGCCGTTGACGCCATCGAAAAATCCCAATCCGGGCATCCCGGCGCTCCCCTCGGTATGGCCGATATGGCTGAAGCCCTGTGGCGGCACGGTTTCAAGCACAATCCGTCCAATCCGGACTGGCCGGATCGCGATCGTTTTGTGCTGTCCAACGGGCACGCATCCATGCTGCTGTACGCTGTCCTGCATTTGACCGGCTATGACCTGTCTGTGGACGACATCAAAAATTTTCGTCAGTGGAATTCCAAAACGCCGGGTCATCCGGAGCGCGGGATCTGTCCCGGCGTGGAGATGACCACCGGCCCTTTGGGGCAGGGCATTTCCTCCGCCGTCGGCATGGCCCTGGCCGAGCGCATGTTGGCGGTACAATTCAATACGCCGCGTCATACGATTGTAGATCACCGCACCTATGTTTTTTGCGGCGACGGCTGCCTGATGGAAGGGGTTTCTCATGAGGCCTGCGCACTCGCCGGCGTCTGGAAACTCGGCAAACTGATCGTGCTGTACGACGCCAACGGGATTTCCATAGACGGACGGATTGAGGCCTGGTGCGACGAGGATGTGGGCGCGCGCTTTGCGGCCTGCCACTGGCAGGTCGTCGGCCCTGTGGACGGACACGACGCGGAGGCTCTGGACGGGGCGCTTGCCCTGGCGCGAGCCGATGCCGATCGGCCAAGCCTGATCATCTGCCGGACGCACATTGGTTTCGGTTCGCCCAAGGTGGACTCCGCCGCCTGCCACGGCGCGCCCCTTGGCGAAAAAGCCGTTGCGGACGCGCGCAGGACGCTGGAATGGGAATATCCGCCCTTTGTCATACCCCGGGATATTTACGCGGACTGGGACGCCCGCACCGCCGGGGAAAAGGCCGAAGCCGTCTGGAATACGGCCTTTGCCGCCTATCGAAAAGACTGCCCTGAGCGGGCGGCGGAATTTCTGCGGCGCGTAAACGGCGCATTGCCCAAAAACTGGACGGACATCGCAGGGAATATGCTGCAAAAAATCAAGGACGGTCGCGCGGCAACAGCGACGCGCACGGCCTCAAAAAATGTTCTGGATCATCTTGTGCTCCATCTGCCGGAACTGCTCGGCGGCTCGGCCGATCTTACCGGTTCTGTGTGCACGTTCGCACAGGGCTCGGAAAGTTTTGCTCCCGCTTCCTGCTCCGGCAACCATATTTCCTACGGTGTGCGTGAATTCGGCATGAGCGCGATCATGAACGGCCTTGCCCTGCACGGCGGGTTTATCCCCTACGGCGGAACCTTTATGGCCTTTTCCGATCAGGCCAAAAACGCGATTCGTCTTGCCGCCATCATGGGCATCAGGGTTGTCTGGGTGCTGACGCACGATTCCATCGGCGTGGGTGAAGACGGCCCCACACACCAGCCGGTAGAGCAGCTTGCCATGCTGCGCGCGACCCCCAATCTTCTGCTCTGGCGACCCTGCGACGCCGTGGAAACCGCTGCCGCCTGGAAAAGCGCCCTGGAAAACCGTAAAACGCCTGTCTGCCTTTCCCTGTCGCGCCAGAACCTGCCGTTTTTCGACCGCAGCGAGGCGCAGACCGAGGCCGTCGCCAGGGGCGGTTATGTGCTGTGCGACTGTGAAGGCGCGCCGGAGCTGCTTTTGCTGGCTACAGGTTCGGAAGTTTCCCTTGCCGCGCAGGCGGCGGAAAAACTTGTGGCGCTCGGCCGCCGGGCGCGGGTGGTTTCCATGCCCTGTGCGGAAATTTTTGACGCCCAGGACGCGGCCTACAGGGAAAGCGTGCTGCCGGACAAGGTGCGCGCGCGGCTGGCGGCGGAAGCCGCCGCCCCGGATTACTGGCGTAAATACGTGGGGCTTGACGGCGCCGTGCTGGGAATGCCGCACTTTGGCGCGTCAGCGCCCGCCAATGACTTGTACGAGCACTTTGGACTTACAGTGGATAGAGTGGTAAAAACAGCTTTGGAACTTTTGGGCGCGTGATTCCGCCCGCAATTCTTCCATACCAGGAGGCAGCCATGCCGATCAAAACCATGAACGACCTGAATCTGCAGGGAAAAACCGTTGTCGTCCGGCAAGACCTCAACGTGCCCATGAAAGACGGAAAAATTACCAACGACAAGCGTATCCGCGCCGCGTTTCCCACGTTACAGCTTGCGCTCGACAAGGGGGCGGGGGTGATTGTGCTCTCACATTTGGGGCGTCCGGTGGAAGGGCAGTACGACGAGCAGTTTTCCCTCAAACCCGTGGCCGCACGCCTTGAGGAACTGCTCAAGAGAGAAGTGCCTGTTGTCAGAGAACTGGCCGAGGCCAGGGTTTCCCCCGGACAGTGCGTGCTGTTGGAGAATATCCGTTTTTTTAAGGGTGAGACAAAAAATGATCAGACGCTGGCCGCCGCTCTGGCCAAATTGGGCGACGTTTATGTGATGGACGCTTTCGGTGCCGCCCATCGTGCGCACTCGTCCACCGAAGGCGCGGTGCGCCTTGCCGCCCAGGCCTGCGCCGGACCTCTCATGGCCGCGGAACTGGCGGCTTTCGACAAGGTGCTGGACAAGCCGCGCAGACCGCTGGCCGCTGTGATCGGCGGATCGAAAGTATCTACAAAACTGGCTCTGCTGAACAATTTGCTCGACAAGGTTGACGCACTGATTGTGGGCGGCGGCATTGCCAATACCTTTCTGGCGGCGGCCGGATACGCTGTGGGAACATCCCTGTGCGAAAACGATCTCATCGGTGAAGCGAAAAAAATTATGGAACGCGCCAAAGCGCTCGGCAAGCAACTGCCTCTGCCTGTGGATGTGGTGACGGCCCCTGCGCTGGCCCCAGGACAAAAAGCCGTGACGCGCAAGGCGGAGGCGACGCCCGCAGATGAAATGATTTTGGACATAGGCCCCGAAACCGTGGCCTTGTACGCCCAACTGCTGGACAAGGCGGCGACTGTCGTCTGGAACGGGCCTGTGGGCGCATTTGAAACATATCCCTTTGGGGCCGGCACCAAGGCACTGGCCGGGGCGCTGGCGGATTCCAAAGCCTTTGTGGTGGTGGGCGGCGGGGATTCCGTCGCCGCGGTGGAAAGTTACGGGCTGGAAGACAAGATGGGATATATCTCCACAGGCGGCGGGGCTTCGCTGGAGCTTCTGGAAGGCAAAATCCTGCCTTCTGTCGCCGCGCTTGAAGCGCGCGGTTGCGACTAGGTTCTGCGCGGGTAATCAGTTTCTGGAGGCTTGCAGTGCGGCGATTTTATCAGGAAAGCTGGCAGGGGATACCGTTCACGGCCTTTTCGCACGCGTCGTTTTTTCGTCTGGCCGAACCCAGATTTTACGCGGCGTTCTATGAAGAACTGTTTCGCCGTTATCAGAGCTGGGACGAACTCCCCGTTGACTGGCGCACCCGCAAGAGGCACAACGCCTGCTGGCTGTCAGGCAGGCTTGCCGCGAATATAGCGGCAAAACCGCCGGATCGGCAGGCGAGTGTGCTCTCCATAGGCAGCGGCATCGGCTATATGGAACATATTCTTCTTGAGAAAATCCCGAATCTCGCCCTGCACGTCAATGAGCCGAGCACCGTGAGCATGAAGTGGCTGCGCAAGCATATCCCGAGCGAACGCATATATATAGGCCTGCCGCCCGCCTGCCTGCCGCCGGACATAACGTACGACATGATCTACCTTTCCGCCGTGGACTATGGCATCCCCACACGGGAATTGCTGCTTCTTTTGCGTGAACTGCGCGCCCAGCTTGACGAAGGCGGCGAAATTATCTGCATATCCGCCTCGCTTCTGGAAGAAGACACGCTGGTCGGCGCTCTTGTGAACGCCATCAAGATATTCATTCGCGGAGTGTTGCATTATTTGGGCATTCGCCGCCAGCAGTTCTGGGGCTGGCGGCGAACCCGTGAAGAATACCGCCGGCTGTTCCGGCAGGCAGGCTTTACCGACATGATGGACGGCTATCTGGACGATGGCGAAACGTACTGGATCGGCGGGCGGTGAAACCGCCGAACTGTGCGCGCCGTTAGAGATATTTGGATTCGGTAGTGCGCAAACTGCTTGGAACGGGACACATTCCGTATTTTGTGTATGAAGCGGATGAACCATATGCTGATTTTGTGTCTCCGGGTTTTTCTGATGCAAAGGACGTTGCGGCAAGACATCCGGGCATTATCGGAGAGGCCGCGGGAATTCTGATAAAAAAAATTTCCCGAATTTTGTGGACAAAATCTGTCTGCTGTTGAAGTGCGGGCATGGTGCAACATGCGTAATATTCTTGTACACAACTACGCAGGCGTAAACTGGGATATAGTCTGGAATACAACACAGGAAGAACTGCCTGATTTGATGCAAAAAATCCGCTTTTTGCTTGGCGATGAGACGATTTCCCTTGATGATCGGGATGCACAATTTTGATGATTGAACACACAGTCCGTTTAACTGAGGATGTTCATGGTAAAATTCGTTGCCGCAATCAGTTTGGGGGCTTCACTGGGAGCAAGTCTGCGCTGGGGCCTTGGCATACTGCTCAACTCTCTGTTTCCCATAATTCCGATGGGCACGTTGACCGCGAACCTTTTAGGCGGCTATTGCATAGGCATCGCCCTGAGTATTTTTGCCTTCAATCCCGGCATTACCTATGAGTGGCGCCTGTTTATAATCACCGGCTTTCTTGGCGCGCTGACAACATTTTCCACTTTTTCGGCCGAAGTCGTCATGCTCTTGCAGCAACGCCGCATTTTCTGGGCCGTATGCGCCGTAGGGCTGCACGTCGTCGGCTCCCTTTTTATGACGTTTCTGGGAATAGTGACGTACAGCGTGTTCAAGCGGTATATGTGAGGCAAAATGAAAAATGGTTTTATCTTGCGGCAAATCCCCAAGAATATCTGGATTCTCGGCATTGTAAGCATGCTGATGGATATTTCCTCTGAAATGATCCACAGCATCCTCCCCTTGTTCATGGTCACGACTTTGGGGATGAGCGCCTTCTTGGTTGGGTTGATAGAAGGACTGGCGGAAGCAACGGCGTTGATGGTTAGGGTTTTTTCCGGTGCGCTGAGCGACTATATTGGCAAGCGCAAAGGGTTGACTCTATTTGGTTATGCTTTGGGCGCGTTCAGCAAACCTTTTTTTGCCATGACCACTCTTGGATGGGTTGTGCTTGGGGCAAGGCTCATGGACAGAATCGGCAAAGGAATACGCGGCGCTCCACGGGACGCCTTGGTAGCCGACTTGTCCCCGCCCGAATTGCGGGGAGCTTCCTTTGGCTTGCGGCAATCGCTGGATACGCTTGGAGCGTTTCTGGGGCCTTTGATTGCGACGGGCCTGATGCTGCTGTTGTCCAATGACTTCAGAATGGTCTTCTGGCTGGCGTTTATCCCGGCTTTGCTGTCCGTTTTTCTTCTGGTTATCGGCTTGCGCGAGCCTAAAAGACAAAAAGAGCGTATAGTCAAGCTGAGTAATCCTATCCGTTGGGAAAACATCAAAAGAATGGGGGGTACGTACTGGTGGATTGTCGTCATAGGCGCGGCATTCTCTCTGGCCAGATTCAGTGAGGCATTTCTTGTTCTCAGAGCGCAGCAAAGCGGCATACCTCTATCTCTTGTGCCGCTGGTCATGGGCGCCATGAATCTTGTGTACGCGGTCTGTGCCTATCCTTTTGGGAAACTGTCGGACAAAATGAGCCACAATCGGCTGCTGGCGTTCAGCCTTGTGATGCTGTTGTGTGCCGACCTGCTTCTTTCCATTGACGGACATTGGGGCGTCATGCTGGCGGGGGTGGCGTTGTGGGGAGTTCACATGGGCATGAGCCAAGGGTTGCTGGCGACCATGATAGCGGCGACAGCTCCCGCCGACATGCGCGGCATGTCCTATGGTTTTTTCAACCTTGTCAGCGGAGTTGCCATGTTGTTTGCCAGCGTCGTTGCCGGGGGACTGTGGGATGGCTTCGGGGCGGCATACACCTTTTACGCCGGCGCGGGCTTTTGCGTACTGACGATTGCATTGGTGTCCTGGCATGCGTCACATCCGAAGATCCAGGTTCCGATTTTGTCATAGTGCGACTTTCCGGGTACACAGGCTCCCTCGCTGGTCAAAATTGACCAACTGCAGGTCTTGCGGCATTATATTTCAATAAAAGCGCAACGGAGGCACTGCGGGAATCATCGCGGCCTCGGCAAGCTTCTTGTAAAAGAGGCGCAATCCCCGTAATTCTTCCTCACCCAGGCTGTAAACCAGTCCGTCACGATAATACACTTCCAGATCCTCCCTTGAGAGCGGGCAGCCATATCCGGTGAGGTTCAGGATCACATCCATATGCGCAAGTCCCCAATCCCGCCCGCGCCGCAGCAGTTCCCCGGGATCACTCGCAAACAGGCCGTTTTCAACAGCCTCACGGCTGATAACCCACAAGCCGAAAATAAAAGGCAGTCCCGTCCATTCCCTCCACGCCTCGGCCATATCCAGGCGAAAAGGGTATTCCGGGTGATTGCGCAAACGTAGCGCTTCGTCCCCGATAGCCAGAAAAGCCGTCGGGGGGGTTGGCGAGTGCAGGGCAGGCGTGACCTGACCGGTGGAAAAACGCGCGCTTATCCGATACCGGGAGCGTAAAAGCAGGCGCAGCAAGGCGACAGACGTATGCGTTTCACCGCTTATCAGAATTTCCCGTCCTTCCAGCCGCTCAACAGGCAACCTGGAAAGCAGAAGTACGCTCATAACCGGACCGCGCGACCCAATGGAAAGATTTTTTACCAGATAGTAGCGTTCGGGCCGACTTGCGTATTCAAAACAGGATGTTGAGGAAATGTGCAGATCCCCTCTGGCCATCATGTTGTTGAGCAGTGCCGGAGGGCCGGACACAATCTCAAAGTCGTGCGGCAGGATGCCGGATTCGAGGGGGTAATAAACGGGCAACACATTGAGGTAGCCTATGCGCCCCATGCGCAGGACAGGAGAAACGCTCATGCCGATCCTTCCAGCAGATCAAGCCCGGCGCGGGCAGCGCCCCACAATCCGCTGTTCCTGTCCTCAATCAGATAGACCGGCACTTCGGAAATGAGCGTCTGCTCCGACGCGTACAATTCGCGCAAAAAATACCCGCTCGTCACGCACAGGGGATCACCGGCGGCTATGCCGCCCGCTATCCACAAGCCCTCTGTGCAGAGAGTTGTCAGAATCCAGTTACGGCAAGCGCGAGCGTAAAAACGCGAAAACCAGCGTAGCGTCGGGGTATCTGAACGCAGCGCTCTTTTGCCGATTTCACGCGCTCCAAGGCTTTCGCCGGCAAGATAGCGGTGCAGTAGCGCAAGCCCCCTGCCGCTCAAAATATCCTCGGCCCGCGCGAAATCGCAACCCCTTTCCCGACGGACAAACTCATGAAAGGCATGTTCCTCCTCCCCCACAAAAGGGAAGCCGGCGTGCCCGCCTTCAGAAGATACAGGCGTCAGCGCTCCATGCCGTTTGTCGCGTAAAAGCAAGGCCATGCCCAATCCGGTGCCCGCGCCAATCACGCCGCAATGTCCGGTATTTTTCCGCTGTTTTGGTGGAATCCGCGGCGTTATGCGGCGCGCCTTCCGCCCGATTTCCGTGACACAGGCATACGCCTGAGCCGCAAAATCATTGATGACAAGCGCGCGCGCAATGCCTTGGCGGGCGGCGGCATCCGTAAGATCCACCTGCAACGCGGCATTCGTCAGTTTACCGCGGTGGCCCGCCACCGATCCGGCCACGGCCGCCACAAGGGCGTCGGCCATAGCCGGAATCGTGTCCAATTCCCGGAACATGGCGGCAAGAAGCGTCTGCGTATCCGCGACGTCTTTTGTGGAAATCCAGACGGCGCGATCAAGCGCAAGTGATCCGTCATCCAGGCTGAAGCGGGCTAAACGGCAGTTTGTCCCGCCAATGTCGGCCACGAGAATGCATCCCATGGGTAGTCCTCAATTGCTCATTTTACGCACAAGCCCCGTCGTGCTGCATCCTTCAGTCAAGTAGGCCAGATACACGCGGCCGCCGTAGCTCCGCACAAAATCGGCCCCGACAACATTCTGCTCGGCATAATCGCTGCCTTTGACCAGCACGTCCGGTTTTACGTCGTGTATCAGGTTCAAAGGTGTGTCCTCGTCAAACAACGCTACCGCGTCAACCCCCTGCAGGGCCGCGATGAGCAGCGTGCGGCTCTGTTCATTCTGGATCGGGCGTGTCGACCCTTTAAGGCGGCGCACGGAAACGTCGGAATTCAGCGCCACCACCACCCTGTCCCCCTGGGCCGCGCACTGGCGGATCAGAGAAATATGGCCGGGATGCAGCAGATCAAAGCAGCCGTTTGTAAACACAATGCTTTCATCGGCCCGCCGCCACTCTTCAATTTTTTTCAAAAGATCCGCAGTCTCGTATAATTTCGGATTGTCGGAATTATCACGCAGAGCCTGATTGAGCTCGACCAGCGACACCGGCGCTGCGCCCACCTTGCCCACGGCCACGCCTGCGGCGATATTGGCAATGCGCGCGGCTTCGTCCCAGGCAAGGCCTTTGGCCACACAGGCCGCGAGAGAAGCGATAACGGTATCGCCTGCCCCGGAAACGTCGGCTACCTCGCGCGTGACATTGCGTACGTAGCGCGGCGCGACGCCCGGCTCAAAAAGCGCCATGCCCCTGGCGCCGCGTGTGAGCAGAAGGCGCTCGAAACCATACTCGCCGCACAGGTTTGACGCCAGTTCTTCACGCGTCGGCCCGTCAAATTCCGCAGTCGCTTCCCGGCCACAGGCAACGGCAAATTCCGCGCTGTTGGGCGTAACGCACTGTGCCCCGGCATAACGTGACCATTGCCCCCCCTTGGGATCCACAAGCACAGGAACGCCTTTTCCGCGCGTCTGCCCAATGGCGAAGGCGCACAGACCGGCGTTGCCCGGCAATGACGCGAGAACGCCCTTGGCATAGTCGGAAAGAACTACAACCTGACAGACGGGCAGGAATTCCAGAAAATTCCGGCACAAATATTCATACTCATTCGGGCGCGGCGGATCCGTCTGCTCTTCATCCAGCCGTAGCAACTGTTGCCCCTGGGCAAGTATCCTTGTCTTGCATGTCGAACGCCGCGCAGGGGACGACACCAGTCCGTCGCCAATGCCCACCAGTTCCCGACGTAAATTTTCGCCCGCGTCATCCTGACCGACAAGTCCCACAAGATCAACAGCCGCCCCAAGCCCTGCCAGATTGCGCGCCACATTCGCCGCGCCGCCGGGAACAGCCCATTTATTGGCCACATTGGCCACCGGCACGGGCGCTTCGGGCGAAATTCGGCTCACGCGGCTTACGATGTATTGATCAAGCATCACATCACCCACAACAAGCACACGCACCCCGGTAAAGTTCATAAATCATCCTTCTGGCGAACTCATCGTCCATGTACGGCTACCGTAAAAATCCCTGCAATCGTTCAGCCGATTCAGTAACATCACGAAAATACAAAAATTTATCATGGGACATATCGGGAAGAAATTTGCACAGGGCCGCGCGCGCCGATTCCGTATCACAGCGCACAAAAGCCGCCGAACCGGCTTTTACGGACAGGCTGTCGTCAGGGCGGACAAGGTCTGAATCCCTCACGACAAAAGCGAAAGGCACATCCAAAAGCCGTGCGGCCACAAAACACGCGTCCGACAATACCCCGCTGTCTGTGGCGTAAAAATACCCGATATTTTCCTCTTTTCCCCATCTGTCAAGCGCCAGCCCCACGGCAAAGGCACGCAGACGGCGCAGCAGACCGCCCGCCTTGCGCCCCGGTTCCGCAGCCTCCCGCCACATATCCCGAACACAGGACGACGCGTCGCGCAGTTGCCGGAAAAAAAGCAGCAGGCCGGAAAAAAACTGCCGGATTCCAATGACGCGCACGGCCAAGGGCAGGGTATAGTCTTCGGGATTTTTCAGAAAACTGCTGCCGTGCATGGCATAGATACGTGAAAGAAGCCCTTTTTCATACAGACTTTTTGTTTCTTCCAGCAGGCCCGGTTCCGAAACATCGGAGAAGCGTTCCGTCACAAGCGCACCTCTGGGCATACCCGGTTCACCCGGATTGTCAGGTGTTACATTCACCACGGCAGCCAACTCGCGGCGTCGGCAGTTCAGAATCCCGTCCTCCAGCGTGTAGATGCTGTCACAGAATTCGGCCATTTTGGGGTCGTGCGTCACCATTACCGCGGCCACACCGCTCGAATGACACAAGGTACGAAAGTTCTCCATAATCAAACGGCTGGTGACGGCGTCCAGCGCGCCTGTCGGCTCGTCCGCCAGCAAAATTCGCGGGTTGTTCACCATGGCTCTGGCAATGGCGGCACGTTGCTGTTCGCCCCCCGAAAGGCGATTGCTGCGGTAATGTACCCTGGCCGAAAGTCGCACGAGATCAAGCGCCCGGATAACCCTTTCCCAACGCTCCTGCGGAGGAATACCTTCATAAATAAGTGGAAATTCAACATTTTCAAACACAGTGGAGTGGTCAAAAAGATTGCTGGACTGCATGACAAAGCCTATGTTTCCACGCCGGAACGCTGCCGTCTGATCACGATCAAGCATTGACACGTCGGTGCCGAGAATTTCCAGCCGCCCATCATCCGGCGCATGCAGCATGCCCAGAATATGCAACATGGTAGATTTTCCGCAGCCGGACGGCCCCATAACAGCGACCATTTCACCCGCTTCCACTTCCATGCTCACGCCGCGCAACACCGGATCAAACCCGGCGTAACATTTGTATATATCTTTGGCTATAACAACTGGCGGCATAGGGTACCTATTCAAAACGCAGTGCGGAAACAACATCCATACGGCTGGCCTGGATAGCCGGGTACAACCCGCCCCCCACCCCTATGATGGCGGAAAAGACAATGCTCCCCAGACTGCTGCTGAACAGCAGGGCATAGGAAAAACCCGTGCCAAGCGCCCAAGCGCCCAAGGCCACGAGAAAAGTGCCGGTCACGATTCCAAAAACTCCTCCGGCCACGGCCTTGCAGAGGGCCTCAGCCAGAAATTGGGCCATAATGTCGGCATCGGAGCCGCCCATTGCCTTTTTAAGCCCCACTTCACGCGTGCGGGCGCGCACAGCGGCAAATGTGCCGTGCCAGATGCCAAAACCGCCCAGCATGAGTGAAGCGGCAATGCCAAGCCACAGCAGAGCTTCAACCCACATAAACGTGCTCTTGATGCGCTTGAGCTGATCTTCCTGGGTGAAAGTGACCAGATAGGGGGCGGACTGGTGCTCACGCACAACATCGGGGATGAGCCGGATAAGCGGCGCCACATCCTCCCAACCAATCGCGCGCACAAAAAGCCGCGTTATCTTGCCGTCTCCCCAGTTTCTGTCAATCATGGTGGAGTACGGCAAAAAACCACCCTTGCCCCATTCCCCGATCATAACGCCGCTGATCACGCCAACCACCTCGAACACATCTTTATCCAAAAAAAGCAAACGACCAACAGCTTCTTCGGGACTGCCGAAAAGATCCTTTGCCGCGTCGCGTCCCAACATGCACACTCTGCGGCGCTGCTCAATATCTTCATCCCCGAAAAACCGGCCGGCCGTCAGATCCACGGAAAACACCGCCGGGTAATACTGGTCTATACCGATGAAAGACATATTCAGGGAACGTTCGCCTTCGCCGCGCAGTGAAAAATTTTTGTTCCCCCACACATTGCGGCTCACAAGGCCAACGCCCGGCAATGTGCGCAGGGCGTCAACCGTCGCGGGAAAAAATTCGCGTATCGGCTGGCCGGGATACTGACGGTCGTCCATAAACACGCGGATGACGTTGACCCCGCCCATGAGCACCATATCCTGCCCGACCTTATACCGGATTTCGCGGCCCAGCACCGAGAGAACAATAAAGGCAGTAATGCCCAGAGCGATTGATAAAATCACCCCGAAGCCGCGTTGCCGCACAACCTGCCGGAGGCTGACGCGAAAAAGATCAGACATGGCAATCATGATTTATATGTACGCCGCGGCGGAATGCATGTCAAAATCCCGAATTGACAGAATGCCGTGTCAAATTGCTCTTTTTGATCATAAAGGCTTCATCCCGAGCACTTGTCCTCCCTCACCCACAGTGTAGGCGATGCCGTGCCAGACAATGCCTTCGGCGGTCAGACCGCGCAGGCACACAAAAGCGAACATGCCCGTTGCGCAGGCAAAGGCCGGCAACAAACGGGGCAAGGGCAGCGCCACAGCGAAAAAATTCCGCCAGGAGTTCAGCACCGCCGACAGCGCCGCAAGATAGGCCAGGGCCGCCGCCACTGCCCCTCCGCTGCCGATATTCAGCAAACCGCCGCACAGAGCCGTCGCGGCGAGCACAACAGGCAGAAACATAAGCAGAGCGAACGCGCACAAAAAAGGCCATTGTCCCGGAACGCAAAACTTGAGGAAAAGCACTTGCCGCTCCATCCATGCCCGCCAGACCGGCAAAGCATGCGCGGACGCATCGGTGCGCAGCAACGCGCCGGGACACAACCGGATACGTATGCCTTGACGCGACAGAATCCCGGTCAATGAGCAATCGTCCACGACATTGCGCGACCAGAGTTCCGCAACCCCGTGCTGTATAAAAGCGCCGCGGCTCACGGCCATGGCCCCGCCCCAGAGTTGGGTGAACAGGGGCACGGCCTGCAGCAGACGCATCAGCAGAACGCAGAGAGCGTAAGAGAGCGTGACGCACCGTCGATCACGGGGGGCAACCATGTGGTAGCCGGTTGTAATCGCCGCCGTGCCGCGAGCAAGCGGCCCGACAAGATGTCTGATGAAATCGGGATCGGCAAAATGCGTGCTGTCGCTGAAAACATACACATCCGCTCCGTCGCCGACAGCCGCGACGCCACGCAGGCTGTTGTGGTTTTTCTGCCCGCAATTCCTGGCCTGCCCCGCCACCACATGGCGCAACACAGGATGCTCCTTTTGCAGATCGCGTATCAGTCCGGCCGCCGGTTCTTCTTCCGTCGCCGTGACAAATACCGGCGTCAATCCTGGATAATCCTGGCAAAGAAGGCTTTTAAGAGCTTCAGTCATGCGCGGACGCGTACCGGCCACAGGAACGATCAACGCGGTTCTCGGCCATTTGTTCTCCGGAACGGCAAAATTCGCCTCCCTGTCTTCCAGTTCCCTGTTTGTCAGTGATTGTCCGACGCGAGTCAAAAAATATAAAAAACAGCACTGCGCTATGGCTGACAACAGCAATGCCAGAGCCATATGTTCTCCTCAAAAAAAAATTTCTGCGTGCACGTTCTTATTCCCGTAATGGGGCGCAATCTTCCGGCGCAAGGCGCGCGTCATGGTGCCGCACTCCGTCAAGAGCAATTTTTCTGCCGCTTTTCAGGACAATCTCGCCCTCAACCTTTTTCGCGGACACCAGACGCCATCTGAACGTTTGCCCGGAAGAATGCGCGGCGTTTACTTCATTATCTTTTACCGTGCCAAAAAAGTGATACACGTCCACATCGCCTTTTCTGGTGCGCAGGTGCATAACGCCGCGCACCTTGCCTTCGGATGAAAAGCATATTCCTATCCGGTAGGTGGAAGTGTAGATCGTCCCCGTCCACAGTTCGGCGACCTCAACGGGCGCAGCAAACACAGTACGTTGTATCCCCGCGGACAACAACACCAAAAGTCCGCCTGCAAGCAGGGCGCGCGCCGATAACGTCATCCTGCTTCCCATAAACGCGTAAATAATTGTTGATGCGCCTCAACCATTGCGCCAAAAGAAAATTCCCTCTCCACGCGAATCCGGCCGGCGCCGCCCATGGATTCGCAACGCCGCGCATCCGCCAGCAGACGGACGCAATTATGTCCGAGCCCGGCATGATCCTTTGCCGGAGAAAGAAACCCGGTGATGTTTTCCTCCACCATGTCGGGAATCCCCCCTACAGATGTTGCGCATACCGGCAGCCCGCAGGCCATGGCTTCCAGAATCACATTCGGCTGCCCCTCCCGCACCGAGGAGAGGGCAAAAACGCGCGCCTGCGCATAGTGCGGCCTCATATCGGTTCCACCCGGAAAAAAATCCACGCTGCCGGACATGCCGTGTTCACCGACCCATCGCCGCAGATTCGCTTCTTCCGGGCCATCGCCGACAAGCCGCAAACGCGCCTCTGGAATGCTCTGTAAAACTTCCTTGAAGGCCCGCAGGAGGGTGTGGTGATTTTTGTCTTCCACCAGTCGCGCCACACAAAGAATTACAGGTTCCCGCCCGGAAAGCGGCACCGGCGCGGGCATAAACAAAGCACTGTCAACGCCGTTCGCAATGTAGGTCAACCGCGTTGCGGGCACGCCAAGACGCTGAAGTTTTATGTACAATTCAGTAGAATTACAGATCATGTGGTGGGTCAGCCGCCAGAGCAGGGCCTCATGCTGGCACGCCAGAGCGCTGCCTCCCCTGCATGTTCCGATAATAACCGGCACGCGCAAATACCGCCCCCAGATCCGTCCCCAGATATTGGGCAGAGCGGTGCAGGGCACAAGGATGTCCGGCGCGGCTTCTCTGATCGCGTTACGAAGGTTCAGGAAAAAAAGGGGCGCAACTCTGCGGGAAACCCCCAGATGGCGCACCGTGATATCGGCCTCCACGGCAACCTGGTCCAGGTCTGTTTTACCGGTCAGCGTGAGCATGGACGGAGAAAAAAGATTCCTGTCAAGGCGGCGGGCCAACTCCAGCGTTTGCCGCTGTGTGCCTCCAAAACAGAGATCTTGCAGCAAAAAAAGAATTTTCAGCGGTTTTGTCATGTTCTCACTTTTATCGCACAGTGTGGCCCCGCGCCGTATCCTATGCGATTCACAGACTTTTGCAAGACTGATGTAGTCTGTCAAAATCGGAGGGCATACTCACGCGGCCTTGTGATAGTTTTTTCTATCTTGTGATGTCTTCATAAACTCCACCGGTGAGAGATATCCCAAGCTCTTCTGAA